>NZ_WPZE01000010.1:0-129868 GCF_013031225.1 Ruegeria sp. HKCCD7221
CAATCGTGCCGATGTTGACGTGCGGTTTTGTACGCTCAAACTTTTCCTTTGCCATTCCTCAGGCGCCCTTTTGCGATTTGGGGGACCCTTGGTCCCGTGGTTACATCTGCGCGCGCGAGATATTTGGTTCGCAGGGGAAAATCAAGCACATCCTGCGTTAAAACCCGTTCATGATGCCGGATTTTGCGTCAGCTCGCCGGAATCGAGAGGTTGTATCAGGTCAGGGCGGCGCTGGAACCAGCCGTTCTCTTCATGTTCTTCGGCCAACCACTCTTCGACTCGGTCCGCAACCTTCAGGGCCAGACCGCTCATCTGTTCTTCTCTGGTGCGTGTATTTCCTGACCCGGTCAGGGCACTTTCACCGGTCGTATCTTCCAGAACCTGAAACTGTTTTCCCTTGGCCAGGAATTCCTTGTTCTTCACGTCGTAGACGTTGACCAAAACAATCGCCGTGCTTTTGGGGTTGTAGATGACCGGAATACCCGGCGGGGCCAGCATGTATCCTTCGAGACTGATACCGATGTCGTATTCCTGCGCGCCCTCATACCGGCCTAGGCGGACATCCACGGCATTCTGAATCGCTGCTGTCCATTCATCCGGCGTGGCATCGCGGGAAACGGGACCCTGCACAGCCTTTTCAGCAAAGGCGTAGTTCACGCGAAGCTTGAATTCCCCCAGCGACTCGGGCTCTTCGTATAGCTGCGTTTGCGCGCATGCGCCCAGCAGGGTCAATCCGGTTATCAAGGTTAGAATGCGTAACATGATCTCGTCTCGATAGGCCTGTTTTTCTTTGACTTAGCGCACCAACCGGGCTTGTGCCAAGCTACATCGACTGAATTTGACTGTCACGGCGGTGCGATCACGAGAATTTATAGTCCCTCGGGAAACCATATGGCGGCTTTTTCCCAACGCTGGCGCGTTTCGCAAGCCACTGAGACATATCGGCCTCATGCCGGGTTTTATCCCCTCCCATGGACCATTTGAGCCCCTCTGCCCAATCAAAGGTCGTGAGGTCCGACAGCCCCCCATCCAGCTCAAGTGTTCCCTGCCGTCCGCGCGCCATATTGTATTTTTGCAAACGTACACCTTTGCCGCGCCCCATTTCGGGCAGCTCTTCGACGGGAAACACAAGAAACTTACCGTTCTGGGACACCACGGCCACATGGTCGCCCTCAACTGGCTTGCAGATCATCGCGGTTTCGTCTCCCTTGACGTTCAGCACCTGTTTGCCGTTGCGGGTCTGGGCCAAAACATCATCCTCTGGCACCATGAAACCGTTGCCAGCATCCGAGGCCACCAGCAGCTTGCGCCCCGGCTTATGGATCATGATGTCGATAATCTGCGCCTCGTTCGGCAAGTCCACCATCAGGCGCAGCGGCTCGCCCATACCCCGCCCGCCGGGCAGGTTGGCCGCACTGACCGTGTAGAAACGCCCGTTCGACGCAAAAACCAGCAGACGGTCGGTGGTTTCAGCATGGAAGATAAAGCGCGGGCCGTCGCCATCCTTGAACTTGAGCTCACGCTTCAGGTCAATGTGACCCGTCATGGCGCGAATCCAGCCCATCTGAGAGCACACGACCGTAATCGGTTCCTTGTCGATCATCGCCTCAAGCGGCACCTCTTCGACATTCCCGGCTTCGGCAAATTGGGTGCGGCGTGCGCCGCCTTCGTAGTCTTTGCCGAAGGTCTTTTTGGTCTCTTTCAACTGCTCGGCGATCTTGGCCCATTGCAGGGCGGGATCGGCCAGCAGGTCTTCGAGGTTGGCGCGTTCCAGCATCAGCTCATCGCGCTCGCGGACCAGCTCCATCTCTTCCAGACGGCGCAAGCTGCGCAAACGCATGTTGAGGATCGCGTCGACCTGAACCTCGGACAACTCGCCCTCGCCCGGTTTGGGCGAGACATAATCGGACTCATCGGTCGCGCGAACATGGTCGATGCCCCAATCCTCGCGCATCAGCGCGGCTTTGGGGTCGTCGTCGTAGCGGATGATGTCAATCACACGATCAAGGTTCAGGAAGGCAACGATAAAGCCCTCCAAGACCTCCAAACGGTGGTCGATCTTCGCCATGCGGTGACGCGAACGACGCAGCAGAACTTCTTGCCGGTGATCGAGGAAGGCGCGCAGCACCTCTTTCATCGAGCAGACCTTGGGCGTCACGCCGTCGATCAACACGTTCATGTTAAGGCTAAACCGCACCTCAAGGTCCGAATTGCGATAAAGCATTCCCATCAACACCTCGGGGTCCACGTTCTTGGAACGCGGCTCAAGGATCAGGCGGATATCATCGGCGGATTCGTCGCGTACATCGCCGAGGATCGGGATTTTCTTGGTCTGGATCAGTTCCGCGATCTTTTCGATCAGCTTGGATTTCTGAACCTGATAGGGAATCTCGGTGACAACGATCTGCCACTGGCCACGGCCCAGATCTTCAACCTCGAACTTACAGCGCAGGCGGAACGACCCGCGCCCGGTGCGATAGGCCTGCGCGATGTTCTCAGGTGGTTCGACGATCACGCCACCTGTCGGAAAGTCGGGGCCGGGCACGTAGTTCAACAATGTGTCGTCACGCGCATCCGGCGTTTTGATCAGATGCAGGCAGGCATCGCACAGCTCTGAGATATTGTGCGGAGGAATGTTCGTCGCCATCCCCACCGCAATACCGCTAGCGCCATTGGCCAGCAGGTTCGGGAACTGTGCGGGCAGCACGACGGGTTCAGTCAGCGTACCGTCATAGTTGTCGCGGAAATCGACAGCGTCTTCGTTCAGCCCCTCAAGCAGCGCCTCGGCCACGATAGTCATCCGCGCCTCGGTGTACCGCGAGGCGGCCGGGTTATCGCCATCGATATTGCCGAAATTCCCCTGCCCGTCGACAAGTGGGTAGCGTACGTTGAAGTCCTGCGCCAGACGCGCCATCGCGTCATAAATCGCGGCATCGCCATGGGGGTGATAGTTGCCCATCACGTCGCCGGAAATCTTGGCCGACTTACGGAATCCCCCCGTCGCGCTGAGTCGCAGCTCACGCATGGCATAAAGGATTCGCCGGTGAACCGGCTTCAGACCATCGCGCGCATCCGGTAAGGCCCGGTGCATGATGGTCGACAAAGCATAAGTCAGATAGCGTTCGCCAATCGCTCGGCGCAGCGGTTCAGCTACCTCGCCCCCGCCATCGGGGGCCTCCATGTTGGGGTCGTCGATCGTGTCGTTCATATATGATGTGATACGACGCAGGCGCGCCGCGGTAAAGCAACCAGCGCGCATTTTGCTGGGGACAAGTGGCGCTTTTTGCAACAGGGGGAGGCAAGCTTAGGATTTCCCCCAATCTTTCGACTCCGATCGTGAATTATGGTAGGCTCTCTTTAATTGAACTGCTGCCTATTTTACCTTTTTCGATTACCGGGGGATGCGCCATGTCGCGCCTTGTTCTTGTTACTTTTGCCGCGCTCGGATGGTGTTTTTACGTCATGAGCGGCGGCCCTGATTTTGAGCCGCGCGGACTGCGCACCGCCCAACCCGAGCGCGTGGCCGTTGCGCCCGAACCTGTGCCATTGCAACACACTCGCGCCGAGCAATTGGTGACCAATGTCGCCCTGCGTACGGCAACCGTACGGGTGAAGCCGATCTTGGCGAAAGAAGAGATCGTGGAAATCCTGCCGGAACCCGCCAGCCTTGAGACATTCTCGGGCCTGTCGGCTTTTGCCGATCAAAGCGCCAACATCACCTTGGCGTCCCTCGAAGACGGCATAACCGGGTTGCGCCAGATCGCTGAAACCCAGCCCGAAGAGGTGTTGGAACCATCAGCTTACGAAGAACCACAAAAGGACATCCGCGAGATCTCGGGAACGCGGGTAAACATGCGCGACGGTCCGGGGACGATCTATCCTGTCATCGGCAAAGCATCCATCGGCCAAAAGGTTGAAGTCCTCAGCGATTCAGGCACCGGCTGGCTAAGGTTGCGCGTGTTACCCGAGCAACAGGTCGGATGGATTTCCGCATCTCTGGTCAGAAAAACCGCAGATTGACGCGGCGCTGACATTGTCCTGCCCCCTGCCCCGCCATAGCTTTGGTGCAAGGCGAGAGGCAGGAAGACCATGCAGAAGACAATTCTTATCACCGGCTGCTCTTCGGGGATTGGGCTGGACGCGGCGCATGGTATGCGGGCGCGCGGCTGGCGCGTATTTGCCTCATGTCGGCAGCAACGTGACTGCGACCGTCTGAGGGCGCAGGGTTTCGAAAGCCCCCGTATCGACTATACCGACAGTGACAGCATCACGTCCGGCCTGCAGGATGTTCTGGATAAGACAGGCGGCACGCTCGACGCATTGTTCAATAATGGCGCGCATGGTCTTCCCGGTGCGGTGGAAGACCTGCCAACAGATGGCCTGCGCGCGATCTTTGAGGCCAATTTCTTTGGCTGGCACGACCTCACGCGGCAGGTCATCCCCGTCATGCGCGCGCAGGGGCACGGGCGAATCGTTCAAAACTCGTCTGTTCTCGGTCTGGTCGCATATCCTTGGCGGGGCGCTTATGTGGCAACCAAATATGCGGTCGAAGGATTGACCGACACATTGCGGTTGGAGCTAGCCGACACAGACATCAAGGTTATCCTGATCGAACCCGGCCCTATCACCTCCAAAATCCGCGAAAACTCGATTCCGGTTTTCGAGCGTTTCATCAATTGGCAAGACTCGGCCCTGCGCGACCGATACGAAGCCTCGTTGTTGAAAAGACTGTACGAATCCTCAGGGCCCGACCGGTTCGAGCTGCCGGCATCGGCGGTGACCGACAAGCTGGCACATGCCGTGGAATCCAAACGCCCGCGCGCCCGCTACTATGTCACCACGCCGACCTATATCGCCGGGTGGCTGCGACGGATCCTGCCCACGCGCACAATCGACCGCATCCTGTCGGACGTCTGAGGCGAAATTACCCGTTCGCTTTTTGCACGTCAGAGGCTAGATGATAGCCCAACGAAACAAGTAACGCGGACGGTGTACTCATGGACCTTCTGATGGTCGTTCTACTGTTGGCCATGGCTGCTGTTGTTGTGGTGCTGGCGATCGGCATCTCGAATTTCGGCAAAAGCGGCAAGGAAGCCGCAATGAAAAGCAACAAGATGATGCGACTTCGCATCCTGTTTCAATTCATTGCCGTGGTTTTGATCGTGCTCTACGTCTGGCTCCGTGGGCAGGGGGTTCAATAGATGGTCGTTCTCAACAAAATCTACACGCGCACCGGCGATGACGGGAAAACCGCGTTGGGTAATGGCGAACGCGTCGCGAAATATTCGGGCCGCGTGGCCGCCTATGGCACAGTGGATGAGCTGAATTCCTTTGTCGGCGTCGCCCGCACCGAGGCCGAAGGCGAAGTTGAGGCTGCGCTGTCACGTATCCAGAACGACCTGTTCGATCTGGGCGCTGATTTCTGCCGCCCCAACATGGAAAAAGACGCCGAGGCGGATTATCCCCCCCTGCGAATCGTACCCGCTCAAATTGACCGCCTCGAGGCTGAAATTGACGTGATGAACGAAACACTTGAGCCGTTGCGCAGTTTCATCCTGCCGGGTGGCTCACGCCTGGCGGCTCATCTGCATGTCTGCCGCACCGTGTCCCGCAGGGCTGAACGACTGGCGGTTGAGCTGACGAATATGGAGCCCGTCAACGAGGTCGCAGTGAAATACCTCAACCGTCTCAGCGACTGGTTCTTCGTTGCTGCCCGCTGCGCCAATGAAAACGGCACGCGGGACGTGTTGTGGGTTCCGGGCGCGAACCGCTGAATGCGGCACAGTGTCTTGGTGACAATGGCCGGGCCAGAAGAGAGGGCCCAGCCACTGAACCCCTTAATGACGCAGCAATAATATTGCGCGCCGTAGCGTCAAAAAATACGAAACGCGACGTCCCAAAACCATGACGTGACGATTTTGCTCTGTTGCCATTCGAATTGAAACGCTATTCAGACCCCCGAGAGCATTGGTGGAGTCGCTTCGCGGCTTACCGGATTTGTAAGGAGAAAGCGCAAAATGAAGGTACTCGTGCCTGTCAAACGCGTGATTGACTATAATGTGAAGGTCCGCGTGAAAGCGGACGGTAGCGGTGTCGATCTCGCCAATGTCAAAATGTCGATGAACCCGTTCGACGAGATTGCCGTGGAAGAGGCGATCCGCCTGAAAGAAGCGGGCAAGGCCGACGAAGTCGTTGCCGTTTCGATCGGCGTCAAGCAGGCGCAGGAAACGCTGCGCACCGCTCTGGCCATGGGCGCTGACCGCGCCATTCTGGTTGTAGCAGCCGATGACGTTCATCAGGATATCGAGCCTCTGGCCGTTGCGAAAATCCTGGCCAAAGTGGTCGAGGAAGAGCAGCCCGGTCTGGTTCTGGCGGGCAAACAGTCGATCGACAACGACATGAACGCCACCGGTCAGATGCTGTCGGCCCTGCTGGGCTGGAGCCAAGGCACCTTCGCGTCCGAAGTAGACATCGAAGGCGACACCGCCAAGATCACCCGTGAGGTTGACGGCGGCCTGCAGACCATCAGCGTCAAGATGCCGACCATCGTGACCGTTGACCTGCGCCTGAACGAGCCGCGCTATGCGTCGCTGCCCAACATCATGAAGGCGAAGAAAAAGCCGCTGGACGAGAAAACTGCCGCCGATTACGGCGTCGACGTCTCGCCCCGTCTGGAAATCGTCAAAACCGAAGAGCCGCCGGCACGTGCCGCTGGTATCGTCGTAGGCTCGGTTGACGAGCTGGTTGCGAAACTCAAAGAAGCGGGGGCTGTGTAATGGCTGTTCTTCTTCTCGCCGAAGTCAACAATGGTGAACTGGCGCTGGACGCCACCGCCAAAGCCGTCAATGCCGCGAAGGCACTGGGCGACGTGACCGTTCTGGCCGCAGGTGGCTCTGCCGCTGCTGCTGGTGAAGCCGCTGCGAAGATCGACGGCGTTTCCAAGGTTCTGGTCGCTGAAGACGAGTCGCTGGGTCACCGCCTGGCGGAGTCGACTGCGGCCCTGATTGCTGGTCTGGCCGACGGATACGAGCATATCGTTGCCCCCGCCACCACCGATGCCAAGAACGTGATGCCGCGCGTTGCGGCGCTGCTGGACGTGATGGTGATCTCGGATGCGTCCGGCGTGGTTGACGGCTCGACCTTCGAGCGTCCTATCTATGCGGGCAACGCGATCCAGACCGTCAAGTCGAACGACGCTAAGAAAGTCGTCACCTTCCGCACCGCGTCCTTTGACGCGGCGGGCGAAGGCGGTTCGGCTGCGGTTGAGACCATCTCGGTCGGTGCTGACGCTGGTCTGTCCTCGTGGGTTGAAGACAAGGTTGCCGAAAGCGATCGCCCCGAGCTGACCTCGGCTGGCGTTGTTGTTTCGGGCGGCCGTGGTGTCGGCTCGGAAGAGGACTTCAAACTGATCGAAACCCTGGCCGACAAGCTGGGCGCCGCTGTTGGCGCGTCGCGCGCCGCCGTGGACTCGGGCTATGCTCCGAACGACTGGCAGGTGGGTCAGACCGGTAAGGTTGTTGCACCGGACCTGTATGTCGCTGTCGGCATCTCGGGCGCGATCCAGCACTTGGCGGGCATGAAGGACTCGAAGGTCATCGTTGCGATCAACAAAGACGAAGAAGCGCCGATCTTCCAGGTTGCTGACTTTGGTCTGGTTGCCGACCTGTTCCAGGCGGTGCCGGAACTGACCGAGAAACTCGGCTAAGCCCACGCTTCGCTTTGAATAAAAGGCCCGCCAAACGGCGGGCCTTTTTTCATTGTAGGTCCCGAATACGACGCGAAAGGGTCTCGGCAATTTTCCTATGTGCAGCCGGGCCGATCATTGGCTCGGCCATCGGCTGCTGCAATGTTCCAAACAACATATCTTCCAATTCTTCAGATTGGCCAGAAACGTTAACGAACAGGTCCACAACATCAAGACAATAGGGGCGGACAGCCCCTAGCATTTCTGCTGAAACAGGAACCTGGGCATCTGTACCAAATTCACATTCATCGGACTGCCGCCGGACATCCAGGTTCAAGAGGATCACAGGTGCTTTCAGAGAGTTAAACAGTTCTCGCAGCAACCCGACCCAATTCTTACGCAGGTCTTCAGCAACCACCTCAAACCGCGCGTCCTGATGTCCCTTCAACAGCGACACAAGGTGATGCACGAAATGCACGTCCGTGAAGTCGATCTCCGGGTAAAGCGAACACAAATCATCGGTAGGTGCAAGGAACCGGTCATTTCGTCGGGGATGCACTTTGTAAAAACGGTTTGATTGCCCCAGAATGTCCGGAGCCTGCAGGACACACATCTCTGCGCCGCTTAGCAAAGATCGCAGGCCAGTGTCCCGCAACAGCGCGTCCACGCCACAGAAAAGGCTGCCCAAGTTCAGGCACCTGCGGTCTAGTTTTCCCTCGAGAATCGAGGGAAAAGGACGTTCGACAAAGCGCCCAAAGGTTTCGGTCCCGCCGACACATGCCATGTAAGGCGTATCCAAAGATCGCTGCGGCCCACGAAACCATAACCGCGATCCATCATATTGGCACACGGCATCCTCGGGTCCCCCCGAGCCTGTTTGATGATAGCTCATACCACTCACCCATTTTTCACCCGGGTGCCATCATGCAGCCGCAAATCTTGAGAATTTCCTAATGTGCGCATTTGAAGCAAACTCCAGATGCTTGATCCTCTTGCCGCCTGCCCCAAACTGCCGATACTGTCGCCATAACCCGTGGCACAAAGGCACCTGAATATGGATGTAAAATCGGTCGGAGTGATTGGCGCAGGTCAGATGGGGAACGGCATTGCCCATGTTCTTGCCCTGGCCGATTACGACGTTTTGCTGAATGACGTCAGCGAAGACGCACTTAACAGCGCAATTACAACGATCGAAGGGAATATGGCGCGACAAGCATCGCGTGGAAAAATCTCGGACGACGCAATGCAGGCCGCGCTGAAGCGCATCAAGGCCACGCTTGAATTGCCCGAGCTGGGCCAGACCGACCTTGTGATCGAGGCCGCCACAGAACGCGAGGCGATCAAACAGGCGATCTTCGAAGATCTTCAGCCGCATTTGCAGCCACATACGATCCTGACATCAAACACGTCGTCGATTTCCATTACGCGGCTGGCAAGTCGAACAGACCGACCCGAACGCTTTATGGGGTTCCACTTCATGAACCCGGTTCCGGTCATGCAGTTGGTCGAGTTGATTCGAGGAATTGCCACCGACGAAGAGACATTCAGCGCCTGCAAAACCGTCGTGGACCGGCTTGGTAAAACTGCAGCCAGCGCCGAGGACTTCCCGGCCTTTATCGTGAACCGCATTCTGATGCCGATGATAAACGAAGCTGTTTATACCCTGTATGAGGGCGTCGGGAATGTTCAATCCATCGACCAATCAATGAAACTGGGCGCAAACCATCCGATGGGTCCGCTTGAGCTGGCGGATTTCATCGGTTTGGACACGTGCCTGGCGATCATGAATGTCCTTCATGACGGATTGGCCGACACCAAATACCGCCCGTGCCCTTTGTTGACTAAATATGTCGAGGCCGGGTGGTTAGGACGCAAGACACAGCGCGGTTTTTATGACTATAGAGGCGAAGTGCCTGTCCCGACCCGGTAAAGGGGCCAGCCCCCTCGCCCGGATTTCATCCGGCCTCACCCCCGGGATATTTTTGGCCAGATGAAGAGACGGATCAGGGTTTAAGTGACTCGCCAAGTCCCAACGTGTGCTTGCGGAGCCAAGCCATGAAGCCGCGTGGGTCGCGCTCGAGCAGTTGCATGTCTTCTTCTGAGATCGGATCACCGATTACCGGTGACTGCGGTTTGTTGCAGGACCGAACGATCTCGTGCAGCAGCAGGCCTTGGCGCAGAATCGCGGACATTTTGTTAGCGATCTGGTATGCCCGCGAGTTTCTGCCGGGAAAGAAGATAGGAACGACTTGCGCGCCCGATCGGCGAATCATCTTGGCCGTGAACACGTTCCACTCGCGCTCGATCGCGGGGCCGAACCAGTCATCCGACGACATCACCACACCAGATGGAAACAATGCGACCACTCCGCCATTTTTCAGGTGGTCCATCGCCTTGCCGCGCATTTCAAGCATTTTGGCCTGTGCTTCCGGATCATGTGGGAAGGGAACAGGGATCATGAACGACGTCGCGGCCTCGTCCAAACCAGTCAGAACAGAGCGGGTCAGGATACGATAGTCACTGCGCACCTGCCCGATCAGTTCGGCCAGAATCATGCCGTCGACCATTCCGTGGGGGTGATTGGCAACCACGACAACCGGGCCGGTTTTCGGGATGCGGGCAATCTGTTCCTGAGGCGTGGTCAGGTTGATACCCATAACCTCAAGCGCGCCGCCCCAGAACCGCTGGCCACGATAGTATTCGTTCTTCTTCTCGAATTTGTTGACCATACGCAAAATGGTCAGCTTGCCCGTACACCATTCGATGGCGCGGATAGCTGTTGAAGTCCAGGCATCGTCGAAAGAGTTTGCGTAGGTCAGGGTTCTACGATCGTAGATTTCGCCCTGGTCCTCGGTCCCATCCACAACCGGGCCTGTCTTGGTCTCGTGCGTCGTTTCCGCCAATTCCTGGTCTTCCCGTTCTTGATGTCGCAGCAGGCGCCGTCAGAACCCTTCCCCGAACTTGTCGTTCACCAAGGTTTCCAGCGCATCAGCCAACGCCTCAGCATCCGGTCCGGACGTCTCGACGTCAATAGTCGTTCCGCGCGATGCTGCCAACATCAAAAGACCCATTATGCTGTCACCTGACGCAGAAAGCCCGTCTTTTGACACTTCGGCCTGGGCGTCGAAACCTTCGACCACCTCAACCAGCTTTGCCGAGGCACGGGCGTGCAAGCCCTTTTCATTGATTATTTTCAAGCTTCGGTTCGTCATTCTTAATCAATCCGGTCTTCGTCCAACGTCACATTTTGCGCATTGATATACTTGCGTCCAGCCTCCATCGCCTGCCGCACGGCGTCGCCGATTGGCAAGTGGCGGGATTTGGCCAGTTTAATCAACATAGGCAGATTTGCACCGTAAAGGATACGTCGATCCTGCGGGGCGCAGGCGCGCAAGCTTAGGTTCGATGGGCTGCCACCAAACAGATCGGTTACAACGACAACACCGTCACCCACATCTACACTGTCTGCGGCGACACAGATTTCATTCTGCTTGGCATCGCGATCGTGATCCGCTTCGATCGAGATCGCGGCCAAGCCGGGCTGTTTTCCGACCACATGCTGCATTGCGGCCAGGTACTCCTGAGCCAACCCACCATGTGCAACAAGTACGATCCCGATCAATCCGACCTCACATTCAACGATCGACGTTCCATTTCGCGGTGCCTAATTGCCACTTGCTGCCCCTGCTCTGCAAGGGCCTTTGCGACCGCCTCGGCGGTAGCAACGGATCTGTGCTGTCCTCCGGTGCACCCAAAGGCCACCGAAAGGTGCGCTTTGCCTTCGGCGCGATAGGCCGGCAACAGGAGTTCAAGCAAATCGACAACACGGTCAAAAAACGGTGCATAGTTCGCGTCAGACTGAACATAGCGCGCCACATCCGGGTTTCGACCATCTTCGGCGCGAAGTTCCGGGCGCCAGTACGGATTGGCGAGAAACCGGCAGTCAAACACCATATCCAATCCACGCGGCAAACCGCGCTTATACGAAAAAGACTCGATAGATACCGCCAGATGGCGTCCACCTTGCGGCGCGAACCAGCGCTCGACCTCTTCGCGCAACTGGTGAACGTTCAGCGGGCTGGTGTCGATCAACGTGTCCGCAATCTCACGGATCGGGGCGAGTAGTTCTTTTTCCTGGCGAACGCCGGTTTCGGGACTTGAATCTGACGCGACAGGGTGGCGTCGTCGGGTTTCGGAAAAGCGGCGCACCAAGACTTCGTCGTCGCAGTCGAGATACAGGGTTGAAATGTCGACATGGTCCATGCGTTGAACTTTGGCGATCAGTTCAATGAACCCGATCGTCGAGAAATCGCGGTTCCGCGCGTCTATTCCCAACGCCATGGGACGGTCGGTTGCGGGTCCTTCAAGCAGGCGCAGCAAGAGCCCCATCGGAAGGTTGTCGATAGCCTCAAAACCAAGGTCTTCGAGAACGCGGATCGCCGTTGATCTGCCAGCGCCCGAAGGTCCCGTTACCAGAACGATGCGCCGCTGAGTTGTCATGTGCTGGGCCATTCAGGGTCTACACGCGCCATTTTAAGTAATTGCATCAAAGCTGATGCCAAATTGGGGACACCCGCGCCGCGTAGCAAGGGAACAGTTTGCCTCAGGGCACGGACTTCCGTTACGTCTGGCAAGCGGGCTGTCTCTGTTTGGTCCAGATCAACAACATAGCTCAGGTTTACTGGCCCGACCGATTGCGCACGCAACAAGCCGACGCCGCGCGCCTCAATCAATCCTTGGATCTCTGGGGGAGCATCGATCAGGACCTTTTCAGCTTCCATGGTCAAAACAACCCTGTCATCTGCAACCAACCCTGCCCCCAAAGCCATCATCTGCAGCGCAAGGGCCGATTTTCCTGCCCCAGCGGTACCAAGGATCAACAGACCCCGCCCGTCGAGGGCAACACATGTGGCATGTATAATGGCAGTGTTCTGATGCGCGACGTCTGCGAGGGCCCGACCGCTCATGACTACACGGGCAGACCCACGACAAAGCGCGCACCAAGTGGATCGGACGTGACGTCGGCCTCTGTCGGGCGAATGTTTTCGGCCCAGATCACACCGCCATGCGCCTCGACTATCTGTTTTGAGATCGCAAGCCCAAGGCCAGAGTTATTGCCGAAATGTTCCACCGGGCGCTGTGAATAGAAGCGTTTGAAAACCTTGGTCAGCGCCTGTTCCGGGATGCCGGGCCCGGTGTCTTCGACGACGATCAGAACGCGGTTTTCACGGCGACGCACCCAAACGCGAATGGCATCACCGCTTTCGCAGAACGAGATCGCATTTGTGATCAGGTTGACGAACACCTGCGCCAAGCGCGCCTCAAGCCCGTTTATTTTGATCGGCTGAGACGGCAGATCGGTGATGTAATCCACGCCTTTGCTCCGCGCCTCTTCTCCCAGATACTGGCTGATATTGCCTAGCAGTTTCAGCAGATCGAAGAGTTGTTCTTCTTCTTTGACCAGTTCCGCATCCAGGCGTGACGCGTTCGATATGTCGCTGACCAGACGGTCCAACCGACGGACATCATGTTCAATCACGCTCAACAGTTTTTCACGCTGATCTTCCCGTTTGACCATGCGCAGCGTACCAACGGCGGATTGCAGGCTGGCCAAGGGGTTCTTGATTTCATGCGAAACATCGGCGGCGAACTGTTCGTTCGAATCGATCCGGTTGTATAGCGCGTTCACCATGCCCCGCAGCGCCCGACTGAGGCGACCGATTTCATCGGGGCGTGCACTCAGGTCGGGAATGCGAATTCGTCCCGGATTTACCCCCGCGCCGCGGTCTTTGCCCGACTCGGCGGCGGCGGCCAAGTCCGCCAAAGGGTTCGCAATTGTCGACGCCAGAACAAGGCTCAGGCCGATTGAAACCAAAAGCGCAACCACGAACATCTGCAAAATGCGCTCTTGCTCGCGCCGGGCCAACGCGTCGATTTCACCGGCAGGTCCGGCCATCGCAACAGCGCCGACAGGCGACCCCTCTAATGAAATGGGCGAGGCGGCAACGATTACTGTTTCGCCTGCTGCATCTTTTACGGCCTGCACCTGCATCTGTCCTTGCAGCGCGGTCGGGATCAGGGACTGCACGCGCTGTGCAAGCGTCGGTGCCTCATCCGGGTTGGCGTTGGTGAATATCTTGGACAGGCCTTTCCAGACGGCGTTCAGCGCATCGCTGATCAGGGTGCTGCCGGTCTGAACTTCGGCTTCTGACCTTAGAAGAATGGGCATGGGAGCGCTTGTTGCCCCCCCCCGGGTCCAGCCGATCAGAGTTCCCGCCGCATCGTAAACAAAAACTTCGCCGCCGACCGGAAGGCTCAACCCGGCAAGAGTGTCCTTAACATCAAGCTCGGCCGTGCTAAGAGAATGAGCGGCAGAATTCTGGCGCAACTGCGCTTCGAACACGTTGCTGACCAACTGGGCGTCGCCCATCAGATTGCTCGCGGTCTGCTTTACCTGTTCGTCCCGTGAGTCATCCAGATAGAGCAGTCCGGTGACCAGAATAACCAGAGCAATCAGGTTAAAGGTGATGATTTTGCGGGCCAGCGGCGACCCGCGCAGCGAAAACAGGTTCCGACTGCGGCGCGATGCCCCCAGTTCGGCCGAGTCAGGATCCTGAGGGATGACCCAGTCATCGCCCAGAACCACATCACCGTCCCGCAATTCGCTGGCTTGTTCCGTATCGCGCACGAGGCCCAACTACCCTTTGTTAAGCGGTCAATCTTATTCTTCGTTGTACCGGTAGCCTATCCCGTACAGAGTTTCGATGGCCGAAAACTCTGAATCAGCGGCGCGCATTTTCTTGCGCAAACGCTTGATATGGCTGTCAATCGTACGGTCGTCTACATACACCTGATCGTCGTAAGCGACGTCCATCAGTTGATCACGGCTTTTGACAAAACCGGGGCGTTGCGCAAGGGCTTGCAACAACAAGAATTCAGTCACCGTCAGGGATACGTCCGTACCTTTCCAACTGACCGCGTGACGCAGCGGGTCCATCCGCAGCTCACCCCGTTCCATGACCTTGGCATCGCCCGTGCTGGCCGTTGCAACATCACCCGAAGTCGCTTCCTGCCGCCGCAGCAGCGCGCGAATACGTTCGACCAACAGACGCTGCGAGAAGGGTTTCTTGACGTAGTCGTCAGCCCCCATGCGCAGGCCGAGCACTTCGTCGATTTCGTCATCTTTCGAGGTCAGAAAGATCACCGGCATCTGGGTTTTCTGCCGCAGGCGCTGCAACAAATCCATGCCGTCCATGCGCGGCATCTTGATATCCAGAACGGCCATGTCCGGCAGTTTCTTGTTAAATGCGTCCAACGCAGCCTGTCCGTCGTTGTACGTTTCGACCTCGAAGCCTTCGGCCTCAAGCGTCATGGACACGGACGTCAGAATGTTTCTGTCGTCGTCCACCAGTGCAATCTTTGACATCGGGTTTGCCCCTATTCCTGCTCACTCATGCTTTATATCGTTATTAGTAAGGCATTTCTGGCGTTTTTAAGGCCGCGAATCAATCCGTATCTGCGAATCGTGCGTTTGTTGTCACACAGTTGCGGCAAAAAAGCCGTTAATGTTGCCGGAAAAGCGCCATGATTTCCGACAGGAAATTTGTGATGGCGCTAAACCTGACCTTGGTTGCGCTAACTGCGCCAAACCGTCCTGTTCATGCCCCAAATGACCGTGATAAGACGCGCCTGTCCGCCGGAACGATCCGGCAATTTGCCCCAAGAGCGCACCCGGCCCAAAGCCTTCGCGCCGCCACAGGAGAAGACACACATGACATCTGGACGGGTTAACCCGCAATTCCGCCTCGAAGATCAGGGCATCGAGGGTCTGGGCAATGTCTATTATAACTTCATGGAACCGGCGCTGATCGAAGAGGCTCTGAAGCGTGAAGAAGGCACTTTGGGCAATGGCGGGGCCTTTCTCGTCACCACCGGCAAGTTCACCGGCCGGTCGCCCAAGGACAAGCACGTCGTCAAAACCGACAGCGTTGCCGATTCAATCTGGTGGGAAAACAACGCGGAAATGAGCCCCGAAGGGTTCGACGCACTGTACGAAGACATGCTGGCCCACATGAAAGGCCGCGACTATTTCGTGCAGGACCTCGTCGGCGGGGCAGACCCGGCCTATTCGATCAATGTGCGCATGGTCACCGAGTTGGCCTGGCACAACCTGTTCATCCGTCACCTGCTGCGCCGTCCCGATCGTGAAGATCTGGACGAGTTCACCGCAGATTTCACTGTCATCAACTGCCCCAGCTTCCAAGCCGACCCGACCAAGCATGGCTGCCGGTCCGAGACCGTGATCGCGATGAACTTCGACCGCAAGCTGATCCTGATCGGTGGCACTGAATATGCGGGCGAGAACAAGAAGTCTGTCTTTACCCTGTTGAACTATATGCTGCCGGAAAAAGGCGTCATGCCGATGCATTGCTCGGCCAACCATGCTGTTGGTAACCCGGTCGACACCGCGGTTTTCTTTGGCCTGTCGGGCACCGGTAAGACCACCCTGTCCGCTGACCCGGCCCGCACCCTGATCGGGGATGACGAACATGGCTGGTCGGATCGCGGCACCTTTAACTTCGAAGGTGGCTGCTATGCTAAGACGATCAGCCTGAACCCCGAGGCCGAGCCGGAAATCTACGCGACCACCAGCAAGTTCGGTACCGTGATCGAGAACATGGTATTCGACCCCGAAACCAAGGAACTGGACTTCGAGGATGACTCGCTGACCGCAAACATGCGCTGCGCCTATCCGTTGGAGTACATCTCGAACGCATCCAGCAGCGCGCTGGGTGGCCATCCCAAGAACATCATCATGCTGACCTGTGATGCGTTTGGCGTGCTGCCTCCGATTGCGCGGCTGACCCCAGCGCAGGCGATGTATCACTTCCTGTCTGGCTTCACGTCAAAGGTTGCCGGGACAGAGCGCGGCATCACCGAGCCTCAGCCGACCTTCTCGACCTGTTTCGGCGCACCGTTCATGCCGCGCCGCCCGGAAGAGTACGGCAACCTGTTGCGGGACAAGATCGCCCAGCACGGCGCGACCTGCTGGCTGGTCAACACCGGCTGGACCGGCGGTGCCTATGGCGTTGGCAGCCGGATGCCCATCCGTGCCACCCGTGCCTTGCTAACCGCTGCTCTGGACGGGTCGCTGCGCGATGCCGAGTTCCGTAAGGACGCCAATTTTGGCTTTGATGTGCCAGTTTCCGTTCCCGGCGTGGCCGAGGTTCTGCTGGATCCGCGCCGCACCTGGGACGATCAGGCCGCCTTTGACAAACAAGCCGAGAAACTGGTGCAAATGTTCGCCGAGAATTTTGAACAGTACTTACCGTTCATCGACGAGGACATAAAAGCCGTCGCAATCGGATAATCAGACAGGGGGCGATTTTCGCCCCCTTTTCTTTTTGCGCGACTCACTAAATCGTCATCTCTTCAGGGTTGAATAACGCCAAAAGCGCATACAAATTCGTTGCCCGGATTCGAGGATTACGGTATCGCTAAGTGTCATTGTGACGAAAAAGCCCGGCGCTTTGGCACCGGGCGGAAAGTGAAAAAACCTAGCGGTGGCTCAAGCGTGCACTCACAACACGCGAACTGAGCAACCCAATCGAAAGTAAGTTTAGAAATTAGGGGATGAGTGTCAATATGAGACTTGCTGAATAATCGGCACGTTTCCACCCGCTGAAATTGCACGGCGGATGACACAGGCAAGGAACAGGTAAGACCATGACGGAAATCTCGAAACTGACCGAACTACGTAAGCTGATGCAAAGCATGGAGCGCACACTGGGGCTTGAACAACTGTCTCCGGTGGAACGCGATATCTATTACGCGGCCGAAGAACTTTCGAAGGCCGATCAGGAAGTTCGCACATTTGGTCTGATCGAACATACACTGGTTCAAAGTGTTTCACGCCCCACATTTTTCCGCGCGCTGAAATCGCTGGTGCAGAAGGGCTATCTTTCGCAAAGTGGCAGCGCGAACCGGGGTCGGTATATCGTTCATGCACCCAGATGATGGCTTCTGCCTGCACGATGGTGGTTGATCGCCGTGCAAAAATGGGCCTCTGACACTTTCTACGCTTCGTTGGCTTATGTGGTGGCATCTTTCCTTACGTTTGAGGTTCTGATGCCGCTGCAGAATGTTTTCTTTCCGGAATACCCCAGCCGCGCCAGCCTTTTGTTTCTGCCGCACGGTGTGCGCGTTCTGGCAGCGTGGTTGCTTGGCTGGCGTTCGATCTACGCCTTACTTCCGGGCGTCTTAATTGTGTTCGCGTTTCTTGGTGGCTCTGACGTATTCCTGCCCAGCCGCCTCATGGCTATCGCAATTGCCGTGACCACTGTTCCGGCAGTATTCTACCTTTTGAAATGGGTGGGCTGGGATTTGTTCCCGCGCGCCGACCGCAAACCCTGCTGGTCCTGCATCATGGGGGTCGGTGTCATTACCTCATTCCTTGTCGCCGGGCTGACCAACTTGGCCTTCGGCAGCGCGCGCGTTGAATACGTCGCTTATCTTATCGGTGATATCTCGGGCCTGTTCTTCCTTATGCTGGGACTGTATTTCGCATTCCGCATTGCGGATAGCCGCCCCTAACCCAGAATGCCGCGCCGCAGCAGATTCAGTCCCGCAATCAGCAAGACCAGCAACGTGACCTTTCGGAACCGCGCCTGATCAATACGTGATTGCAACTGCAGCCCAACCCACATGCCGATCAGCGCAGGCAAAATCAAAACTGCCGAGAACGGAGCCGTCTGGGCATTGAAGATGCCCGAACCCAGATGCGCCACCAACAAAGCCACGGCACCCAGGCTATAGATCACGCCTTGAACCCGCATCTGTACAGCCTTCGGCGTGTTCAGCGCAGTCAGGTAGAGAACGGTGGGCGGCCCCCAGACCCCTGACAAACCGCCGACAAACCCGGCGATTGATCCGATACTGGCCTCGATCCGGGCTGAGGATTTTTCAAGCGTCAGCTTCAAGCCCAACATCTGAATCAAGGCGAAGAACGTCACCGGAATGCCGATAATCAACACAAACGTCTTTTCCGGGACAATGCTGACCAGTTGCGCGCCCAGAAGCAGGAACACCAATCCGACGCTTAGAAAAACCCGAAATTTCCGGATGGCGTCAATGGCTGCGGGTACCCCCTCTCGAAGCGCCTGAAAGCCATTCGTCACAATTGTCGGCAAAATCAGACCGGCAATGGCAAGATTAGGCGACAGGATCATACTTAGCCCGGATACCAACACCATTGGCATCGCAAACCCAACCATGCCTTTGATCCAACCGGCCAAGAAAGCGACGCCGAAGGCAAGCAGCAACTCCTGCGAAGTGAAAGCGGAAAACAACGTCATGGCACTGTGATAGCATCCCTGAAATTCTCTGCATTGCAAAAATGATCAAGCAATTTTTGAACTTTTTCGCAGCGTAATTCGTATTTTTGTTGCGCTGCACGTGCAGCATGGTAAGACCATACGACCCAGAAAAGGACGTGATTCATGGCCCATGACGGACAGGATATGACCCAGATGACAACATCCGCGATTTTGCCCGACCTTCTGACTTTGACCCGCGTTGCGGTGCCCGCTGTCGAAGCAGTGTTTGAACGCGCGCGCGAGTCGGTCCGGGCAATGGTAACCAAGGACGGTCGTGTATCTGGTGCGTTGATCGAAGCCAACCAAACCGCAGCACATGGGCTGGCATGGCTTGCGACGTACCAGCAATCCCTGCAACAAATGCAACGCTGGGCCGAGGCGTTGGACGCCGATGGCAAATTTGGCGAAATCGAACAATTGCTGCACCAGATCGCCTTTGGCGAATATCTGCATCAGGTCGCCGGCGGCATTCCGATGAACCAGGGTGAGGTCGTGCGCCTGCAGGATATGGGCCTTGGCTGGGACGCGCTGTCGGGCTTCCAAAGCTCCGAAGTGCAGACGCTGATGGCGCAGGCGAACTCTCAGGCCGCCCGCACACGTCTGGTGGCCCTGATGGAAGATCAGGCCGGTGCGACCATGTTTGGCGCTTCGGGTTTGGAAGAAGAACTGGAAATGATCCGCGACCAGTTCCGCCGTTACGCACAGGAAAAAGTCGAACCGAACGCTCATGACTGGCATCTCAAGGATGAACTGATCCCGATCGAGATCATCGAGGAACTGGCCGAGATGGGCGTCTTTGGCCTGACCATCCCCGAAGAATTCGGCGGATTTGGCCTGTCCAAAGCCTCGATGTGCGTGGTGTCCGAGGAACTGTCGCGCGGTTATATTGGCGTCGGTTCACTGGGCACGCGGTCCGAGATTGCGGCTGAGTTGATCATCGCAGGCGGCACGGACGAGCAAAAGGCCCAATGGCTTCCCAAAATCGCCAGCGCCGAGATCCTGCCCACGGCTGTTTTCACCGAACCCAACACCGGCTCGGATCTTGGTAGCCTACGCACCCGCGCAACCAAGACCGGGGATGGCGATTACGAGGTCACCGGAAACAAGACATGGATCACCCATGCCGCACGCACCCATGTGATGACCCTGCTGGCCCGCACCAACCCTGACACCACCGACCACCGTGGCCTGTCGATGTTCCTGGCGGAAAAAACGCCGGGCACGGATGAGAACCCCTTCCCCACCGAAGGCATGACCGGCGGTGAGATCGAGGTTCTGGGTTATCGCGGCATGAAAGAATACGAGCTGGGTTTTGACGGCTTCAAAGTCAAAGGTGAAAACCTGCTTGGCGGCGAAGAGGGTAAAGGCTTCAAACAACTGATGGAGACTTTCGAATCCGCCCGCATCCAAACCGCCGCACGGGCCATTGGCGTGGCGCAAAGCGCGCTGGATATCGCCATGCAATACGCGCAGGAACGCAAGCAATTCGGCAAATCGCTGATTAATTTCCCGCGTGTCTCGGGCAAGCTGGCGATGATGGCGGTCGAAATCATGATCGCGCGTCAGTTGACCTATTTCAGCGCATGGGAAAAAGACCACGGCCAGCGCTGCGACCTTGAGGCTGGCATGGCCAAGCTATTGGGGGCTCGTGTTGCTTGGGCCGCCGCTGATAACGGTTTGCAGATTCATGGCGGCAACGGTTTTGCACTGGAATACAAGATCAGTCGCGTTCTGTGTGACGCACGCATTCTAAACATTTTTGAGGGGGCTGCTGAAATTCAGGCACAAGTGATCGCTCGGCGTTTGCTGGGCTAACCTGATTACGGCAACCCCGTTTCCCCAACTTGACCCGGCGTTCGCGCCGGGTCTTTTTTGTCAGCAGGTGCGTGCGCTTTTGGCTGATCTGTCAGTTCGTTCTATGAATTCACTCAAAACGACGATAGAGCAGCCAAAACGTACAAACAGTTCCAAATGCGAAAATCAGAATGATCCGATCTTTATTGGTGCTTTGCGCGACCGTCCTGACCCTTGCGCTTGGCGGCTGCACGACCACGCAACCCAGCGCTGGTCAAGACGACATTGACGCGCTTGCCGCGGCTATCATGGACCTCGACCCGCGTGTCGACCCTGCCGAGGCGCAAAGGGCTGCCCGCATTTCATACACATATTCGCAGCAATTAGCGCGGGACTGGAACGTTACGGACCCGGCGATCATTCACAATGCAAAGGTCATTAACGGGTTTCGGGAACGAGGGTTGTGCAATGACTGGGCCGAAGCCATGTCCACACGCCTGCGGCAGGAAGATTTTCGGACACTGGACGTGCATTGGGCCACGTCACCACCAACATCGTTTCGCATCATCCATCACTCGGCCCTGATCAGCGCCAAAGGTGCCTCGATGTATGACGGTGTCATTCTCGACCCTTGGCGGAACAGTGGGGCGCTTTTCTGGGCCCCTGTGCGCGAAGACACTCGTTATAACTGGCGGCCTCGTAGCGAGGTTCGGGAAGAACTGCTGAACGGCGCGATACCGTATTGATAAGGATACCGGCATGATACGCCTCGTCTTTGCTTTTCCTCTGCTGGCGCTACTGCAATGCGACAAGGACGAAACCGTGGCCGCCTATGGCGCGGCGGATCAGACCTGGGTACTGCAGGAAATCGATGGTGAACGCTTTCCGGCAAGCGCCCTGCTGAGTTTCCCCGAAGAAGGCAAAATCGCAGGCAATGCCCCCTGCAACAGCTACAGCGGTACGCTGAACGCGCCCTACCCTTGGTTCGAAATCGCCGACCTGACGGCCACACGCGCGGCCTGCGCCGGTCTTGAAGCCGAAGGGTTCTACTTTGCGGCGCTACTGGCCATGACCCAGTCCGAAGTATCCGGCGATGTCCTGATCCTGCGCAATGACGACGGGCACGAAATGGTGTTCAAAGCCGCCGAGTGAACTGATCAATGAAACGGGCTCGGGCCTCGGGCAGTGGGTTGTGACCAAGCGATGGGGCCAGATGATGCTCCAGAAAGTAGCCAGTGGTCCGCAGACCCTGCGCGATTTCTGAATCCGGGGCTGTGCCTTCGCCCTTCAGGCAGAGGGGCAAAGGCAACAGCCTGTCCGCCCATTCCCCCGCGCCCTGCTTGCTGACCGCTCGTCCGGTTTTCGGCGAGACAAAAATCAACCCCTCGGTCGCGCCGGTCACAGCACAGGCTGAAAAGTCGAGGCCAAAGCCCAATTCCTCAAGCAACGCCAGTTCCCACCGCAGATAAGCCAGTGGCCAAATCTCATCTTGGCCCAGCAGGTCCATCAACTGTTCGGTTTGCTTGTAAACCCCCGGATGCGGTTCACGCTCGGGCAGGCTGAAGGACAGCAACGCCACCACCGCGTTCAGCCCGGACAGCGCCAACCGACCGGAAAACGCCGCCGCTGCGCGGGACCGCAACGGTTCAACCTGAAACGTGCCAAGATGCTCTTCCAGCCGAGCCCGCCAAAGCACATCCAACTGCGCACCCGGTTGCAGGATCGGAGAAATCTTGCGGCTGGCCCCACCCCGAACAACCCCGGCGTGACGGCCGTGGGCTTCGGTAAAGACCTCGATGATCGCCGAGGTCTCACCATGTCTGCGGGAGGTCAGAAGGATGCCATGATCGCGCCAGTCCAAGTTTTGATCCCGTGACAGATTGTGCTGAGCGCAGCAAATCCCAAGCCAGCGCAGTGTGCAAGGGTATCAAATGCGAGGCGCCACAAAGTCTTGGCGTTTTGCGCCATGGTTTGGGCTCAAGTTGTTACGCGCCGAGCCGGACCATCACTCCAGCCCGTCCTCACCCAAAAGGTGCCGCCCTTGCCGATCTTCAACCTCGATCACCCAAAGATCAGGGTCAAAACTGCGTTGGCGTTGAATGGCTTGGTCCACGTCTGCCTCCGCGCCACCGGACAGCTCCACCCATTTACGCTCACCGCTCATCAAGTCAAAGCTGCGTTGGTATGCCACCGCCTGACCATCCAGCGTGTTCATTTTGACCAAGACGGCACCGGCCGTATCGTCGCCATGCGACACGACAAATGCAGGGATATCCTGAAGCCGCAACCGCGCGATATAGGCGTGAACCCAGAAATCTGCGGTCAGACGGGTCATGCGTTTCCGTCTTTGAAATCCAGCCCCATTTCCGAATAGCGCTCGGACTCTTCCAGCCAGTTAGGTCGGACCTTTACCTGCAGGAACAGGTGGATTTTACGGTCCAGAAACTCTTCCAGTTCGGCGCGGGCCGCTTGGCTGACGGCTTTGATTGTTTCGCCGCGCTTGCCCAAAACGATCCCTTTGTGGCCATCGCGCATGACATAGATGACCTGATCTATCTTGGCCGAGCCATCCTTGCGCTCTTCCCAATTCTCGGTCTCGACCGTGAGCTGATAGGGCAATTCCTGATGCAGCCGCAGGGTCAGTTTCTCGCGCGTCATTTCGGCTGCGATCATCCGCAGCGGCAGATCGGCAATTTGGTCTTCGGGATAGAGCCACGGGCCCTCGGGCAATTCAGCCGCCAACCATTTGCGAAGGTCATCGACACCGTGGCCTTTCTCGGCCGAAATCATGAAGGTATCAGCAAATGGATAGCGCGCGTTCAGGTCGCTGGTCAGCGCCAGCAGCTTTTCACTGGGCACCTTGTCGATCTTGTTGATCGCCAATGCGATGGTACGGCCCTGCCCGATCTCTTCCAGCCCCTCCAGGATACGTTCGACCCCTTCGGTGATGCCGCGATGCGCCTCGACCATCAGAACAACGACATCAGCATCCGCCGCCCCGCCCCACGCTGCGGCAACCATCGCGCGATCCAGTCGGCGACGTGGTTTGAACAAGCCGGGTGTGTCCACAAACACAAGCTGCGCATCCCCTTCCATCGCGACGCCACGAATACGGGCGCGCGTAGTCTGAACCTTATGCGTCACGATCGAAACCTTGGCCCCGACCATCCGGTTCAGAAGGGTGGATTTGCCTGCGTTAGGCTCTCCGATCAGAGCGATAAATCCGGCGCGTGTGGTCATGTGTGCTGCGATCCTGTTTGCAAGTGCGCACCCCTATATCAGAAAGAGCCGATGGGCCAGAGGCATTTGTTGCAAGACAGCCATGCGCAACCGCCCCGCGATCCCTTGCGATCTACATTCCCCGAAAAAAGGTCAGCGGCGTGTAAAATTCTCTGCTAGCCTAAAGTTGCATATTACAGGTGGACTACGTGTTTTCAGCTTTCGTCGGCATCAGGCATTGGACGGGCAGCATGTTTGCCGGAATGTTCACTGTTCTGGTTTGCTCAGTATCTACGGCCGTTAGACCGGCACATGCCGAGACCGTGAAGTTTCGCATCGCCGAAACCGTGCAGGTCAAAGGCAAGGACCTTCCTTATACTCTTTTTGTGTCCCTCAAAGACGCTGGCGAAACCCGGTTGGGTATGGACGCGTTTTTGGATCTTCGTTCACTGCAGGACCTCGCGCCGTGGCTGTTTTCAAGCGTTCTGAAGGAAACCTGCCAGCAAAAATTCGCTTTGGCCGTTTCACAAGTGTCAGCCCAGGCAGATGCCTTGGTGGCGGATGGACAGGTTCAGGCCAAATTCTATGCCTGCGACACCGATGATCCCAAAACGCACTACCGAGGTGTTTTGCTGTTCGGGCAGAATGTGGACGTCATGATCAAAGCTTCTGCCGCAGTTGAACGGAACTGTCTTCAATTACGTCTGGAAGATGTTGAATTGGACTTACAGGGGTTTGTCGGAACTGTCTCTGACATGATCGGGCTGACGGAAAAAGCCCGCCTCTTGATCCTTGAAAAAGGCGCCGAAGTATTGGCGGAAAACCCCGTTTGCCCAGAGCTTCCAAGTGAATTGAAAGGGTTGGAGCCGCGCTTTACCTCTGGCGGGATCAGAGAAATCGGCAGCGGCGGCGTGGGTGCTGCACTTAGCGGTTCGGTTGATACCAGTGCAGGAACGCTGTTGGACCTAATCGCGGCGCTACAGGAAAAGCAAGGGTTCGGGGTGGTGGAATGAAGCGGTACTTTGCCCTTGCCCTTGGCTTCTGTCTGGGCTTCCACCCAGCGGATGCCCGTGACGTGCAGCTCGAGTTTGAGCGGACCTTGGGATCGGATGGCACTGAAATTCCGTACCAGTTGAACCTGACGTTGAAAGAGGTTTCACCAACCCGTATCTCGGTGGATGCCCTTCTGGATTTGCGGGATATCCAAGCCGCGTTGATACAGGGCCTAAGAAACACTGAATTATCCGACTTGTGTAATGCCGACGTAACATTGGACAGCCTTGATCTGTCTGCCTTCGGGCGCGATGTGAATGTGGAAGGCCGCGTCAAGATGGAGGCCTTCCGCTGCGATCATCAACTCGGGCAGCCTCCCAAACGGCAAGACAGCATAGCCGCGAATACGATCACATTTACCGGAACCGCGTCTGCTCAGGTGCAAAACCAGTGCGTGTATTTTGATTTGACCGGTTTGGAGTTGACCCTTGAAACCCCGATCCTTGATCCCAACACAAAGCAGGGGTTTTTGAGCGATGCCCGCAGCATCACCGAAAAGGCCGCTGACGCCCTGCTAAAGCGCAACTCAATCTGTCCAACGCTTCCGCCAGAACTTTCATCCATTGACCCGCGCTATGACGCCGGTGGCACGGTGGAAATTGGCGACGGGGGGATTGGCGTTGCGCTGGATGGGTCTTTCGATGTCAGCCCAGATACAATCCTGAGCATATTGAAGGTTCTGCAAGAGCAGGGAAAACTGCCGCCCGCACCTTAGCGATCAGGTCAGCCTGTCCAACAGCGCTTTTGCGGCTGCCTGCTCTGCCTGACGCTTTGATCCAGCCGTTGACTGCGCCTCGGTTCCGTCCTGAAGACGGGCTGCGATGGTGAAAACCGGCGCATGATCCGGGCCGCTGCGCTTGATTTCGACATAGGACGGAGGTTTCTGGCCCCGCGCCTGCGCCCATTCCTGCAAAGAGGTTTTCGCGTCGCGCGCATCCTCTTCGACATTGTGAATCCGGTCACCCCACAGCCTGAGGATAACCTCGGCCGCTGTCTCAAAACCGGCATCGCGGTAGACTGCGGCAATGACCGCTTCCATCGCATCCCCCAGCAGGGCTTGTTTGCGACGACCGCCCGACAGCATCTCGGATCGGCCCAGTTTCAACACCGCGCCCAGATCAATCTGCCGCGCCACGTCCGCACAGGCCTCTTTTCGGACAAGGGCGTTGAACCGCGGGGCAAGCTGCCCTTCGGACGCTTTCTTGTCGCTTTCCAGAAGTGCCGTTGCCATCACCAGACCCAATACCCGGTCGCCCAGAAACTCCAACCGCTGATTATCTGGTCGTGTCGGCGACGAGACTGATCCATGGGTCAGCGCGCGTACCAGAAGCTCGGGGTTCGAGAACTCATACCCCAACCGCTTTTGAAAAGCTTTTATTTCAGCCGATAGCTTCAATTGACCGCCTTGAAGAACCGGTCGCCCCGCCAAGTCCAGAAGAACAGCATAGACCGGCCAGCGGACGAGAACATGATACGGTCGGCCCGACCGATCAGGTCTTCGTAGGGGACATACCCAACTCCCCCGGCCGATACCGGCAGGCGGCTGTCGCTGGAGTTATCACGGTTGTCGCCCATAAAGAAATATTCACCCTCGGGCACGGTATAGATGCCGGTATTGTCCGATCCCTGATTGCCGATATTAAGCACATCGTAAGACACGCCATTGGGCAATGTCTCAATCACTCGGGATTTTTCGCAAAGACCGCCAAAGCCAACCGGACCGTTTTCGCAACGTGGTCTCAATCCCTGCGATCCCTGAGGTTCAGAGATTTCGGTGAATACCCCGTCGGGCTTCTGCGGAACCGGGGTGCCGTTCAGAATGATCTGCCCTTCACGGATCTGAATACGATCGCCCGGCAAACCGATCAGGCGCTTGATATAGTCGCGCCCGTTGACCGGATGGCGGAACACGATCACATCGCCGCGCTCTGGCTCAGTGCCCCAAATACGCGTGTTATCCTCGCCCTGCATCCATCCACAGATTTCTTCGGCGTCGATATTCAGGCCAACGCTGGGAATAATCAGGCTGGGGCAGGACGCATAAGAATACCCATAGGCCATCTTGTTGACGAACAGGAAGTCCCCGATCAACAGGGTCTGTTTCATCGAGCCGGACGGAATCCAGAAGGGCTGAAAGAACAGCGTGCGGAAAACACCTGCGATCAACAGCGCGTAGACGATGGTTTTGATCGTCTCCCACACGGGATTTCCGGTTTTGACGTCCTCGGCCATACTGCTCTCCGGTCCTTGGTTTGTTGGGGTGCTACATGCGTGGCGCGGCAAGGTTAGTCAAGGCTGAGCGCTGCGTTATTGAAGCGGGCGCGCCTCGATCACTACGAAGGCCTGGGCCCAGGGGTGATCATCGGTCAGCGTGACGTGGACGATTGCCTCGTGGCCCTCGGGGGTCATCTCACGCAGCCGTTCTGCCGCCCAACCCGTCACATGCATGACCGGTTGACCGGTTTTCAGATTGGTGACTGACATATCCTTCCACGCGATCCCCATACGCAGACCGGTGCCCAGCGCCTTGGAGCACGCTTCTTTCGCTGCCCAGCGTTTGGCATAGGTTCCAGCTGTGTCGGCACGGTTCTCGGCCTTGCGCTGTTCAATCTCAGTGAAGACGCGGTTGCGGAACCGATCGCCGAACCGGTCAAGCGTGCCCTGGATACGTTCGATATTCGCGAGGTCTGTGCCGATGCCGAGGATCATTGGTTTCTCAATTTAGCAATGGCGACAATCA
Source organism: Ruegeria sp. HKCCD7221 (assembly GCF_013031225.1). NCBI lineage: Bacteria > Pseudomonadati > Pseudomonadota > Alphaproteobacteria > Rhodobacterales > Roseobacteraceae > Ruegeria > Ruegeria sp. HKCCD7221. The sequence continues at coordinate 27,866 of NZ_WPZE01000010.1, forward strand.
ACGGTAATTTGACTGGCTTGGCAAGCAGATGGTGGGTCAGCGCTATTTTGTGATAAGCATTGACCAAATTGTCCCAGCAGAGGGCTTTGGAGATGTTCAACAGACTATTCTGGGGAATTGTGGCGGCCATCTTACCGTTGGCCAGCATCGCCACGGCGCAAAATCAGGACTGCGGTGAAGAGGATAATCCATGTCAGGTTGGGCAGCTTACCTACAGGGTCGTCTTGCCAGAGGTACCGCAAAATGCCCCAAGCGTAATCTACCTGCACGGATATGCCGCCACCGCCGACTCGGCAGTCAAACGATCCAACCTCACAACCCCCTTTATTGAAAGGGGAATTGCGGTCATCGTTCCAAATGGACAAGCAGATGTCGGAAACCCCAAAGTTCTGGACTGGGGTGTTCACGATGGCCATCGCTGGCCCAGAGATGATTTGAAGGCACTGGAAGACATAAAAGCAGACGCCGTAAATCGTTTTGGCCTGGACGCTAATAGAATTTTACTTGCCGGGTATTCCCGTGGCGGTTCAATGGTCTGGGACAAGGCCTGTTATTCGCACGACTTTGCATCTGCCTACGCATCTGCATCCGGCGCGTTTTGGGAACCGATGTGGCGACGGTGCAGCGGCCCGGTGCACATGCATCACTCACATGGATTTGCGGATCGCACTGTACCGCTGGAAGGCAGGTTCGTGGTTTTCGGCGGGTATGAATTTGAACAAGGAAGTGTTCTCAAGTCTGTCGAACTGCTGACCCGCACCAACGAATGCGGCCAAATGGCAAATGCGGCGGATACAAATTCATCAACTTGGGAAAAAAGATGGACCAAGTGTAAAGGGGGGTCGGTCACGTTGGCGTTAGGGCCACACGGCCATGGTCGACAGGCCGATTGGGCGGACCAAGTGGCGCAATGGTTCATCGAACTTCCCGCCACTCGGTAGAGGCACCGTTTCAGCTTGCCCTCCGCGCCTCATCCATCAACCTGCGCATCTCGGCTATGGCGGGGGTGAGGCCGCGAAAGATGGCTTCGCCGATCAGGAAATGACCGATGTTCAGCTCGCGCACCTCGGGGAAGGCGGCAATAGGTTGAACTGTGTCATAGGTCAGGCCGTGGCCTGCGTGGACCTCAAGGCCCAGCGAATGGGCGAAAGCCGACATCTCGCGCAGGCCTTCCAGTTCACGGTTGGCCTCGTCCATGTGACCCTCGGCAAAGGCGTCGCAATATGCACCGGTGTGCAGTTCGATCACTTCGGCACCGATGCGATGGGCGGCCTCGATCTGGCGTTGGTCGGCGGCGATAAAGATGGACACGCGGCAGCCGACGTCCCGTAGCGGAGCGATGAAATGCGCCAGCTTGTTTTCCTCGCGCGCAACCTCAAGCCCGCCCTCGGTGGTGCGTTCCTCGCGCTTTTCGGGGACAATACAGACCGCGTGCGGCTTATGGCGCAGGGCGATCTTCTGCATCTCGGGCGTGGCGGCCATTTCAAAGTTCAGCGGAACGGTCAGCGCATCCATCAACGCTTCAATATCGGCATCAACGATGTGCCGGCGATCCTCGCGCAGATGAGCGGTGATACCGTCTGCGCCAGCCTCTTCTGCCAGTTTTGCGGCGCGCATTGGATCGGGATAGGCCCCGCCCCGCGCATTTCTAATGGTCGCCACGTGGTCGATGTTCACGCCCAGACGCAAATGATTGTCAGACATCGCCTGATTCCTTTTCCGAACTTTTGGCCGAGCCTAGTGCGTTTGAAACTGGAACGGCAGTCTTGGTTTCGGCCAGCCGTTTGATTTCATCAAACTTTGCCTTGATCTTGTCGCGGCGGCGCTGCTGATAGGTGCGGATCAAAGGCAGGCTGAGGTAGTAACAAATCGCAGCGGCCAAAAGACCCGGAAGAATTCCGCCAATCAGATAGGGGTAGAACACCTCACGATAGAAGATGCCAAGCCCGTGCCAATCCGCGACCCGGTCGGTGAACATGGCGATCAGGTTGTCTTTCAGATCGCGCAGGGCATTAGCGAATTTTCCCATCAGCCCCTGCGTGTCGCCTTCCTGAAACTCGGTCCCGAGCAGGAAATGGCCCGTCTGCAGGCAAACCACTCCGATAGGTACATAAGTCAACGGGTTGCCAAAGAATGTCCCGCTGAGCGCAGCCAGAATGTTGCCGTTGATCAAACGCGCGCACACCGCGGCTACGACGAAGTGCAATCCATAAAAGGGGGTGAACGCTGCAAAGACCCCTGCCCCGATCCCGCGCGCAATACGTTCAGGCGAATCCGGTAGGCGGCGGACCCGATGTTTGACGTAGTGAAAAGCGCGCGTCCATCCGCCTCGGGGATAGACGAATTCGGATGCGATCTGGACAGGCGAGCGTCGATCTCGGCGCTTGAAAACCACTCCTGATCACCCCTTCCTAGCCTGCCGCCACGGCGGTTTTGGTCCTGTCCCGGTAGCGTTCGACCGCGGCAACGTCGCTTTCGGCCTCCAGCATCAGCATCAGCGAATGCAATTGCTCAAGATCCCGAAGTTCGACATTGATCAACAAACGGTAAAAATCCGGTTTGCGGTCGACAAATTCCAAGTTTGAAATATTGGCCTTTTTCTCGCCGATCAATGTGCAAATACGCCCCAGTACCCCGGCGTCATTACCGATTGTCAGATCCAGGGTTGCACCATAAACAGCCGGGTGCGTTCCGGTATGCCAGTGCAGATCGACCCAACGGTCGGGCTCACCCTCAAACTCGGTCAGGCGATCGCAATCAATGGCGTGGACCACAACGCCTTTCCCGCGATAGGTAATCCCCACGATCCGCTCACCCGGCAGAGGCTGACAGCAAGGCGCGCGGTCGAATTTCTGCCCCGGCTCCAGACCGATCACAGCACGGCGCAACGGGATCGCGTCGCCGTCATCCTGTGTCAGTTCCGGATAAACCGCACTGACCACATCATGGGCGGTCAGTTCCGCGCTGCCAAGCCGCGCCAGCAATTCGTGGCGGTCTTTCAAACGAAGATGCTTGGCGGCCGTATCCAAGGCTTTGTCGGTCGCTTTGCGTCCGACGTGATCAAAGCCGGACCGCGCCAACTCTTTGCCCAGCTTGATGAACCGTTCACGGTCCACTTCGCGCAGCGCACGGCGAATGGCGGTTCTCGCCTTCCCGGTCACCGCAATCTCAAGCCATGTGACCTGCGGGGTTTGCCCGTCGGCGGTGATAATATCCACCGATTGCCCATTCTTGATCCGTGTCCACAACGGAACCCTGATGCCGTCCACTTTGGCGCCAACACAGGCGGACCCGATCCGGGTGTGGATCGCATACGCAAAGTCAATCGGCGTGGCCCCGCGCGGCAGCTTGACCACGTCGCCCTTGGGCGTGAAGCAGAACACCTGGTCGGAATACATCTCCAACTTGACCGCTTCGAGGAAATCTTCGTGATCCTCTTCGCTGTCAAACTGTTCGGTCAGGTTGGCGATCCATTTCGCCGGATCGACCGCAAACGGGTTTTCCGAGCGGACACCATCGCGATAAGACCAATGCGCGGCCACACCTGTTTCGGCAACGTCATGCATCTGACGGGTACGAATCTGAACCTCGACCCGTTTACCGTCGCGTCCCGACACGGTTGTATGGATCGAGCGGTACCCGTTCGATTTCGGCTGGCTGATGTAGTCCTTGAACCGCCCCGGCACCGCACGCCAGCGTTGGTGGATTGCGCCCAGCGTCCGGTAACAATCTTCTTCGGTCTGAGTGATGATGCGGAATCCATAGATGTCAGACAGGCGCGAAAAGCCTTGATCCTTTTCCTGCATCTTGCGCCAAATCGAATAAGGTTTCTTGGCGCGGCCAAACACCTCAGCTTCGATCCCGGCCTTTTCCAACTCGCGCCGCATATCGCCCGTGATGCGATGAATCACATCACCGGTTTCACGCTGCAATGTGATGAAACGGCGAATGATCGACTGGCGGCCTTCGGGGTTCAGAACGCGAAAGGCGAGGTCTTCCAGCTCCTCGCGCATCCATTGCATCCCCATGCGGCCTGCAAGCGGCGCGTAGATATCCATCGTCTCGCGCGCCTTTTGCACCTGCTTTTCGGGGCGCATCGCCTTGATCGTGCGCATGTTGTGCAGGCGGTCGGCCAGCTTGACCAGAATAACCCGCAAGTCCTTGGACATCGCCATGAACAGTTTGCGAAAGTTCTCGGCCTGTTTGGTTTCACGACTGGAAAGCTGCAGGTTCGTCAGCTTGGTGACACCGTCCACCAGCTTGGCGACCTCATCCCCGAACAGATCAGACACCTTGCCGTAATTGGCCTTGGTGTCCTCGATTGTGTCATGCAAAAGGGCCGTGATGATCGTTGCATCATCCAGACGCTGTTCGGTCAGGATGGCGGCAACGGCAACGGGGTGGGTAAAATAAGGCTCTCCCGAGTGGCGGAATTGGCCTTCGTGCATCTGCTTTCCGAACTCATAAGCCCGGGCGATGCGGTCTGCATTTGTCTTAGGGTTGTAGTTGCGGACCAGCGCAATCAGATCGTCTGCAGAAATCATCCGGTCCGCACCTTCGTTCGAGGGGATTACCCCTGGCCTTGAGCCTCCATCAGAGCGCGCAGAAGCTTTTCTTCGGACATATCGTCGTCCGCAGGCTTATCGGTTTCCGCACCCATCAGCAGAGCCATCTGGTCTTCTTCCGGCTCGTCAACTTCAATCTGGGTCTGGTTGGCTTCGATCAGGCGCTCGCGCAGCTCATCCGCGCTTTGGGTTTCGTCCGCGATCTCGCGCAGCGAAACGACAGGGTTTTTGTCGTTGTCGCGGTCCACGGTGATCGGGCCACCAGCGGAAATCTCGCGCGCACGATGGGCGGCAAGCATCACAAGCTCGAACCGGTTTGGCACTTTGTCTACGCAGTCTTCAACCGTCACGCGGGCCATAGGGCGCTCTCCGTTACTGAATCCATGTCAGGAAGAGGTTTATCTAAGCGCGAATCCCCGCCTTGACAAGCAGGAAATGCTGCAAATGCACCGTTCACATTGGGGTGACTGCCGCGACATCGTCCGCAGGAAGGTCTGCCAGCATTTCCTGCACGGTTCCGCCCAGCACCGGATGACGCCAATCCGGGGCGACATCTGCCATGGGCACCAATACAAAAGGCCGATCCTGAAGACGGGGATGCGGCAGGATCAACTGATCCGGCGCCTGTTGTTTTTGGTCTCCCGCGGACAAGGTTCTCCACCGCTCATACCCATCGCGATCGGGCAGCACCTGATCGTCATAGCAAACCAGATCCAAATCCAGTGTGCGCATTCCCCAGCGCTGAACCCGTTGGCGGCCGTGGTCATGCTCGACCTCATGCAACAGATGCAAAAGTTCTGCCGGGGTCTTGTCAGTCTCGATCAGCGCGGCCGCGTTGACATAATCCGGCCCCGCTCCGGCTGGGAAACACGGCGTCTCGAAAAACCGGCTGACCGCGCGAATCAGCACCCCCTGACGCGGTATCGCGTCAAGCGCCTTTTCCAGTGTCACCTTGGGTCCTTGATCCCTCAAATTGAGATTTGCACCTAGTGCGATCACCACTTTTGACGAAAATTTGCGCATTCTACTCCCTATATTCGGTGAATTGCATACTTGCGATACACATTAAATGCCCTAATTATAGGCGTATCAGCGCGCCGCCTATTTCCTAGACTCACTCACGTAACACCCGGCGTTCTGGTTTGTACCGGAAGGAACTATTTATGTTTTATAAAGACGAACGGCTAGCGCTGTTCATCGACGGCTCGAATCTTTATGCGGCCGCCAAAGCGCTTGGGTTTGATATCGACTACAAGCTGCTGCGTCAGGAATTCATGCGTCGCGGTAAGATGCTCAGAGCTTTCTACTACACAGCGCTCTTGGAAAACGACGAGTATTCGCCGATCCGTCCTTTGGTTGACTGGCTGCATTACAACGGTTTCACCATGGTGACAAAACCGGCAAAGGAATACACCGACAGCATGGGGCGTCGGAAAGTCAAAGGAAACATGGACATTGAACTGACCGTCGATGCTATGGAACTGGCACCACGCGTGGATCATATCGTGCTGTTTTCGGGCGATGGGGATTTCCGCCCGCTGATTGCCAGCCTGCAACGTCAGGGCGTGCGTGTATCGGTCGTCTCGACCATTCGCAGCCAGCCGCCGATGATCTCGGACGAACTGCGCCGCCAAGCGGACAACTTCATCGAGTTGGAGGACCTGCGCGACGTGATCGGCCGCCCTCCGCGTGAGATGCCCATGGAACCGCGCAGCGTTGCGGCCGGTGGGCAGTAACACCCGGTCACTCACAACAGAGTTGAAAACGGCGCGGTCAGGTTTATCACCTGACCGCGCTTCTTTAACTAAAGACAGGTGCTAAAACACCTCTTGGCTAGCACTGATTCATGTCAGATCAATGACGCAGTCCTGTCTGGACCAAGGCCGGGAAAAGACTTACCTGTGGCCTTAAGGAGACCGTGACATGAACAAGCCCCCGCTGACTTTGTACCTTGCCGCGCCGCGCGGGTTCTGCGCCGGTGTCGACCGGGCCATCAAGATCGTTGAAATGGCCCTGCAAAAATGGGGCGCACCGGTCTATGTGCGCCACGAGATCGTGCATAACAAATTTGTCGTCGACGGGCTGCGCGACAAAGGAGCGGTGTTTGTCGAGGAACTGGACGAATGCCCTGATGACCGGCCAGTGATCTTTTCCGCCCATGGCGTGCCGAAATCGGTCCCGGAAACGGCGACACGGCGCGAAATGATCTATGTGGACGCGACCTGTCCTTTGGTCTCCAAGGTCCATGTCGAAGCCCAGCGCCACTCGGACGCGGGTCTTCAGATGATCATGATCGGGCACAAGGGGCACCCGGAAACGGTTGGGACCATGGGCCAGCTGCCAGCGGGCGAAGTGCTGTTGGTCGAAACGGTCGAAGATGTTGCTACGGTTCAGGTTCGCAACCCCGAAAAGCTGGCCTTTGTGACCCAGACCACCCTGTCTGTCGACGACACAAAAGACATTATCGCGGCGCTTCAGGCCCGGTTCCCGGCGATTGTCGGACCGCATAAGGAAGACATCTGCTATGCGACGACCAACCGGCAGGAAGCGGTCAAGGCCGTTGCGCCAAAATCCGACGCCCTGTTGGTGGTGGGGGCACCCAATTCGTCCAATTCACGGCGTCTGGTCGAAGTTGCCTCGCGCGCTGGGTGTGACTATGCCCAGCTCGTGCAGCGCGCGACCGATATCGACTGGCGCGCGCTGGAAGGGATCTCCAGCATTGCAATCACGGCGGGTGCATCGGCCCCCGAAGTGTTGGTGAACGAGGTGATAGATGCCTTCCGCGATCACTATGACGTGACGGTCGAGATGGTGGAAACGGCCGTCGAAAACGTTGAATTCAAAGTCCCGCGCGTGCTGCGGGAACCCGCATGAGCGGAATACCAAAAGCCCCCCTGCTCCTTGGACTAACCGGCCTTATCCCGTTCATCTGGGGTGCTCTGACCTACCTGAACGGTGATCTGAACGACTGGGGGAAACAGGCGCTGGGGCCTCGGTTTGTTGGGCCGTATATCCAGCTATTCTACGGTTCGGTCATCCTGAGCTTCATGTCAGGCGTTTTGTGGGGCTTCGCGACCAAAACGTCGGCCAGCAAAGCAGCAACCTGCTACACGCTCTCGGTCCTGCCTGCGCTATGGGCGTTCTTCAAGACAGGCGGCGGCCCAGTCAGTGCCGGAACAAACCTGATGTACGGATTTGCCGGGTTGCTTTTATTGGACGCCATGTTTTCATACTGGCGACTGACCCCGGTCTGGTGGATGCGGTTGCGCATGTTGCTGACGGCCGTTGTCTTGGCCTGCCTTGCCGTCGGAGTATACCTGTGACCGATAAAAGAACGATCGATGCTTACACAACCCGCGTTGCAGAATACCTGAGTATCCCCCTGCCCCCCGAACAGATCGAAGCGCGCATGGCCTTTGCCGAAGCCGTCGTGAATGGTGGCTATGTTCTGGACCTCGGCTCTGGTCCCGGTTCAGACAGTGCGTTCTTGCAGCGCGAAGGCTTGCGGGTTCGCGCGCTGGACGCAACACAGGCCTTTGTCGATCACGCCTTGGAAAATGGCATAGATGCGCATCTCGGCACGTTCGATGACGTGACCGAGGTTTCTAAGTATGATGGCATCTATGCCAGCTTTTCACTTTTGCACGCCCCGCGCGAAGATTTCCCACGTCATTTGACGGCGATCCACCGCGCTTTGAAACCTCAGGGCGTTTTCTTCCTTGGCCTGAAACTCGGCACGGGGGAACATCGCGACGACCTGGATCGGTTCTATACCTATTTCTCGCAGACCGAGATCGAAGAGGCCCTTGCAACCACCGGATTTACCGTCGACCAGATCACCACTGGCGTCGGCGCGGGGCTGGCCGGATCATACGACGGCTTCATTCTGGTGCTCGCCCATGCCTGAACTGTTCGCCTATACAGACGGGGCCTGTTCCGGCAATCCCGGCCCCGGCGGATGGGGTGTGTTGCTGCGCGCGATGGATGGCGACACCGTTCTGAAAGAACGCGAGCTGAACGGCGGAGAGGCCGAAACTACCAATAACCGCATGGAATTGCTGGCCGCGATCAGCGCGTTGGAAACACTGGAGCGGGCCTCGAAGATCACGGTCGTTACAGACAGCGCCTATGTAAAGAACGGAGTGACCGGCTGGATTTTCGGCTGGAAACGCAATGGCTGGAAGACCTCGAACAAAAAGCCCGTCAAGAATGTCGATCTGTGGCAAAGACTGGACGAAGCGCAGACCCGCCACGATGTGACGTGGGAGTGGGTCAAAGGACATGCCGGTCATCCCGAAAACGAAAAGGCCGACGAACTGGCCCGTGCGGGCATGGCTCCGTTCAAGCCAAAAAAGGAAAAGGCGTGAGCGGTCTGGCGCTGCTGGATTATGCCTCGGTCTTTGTGTTCGCGTTGACGGGCGCCTTGGTTGCAAGCCGGGCGCAGTTGGATTTGGTGGGCTTTGCGTTCATTGCCTGCCTGACTGCGGTTGGCGGCGGAACAGTGCGTGATCTCCTGCTGGACCGGCACCCGGTTTTTTGGGTTGGCCAGCCAAATTACATCCTGATCGCAACGGGTGCTGCAGCGCTGGTGTTTTTCACCGCACACCTGATGGAAAGCCGGTATAATTGGCTGGTTTGGCTGGACAGTTTTGCCCTGTCCATCGCCGTTGCCGCAGGAACGGCGGCTGCGTTGTCACTGGGTCATTCCGGCGCCATCGTTGTTCTGATGGGGATCATTACAGGTTGCCTCGGTGGACTGATGCGCGACGTGGTCTGCAATGAGGTCCCGCTGGTTCTGAAACAGGGCGAGCTTTATGTGTCTTGCGCCTTTGCTGGTGCTCTGACGGCCGTATTAGCAACCCGTTTAGGGCTGGACACCTTTGCCGCTCTTTCCGCCTGTGCCCTTGTTTGCTGGGCCCTCAGGGCTGGATCGCTGCTGTTTGGCTGGCGATTGCCAGTCTACAAAAGCAGACCACCGCGTCGTTAGCAACGAGGCTTGGGTCACGTATTGTAGGTTAAGCGAACAGAGGACACGCAGATCAGCGGCGCAGATATTTTTGCCAGATCCAGATCACCAGCAATGCGCCCAAAACAGCTCCGACAAAACCGGACAGCCACCCTGCAACCGTTATCAATGCGCGCAGCAGAAACCCTCCGACCAGCGCGCCGACTATGCCAATGAGCATCGTTGTCGGAATGTCAGCCTCGATCCGCATCAGACGCGTGGCCAGAAACCCTGCGGCCGCGCCAATCACGATCAGAGCGATTACGGGCATGTCACTTCCTCCAATGCGTCGGCACGATGATCAGCGCGCCAATGGATGAGATCACGGCATTCAGACCGGGCGCGCCAAAGCTGATGCCGAACATGATGCGGAAGAAATAAAACAGAAACGCTCCACCAATGCATATGATGATCGAAGGCACATATCCGTTATGCGTGAAACCGGTCTTTTCGGACAGGTATCCAACGATCCCGGCGATCACAATTGTGCCCATCAGGATCATGAACATGCGGTGTTACTCCGATTGAAACAGCGTACCGGCCGGGATTGGCCAACCGCGCAGGAACGTTTCTGTATCCTGCGCGCCTTTGCCCGCCCTTTGCAAGCGCAGGAGCTTCACGGCCCCCTCTCCGCAAGCGACACACAACGCGTCGTCCAGAACCTGACCGGGGGTGCCCTGTCCCTCAGTCAGACAGCAGGCCAGAAGTTTGATCCGCTCGCCTTCAACCAGGGTCCATGCACCGGGGAAGGGTGACAATCCGCGTATCTGGCGATCGACCTCAACCGCCGGGCGTGTCCAGTCGATGCGCGCTTCGGATTTGTCGATCTTGGCGGCGTAGGTCACACCGTCGTTGGGCTGGTTCACCGGCGTCCGGTCAGGCAAGGTGGCCAGCGCCTGAACGATCAGACCCGCGCCCATCTCAGAAAGCCGATCATGCAGTTGGTCGGTCGTTTCCTGATCTCGAATATCGGTGGCCTGCCGCAGCAGGACAGGGCCGGTGTCCAGCCCCGCCTCCATCTGCATGATGCAGATACCGGTCTGTGCATCACCCGCCATGATTGCACGGTGAATCGGCGCGGCCCCTCGCCAGCGGGGCAATAGGCTGGCATGGATGTTCAGGCAGCCAAGGTGCGGCGCATCCAGAATAGGCTGAGGCAACAGCAAGCCATATGCCACAACGACGGCGACGTCAGCTTGCAGCGCAGCGAAAGCGGATTGTTCTTCTTCGGACTTCAAAGAAACCGGATGGCGTACAGTCAGGCCCAACGCCTCGGCTCGCGCATGCACCGGGGTCGGGCGGTCTTTCTTACCTCGCCCCGCCGGGCGCGGTGGCTGGCAATACACGGCGGCAATCTCATGCCCGTCCTCAACCAGCGCATCCAGCACCGGCACCGAGAATTCGGGCGTTCCCATGAAGATGATGCGCATGACAGGGCTCCGAGGCTTGGGCGGTGCCGGGCTGAAGCCCGGCCTACGCGAGTTTCTTGGCTTTGCGCAGCAGCATGTCGCGTTTGACCTTGCTGAGCCGGTCGAAATACATGCGGCCGTTCAGATGGTCGATCTGGTGCTGCACACTTGTCGCCTCGATCCCGACAAAATCACGGCGGTCGATCATGCCTTGTTCATTCAGAAACTTGACGGTCACCGCACGAGGTCGTTTCACTTTGGCCGACACGCCGGGCAGGTTTGGGCTGGCCTCATCATGTTCACGCATCTCGATCGAGCTGTGCAGAATCTCGGGATTCGCCAGTCGCACGGCCCGGCCCCGCTCGGTCGAACCATCCACGACCGCCAACTGCAGCATCACACCGATCTGAGGCGCAGCAAGGCCCACGCCGGGCATCGCCTCCATCGTGTCGACCATGTCATCCCAGATCGCGCGGATATCGTCGGTGATTTCGCTCACAACCTCTGCCTTGGTACGCAGGCGCTTGTCGGGCCATGGCAGACAGGTACGAACGGTCATGCGCGCGCCTTTTCACGTTTCAGCTTTTGCATCTTGCGCGTGATCATCTGGCGTTTCAGCGGTTTTAGATAGTCGATGAACAGCTTGCCGTTCAGATGGTCAATCTCGTGCTGCACGCAGGTCGCCCAGAGGTCATCGAATGTTTCCTGCTGCGCATTGCCGTCGCAGTCAATCCACGCCACCTCGACGACTTTGGGTCGGGTCACCTCTGCAAATTGCTCGGGGATCGACAGGCAACCTTCCTCATAGACGTTGGTTTCGTCCGACGATGCGATGATCTCGGGGTTGAACATGATTAGCGGGCGCGGTTCCTCGCCCTCTTCCTTGACGCAGTCCATCACGATCAGCCGATCCAGCACGCCAATCTGCGGCGCGGCCAGCCCAATGCCGGGGGCGTCATACATGGTTTCCAGCATGTCATCGGCCAGTTGACGCAGCTCGTCCGACAGGTCGGTCACCGGGGCGCAGACCTTTTTCAGTCGGTGGTCGGGATGAATAAGAATTGAGCGTTTCATGGGGTTGATTTAGGCCATCACACGCCCCGCCGCAACGCCCCCCTTGCACCTGCCAAAATTGTAGCTAGCTTTCCAGCCGACAGATGGAGAAGACATGACGTTCAACGACCTGATCGACCGCCGGGGCACTTATAGTTCAAAATGGGACAAGCTAGAGAAACTCTACGGTATTTCACCGCAGGACGGGCTGGCGATGTGGACGGCAGATTCCGATTATCCCAGCGCACCCTGCGTTATCGAAGCCGTTCGAAAGGCCGCGGATCACGGTGTTTTCGGGTATTCGTGGGCGCACCCTGACTATCTGACTTCGGTCCAATGGTGGATGAAAAACCGTCATGCATGGGACATTGACACAGATTGGGTCCTGACCTCGCAAGGGCTGGGCAATGCGATCGCGCTGTGTCTGGATGTGTGGACCGAGCCCGGGGACGGCGTGGTCATATTCACGCCCGTCTATCATGAGTTCGCCCACAAGGTGAACAAATCCGGCCGCCGCGTGGTGGAATGCCCGCTGGTACGACAGGGCGACAGTTACACGATTGATATGGACGACGCGCAGTCGCGCTTGGACGGGTCGGAAAAGATGCTTCTGTGGTGTTCACCCCAGAACCCCTCCGGTCGGGTTTGGACTGTGGATGAGTTGCGCGCTGTGGCAGCCTTTGCTGAACGCAATGGCCTTGTGTTGGTGTCTGATGAGATTCACCATGACCTGGTCTACCCCAGCAGCACCTTTGTCCCCATGGACGTGGCCGCGCCCGATGCACGGCCGTGGACGGTGACCCTGACGGCGGCCTCCAAGACGTTCAACATTGCGGGTCAACGCACCGGCAACATGGTCATTCCCGACCCAAAACTGCGCGCGGCGATGGTCCATCGCCTCGGCACCCTTGACTATGCGCCCAGCGCTTTGGGCGTGGCGATGATCATGGCGGCCTATTCGCCCGAAGGCGCCGCATGGGTCGACGAACAGGTTGCGCATCTTGACGGTAACCGAAAGCTTTTTGACGCAGCCATCGCAGATATCCCCGGCCTGTGGTCCATGCCACTTCAGGCGACTTTTCTGGCTTGGGTCGATTTTTCAGGAACCGGAATGGATCACCCTGAATTTTTCCGCCGCCTGCGTGAGGACGCCAAGATCGCGACCTCGCCCGGCCCCGGATTTGGTCCGGGCGGCGAGACGTTCGAGCGGTTCAATCTGGCAACCCAGCGCAGCCGCGTGGAAGAAGCTTGCAACAGGCTGAAACAGGCCTTTTCTGACTTGCAGTGAACCCAAGCCCAACGATTGATCCGTTGGGCTAAGGCTTAGTCCTTATGCCCCAGCAAGGCTATCGGAGCATCGGGATCGCGGTAGAAATCCAGCGGAGCCTTGTCCGAGGCAGCAGTGCTGCGCTTGAATTCATACCGCATTTCACCGGCTTCGTCCTGATCCGCGATGATCAGGCACTGGTAGAGGTGATTTGCGCCATCATAAATATCGACCAGACCACGAAGCTGAGGTGTCGTTTCAGCTTCGACGGTAAAGCCGCCCTTCCACAATCGCAGGATTTTGAACGTATTGTCGCCAAATTGAACACGAAGTCGGCTTGTCTTTTTCAATCCTGCGATTCGTGCCGCATCCAATTCGGCACTAATTTCCTTTGAAACATAGGTCGTCATTGCAAATTTCCCCCGCAGCAGAGTCCTATTGTGAGGGTCGGAATGTAAAAATCCAGTAAAGCTGGTCACCAAGAGCGTTTGGATTTCAACCTGTTGCACGGAAATCCCAACCGGATTTGTGCGCAGGCGCAGGCAATATGCGCGTCGCCTCGCATAGGAACCTTTAAGGCGACCGCCTATGTTCTTTGACATCTCAATTCGGAGGATCAGAGCATGGGCCTGTTGGTCGACGGCAAGTGGCACGACACATGGTATGACACCAAGTCCACAGGCGGGGCGTTCAAACGAAGTGCAGCGCAGTTTCGCAATTGGATAACGGCAGACGGCAGCGCAGGTCCGTCCGGCAAGGGGGGCTTCAAGGCCGAACCGAATCGCTATCACCTCTATGTCAGCCTCGCCTGCCCGTGGGCACACCGCACGTTGATCTTTCGCGAATTGAAGGGGTTGACTGACCTTATCTCGGTTTCAGTGGTACATCCTGACATGATGGACAAAGGCTGGACGTTTGAAACAGACGACCATGGCGCCACAGGGGACGGGCTCTTTGGGTTGGAGTTCGCCCATCAAGTCTATACCAAGGCCGATCCCGCCTATTCGGGCCGCGTTACGGTGCCAATTCTATGGGACAATACCCAGGAAACCATTGTTTCGAATGAAAGTTCCGAGATCATCCGCATGTTCAACTCGGCCTTCGACGGGATCACAGGAAACACCGACGATTACTGGCCCGAGGCTATGCGTGACGATATCGAAGAGGTCAACGCGCGTATCTATTCTGACGTCAACAACGGCGTGTACAAGTCAGGGTTCGCAACCAGTCAGCAAGCGTATGACGCGGCTGTTGGGCCGCTATTTGAAACACTGGGCTGGCTGGAAAACCGCCTGAGCACCCATCGCTATCTTATGGGAGATCGCGTTACAGAAGCTGATTGGAGGCTGTTCACAACCTTGATCAGGTTCGACCCCGTCTATCACCTGCATTTCAAGTGCAACCGAAACCGTCTGGTCGATTACCCGAACCTGTGGGCCTATACCCGCGAGCTTTATCAATGGCCCGGTGTCGCTAAGACCGTGAACATGAACCATATCGTGCGGCACTACCACTATAGTCACGACAGTATAAATCCGCACCGGATTATCCCGGTGAACCCCGTGCTGGACTACATGGAACCACACGGTCGCGGTCAGCGACCCGCCGCGTAATGTTCAACCATCGCCGCCAGATCCTCTGGCGGCGTTTCACTTTGGACATAGGCGCAGGCATTTGGGCTATGCGCGAAAATCGACCCATCCGAGAAAAACGTGGTGTTGGTGACAAATATCACCCGCGCTTCGGGGCGGCGATAGCTGGCGAAGTCGGCAACAGCCAGAGCGCTGCCGGTTTCCAGCACAAGGTCCAACACAATGATGTCAAACTCTGCGCCATAAAGCGCAAGGATCGCGGCCTCTTGCCCGGCCACAAGCGTGACCTCAGCGCCCTGACGCTCCAGATGCCTTTTCCAGACCCGACCAAGATCAGGGTTACTCTCTACAATCAAAACATTCATCAGCAACAACCTCGGGGCAAGGTAGAACAAACAGTGCTGGCCCCTGCAGTTTGTGATCACGCGATTTCCTTAACAAACTGTTAACGGTATCTGCAGGGCTTCCGGATCGCGTGGATTTGCTTGTGCCGACGGCGAAAATCCGCTTGAAACGGACCGAAATCAAGGATTCCAACGAGCTTCACGATGACAACCCATAACGATATCTTGAACCCCCGATCCAATCGGGATCATGGCGGCGGGCTAGACGGGGCAATCGAATCTTATGGTGGGGCACGCGGCGATTGGATGGATCTTTCGACCGGGATCAATCCGCATCCTTATGATGTCACAGGTTTGACGCCCTCGGATTGGAGCGCGCTTCCCGATCACGGCGCGTTTGAACGCCTGACCAGTGCCGCGCGGCGTTTTTGGTCCGTTCCCGACGAGGCTGACATTTTACCCGCACCTGGCGCTTCCGCCCTGATTGCACGCATACCCGATCTTGCACCGCGCGGGCTGGTTCACATCACGCCGCCCACCTACAATGAACACGCAGCCGCTTTTTCAGCGCATGGATGGTCAATTCAGTCCTACGGCCCGGCCGAAGCCCGCGTTATCGTACACCCAAACAACCCAGATGGGCGCATATGGAACGAAGCCGACGCAAATGCCCCGCTAACCGTGATTGACGAAAGCTTTTGCGATGTCAGCCCCGAAGCGTCCCTGATCCATTTGGGGACCAAACCGGGTGTGATCGTACTGAAAAGCTTTGGCAAGTTCTGGGGGTTGGCGGGATTACGCCTTGGCTTCGCAATCGGCGACCCGAACCTGATTGCCCGCCTGAACGACCTGACCGGACCTTGGGCCGTTTCCGGTCCCGCCCTGCGGATCGGAGAACGAGCCCTGAGCGATACAGCTTGGGCCGACGCCACACGCCAACGCCTGACCGAGGAAACAATCAGGCTGGATACCCTTCTGACGCGGAAGGGTGCGCGGCTTGTGGGGGGAACCACGCTGTTCCGTCTTTATGCGGTCGACAAGGCCGCCGATTGGCAAGACCGTCTGGCCCATGCGCATATCTGGAGCCGCATCTTCCCCTATTCGCAAACCTACCTGCGGCTGGGGCTTCCACCTGCAAATGGCTGGGCACGGCTGGAGGCCGCGCTGTGAACACCGCTTTTCTGCTGGTCTGCGCCATGTGTCTGGACGCGGCACTGGGGGAGCCGGATTGGGTGTGGTCCCGGGTAAGGCACCCCGCGGTGATGATCGGTAACCTTATCGGCCTGCTGGACAAACGATTGAACAATGGCGGGCACCCGCGCCTGAAAGGGGTCGCCGTGGTCGTCCTACTGGTCATCGGCGCAATGATACTCGGAGGCGCACTGGCCATGCTAGGCCCCGTGGTTGAGCTTGTGATCTGCGCCATTCTCTTGGCGCAGAAATCCCTTGTGACGCATGTGCGAGATGTGGCCGAGGGGCTGAACGCCTCGCTTGACCAGGGGCGCGCGAAAGTGGCCATGATTGTCTCACGGGACACACGCGACATGACCGAGGCACAGGTCGCGCGGTCAGCGATCGAAAGTGCCGCCGAAAACCTGAGCGACGGTGTCATTGCGCCCGCCTTCTGGTTTCTGGTTGCCGGGCTGCCGGGTCTGCTGATCTACAAGGCGGTCAACACGGCCGACAGCATGATCGGCTACCGCTCAGAAAAATATCTTGAGTTTGGTTGGGCCGCCGCCCGTCTGGATGATGTTCTGAACCTGATCCCTGCCCGCCTGACCAGCGTCATGATCGTCGTGCAATCTGGTCAATGGGCGCAGTGGCAAGGAATCACCTCAGACGCGCGGCGCCATATCTCGCCAAACGCAGGCTGGCCCGAGGCCGCCATGGCCCGTGCCCTGAACGTCGCACTTGCCGGGCCGCGCAGCTATGATGGAAAGCTTCGGGATTTGGCATGGGTCAACGGCGATGCCCCGCGTGAGATCGGTGCACCGGAGGTTTTCCGCGCATGTAACATGCTGTGGACCGTTTGGGGGCTTGCGCTGGGCCTCGTGTCGGTGTGGGCTGGGCTTAGTTTTATTCTCTGACGGTGCCACCCATGCGTTTTCTTTCTGGTCTTGTTGCAACCACCCTATTCATCACACCCGCCTTTGCCCAATGTGGTGGCGGGTTCAATTCCTTTGTGAATGGGTTAAAGACCGAGGCGGTCGACAACGGGTTTGATAAATCTACTATCGACGCTTTCTTTCAAGGTGTTCAGCAGGATGGCGCCGTTCTCAGAGCTGACCGCGCGCAAGGCGTCTTTCAAAAACCATTCATTGATTTCTCTCGCCGCCTGATCTCGCAAAACCGAATAGATCGCGGGCAGGCCATGTCACGCAAATACGACGCTGTTTTTGACCGGATTGAGCGGGAATATGGGGTATCACGCGGCGTGTTGCTGGCATTCTGGGCGTTTGAAACCGACTACGGAGCGGTTCAGGGGGATTTCAACACCCGCAACGCACTGGTGACATTGGCCCATGATTGCCGCCGGCCCGAACTGTTCCGCCCTCAGATATTTGCGGCGCTGGAATTGTACAGTCAGGGCAATTTCGACCCCGCCCGCACCACAGGGGCATGGGCCGGAGAAATCGGCATGGTCCAAATGCTGCCGCAGGATATTCTGGACAATGGCGTGGACGGCGACGGAGACGGGACGGTTTCTCTGAAAACCTCGGCCCCGGATGCGCTGATGTCCGGCGCAAAAATGCTGTCGCATCTTGGGTGGCAACCGGGTCAGCCGTGGCTGCAGGAGGTCGCGGTTCCGGACCAAATGGATTGGTCTCTGTCCGGTCCGGGCAAGCCGCGCCCGGTATCGGACTGGCAGGCGATGGGCGTACAGGCCCGGAGCGGTTCACTGGCCAACCTGCCTGCATCACTGATCCTGCCGCAGGGACACAAGGGACCGGCGTTTCTGGCCTATCCCAATTTCGACGTCTATTTCGAATGGAACCAGAGCTTTGTCTACGTCCTGACCGCCGCCTATTTCGGCACCCGTCTGGAAGGTGCCCAAATCTATGACGCCGGGAATCCAACACAGGGTTTGACAGGCGCACAGATGAAGCAGCTACAAACCAAACTTCAGGCACGCGGCCATGATGTAGGCAAGATCGACGGCATTCTGGGGGCCGGGACACGGGCGACCGTTCAGGCCGAGCAACAACGGCTGGGTCTGCCTGCGGATGCGTGGCCGACGGCAGAGTTGTTGGGGCGGTTGTAAAAGGGTGTCTGGTTTGTGCCCTAATAAGACAAGGTCGTTACAAAATGATATGGTCCTAGAAGCTGAGGCGCTCGTGCATGCAGGAACCAAACTTTTCGGAGGATGGAAGAATGATCATGCGCATTTTTCAGGTCGTGACTCGGCCGGGCAAAGAAGAAGAGTTCAGCAAATTCTTCCATGAAACAGCGATCCCCTTGATGCGAAGCACCAAGGGCATGGTTCAAGTATTTCCTGGGGCTGCGCGCACCGACACACCCCGAGAATTCAGCTTTGTTATGGTGTGGGAAAATCTAGAGTCACTTAAGGCGTTTGTCGGCGAAGACTACCAGAGTCCGCACATCGATCCCGCAGAGACAGAGTTGGTCGAGTCGCGTTCGATCAAACACTATGAACTGGTCGAATAAAGACGATGGCACGAATGCAAACGACAACTTGGGGGAAACAATGATCAAGGGAAAATGCGGCTGCGGAGCCGTAACGTATCAGATGACGACACCACCTATGTTCGTCCATTGCTGTCACTGTAACGAATGCCAGCGACAAACCGGAGCGGCTTATGTCTTGAACGCCATTATTGAGGCTGACCGCGTGCAGCTTGAGGGGCCGATCACTGAACACGAACTTTCCACGCCAAGCGGTAAAGGCCAGATTATTACGCGTTGCAAGAATTGTGGCGTCGCCGTGTTCAGCAGCTACATGATCCGTCTTGGCAAGTTAAAGTACGTGCGTGTTGGGACATTGGACAACCCGGATCAATGTCCTCCGGATGCGCAGATTTTCACGAACAGCAAACAAGCTTGGGTACCACTCAGCGAGGAGATTCCCGCCTTCAAAGAATTTTACACATTCGATGAAGTGTGGCCTCAAAGTTCGCTAAAACGATTGGAGACAGCTTTTTCCTGATGGATCAGTCACTCCGGCCTGACCGGATACCGATCGCCTTTCTCATCAATCAGGATCAAGCGTTCTCCACTGCGCACGTACAGATCACAGCGACTGAATCCGTTGCGATAGGCGATACAGACGCTGCCGTCTTCGGCGATGGAATAGGTGCCAAAGGCCGCGTCGCCGCTGGCGTAGGTATAGGAGTAGGCACCCCCGGCCGAGAATGCAGCCTGACCGTCATCGTAGAAGGTGAAAGTTTGACCCGCCAACGCGTCCAGCTCTTCGGGCGACAGGGGGGTGTCTCCGGGTTTGGTCGGCCAATCGGCGGCGCTGGCAGGGCCAGCGATCAGCAGGGCGAGGATCAGATATCGGGTCATACCGCGACCCTATCGTGAAAGACCCGCAACAGGCGTCACGATGCAGTGAGCGGTCAGGCGACCATCTGCTCGGCCTTCTTCAGATCGACGGAAACCAGTTGGCTGACGCCTTGTTCCTGCATGGTCACGCCGAACAGCCTGTCCATCCTTGCCATCGTCACCGCGTGGTGGGTGATGATCAGGAACCGCGTGTCGGTCTGGCGGCACATCTCGTCCAGCAGGTCGCAGAAGCGTGTCACGTTGGCGTCGTCCAGCGGCGCGTCGACCTCGTCCAGCACACAGATCGGCGCGGGGTTGGCGAGGAAGACGCCAAAGATCAGCGCGGTCGCGGTCAGAGTTTGCTCCCCACCCGACAAGAGGCTGAGGGTCGAGAGCTTCTTGCCCGGCGGCTGGCACATGATCTCAAGCCCGGCATCCAGCGGGTCATCGCTTTCGACCATGACCAGATTGGCCTCGCCGCCGCCAAACAGGTGCTTGAATAGCATGGCGAAGTTCGAATTCACCTGTTCAAACGCGGTCAGCAGACGCTCGCGCCCTTCGCGGTTGAGGCTGGCAATACCGCTGCGCAGCGCCTTGATCGCCTCTTCCAGATCAGCCTTTTCACCGTTCAGCGTGTCGAATTCCTCCTGAACCTCTTTGCTGTCTTCTTCGGCGCGCAGGTTCACCGCGCCCATCGCGTCGCGCTGACGTTTGTGGCGGTTGACCTCGGCCTCAAGCGCGTCGGCGGCGGGCATCTGGTCGGGGTTCACGTCCAACTGATTCAACAACTGGTTCGGGGTCAGTTGCTGATCTTCGGCAATGCGTTCAGCCGCCGCGGTCACCCCTTCTTTGGCGGCATCACACCGTGCCTCGGCAGCCGCTCGGGTCTCGCGGGCTTCGGACGCGACGCGCTCTGCATCCCGCTCGGCCATGACAACTTCGCGCTGCTGGGTTTCGGCCAGAGCCAGCTTATCCGCAGCCTCGGCCCGACGCGCTTCGGCCGTTTCAATCAACTCGTTGAGTTCTTCGCGCGCCTCGGCAATTTCACCGGGGGCGGCCATGGCTTCGGACAGCTCGTCTTCCGAGCTTTCCTTGCGCTCTGCCAGTTCCGAAATTCGCTTCTCGGCACTGTCCAGACGGTGCCGCCACCCGCTCAGGTCTTTGGTCACCTCTTGTGTGCGCCGGGTTCGGGCCTCTCCTTCGCGGCGCAGCTCATCATGGGTCGAACGGTGGGTCAGCATCGTGATCCGCGCGGCCTCGACTGTCTGTTTGATGTCCTCAACCTGCGCGCGGGCGCTGTCCAGATCACCCAAACCGGTCAGCGCACCCTCGGCCTCGCGCAGTTGGGCGCGGGCAGACATGGCGTCTTCCTTGTGGCGGTCGACGGCAAGGGTCAAAGTCTCAAGCTTGCCCTGTGCCAGATTGCGGTCGGCCTCGGCCCGGCTGAGTTGCCGAGCAGTTTCCGCCATACGCTGATCAGCAGCACGGCGGGCTTCACGCGCTCGGCGGTCCGCTTCGGTGACATCGGCCAGTTGCTGCGACAGGGCCTCATGCGCCGCGCGTGCACCGTCGGCTTGCGCTTCGGTCCGGGCCAATTCCTGTTTCAGCGCTTCCAGCTTGTTCAGTTGCTCCAACCGAAGGGCAGCCGCGCTTGGCGCGTCCTCGGCCCAGGCCCGGAACCCGTCCCAGCGCCACAAATCACCCGAGCGCGACACCAGACGTTGCCCTGGTTGCAGCGAGGCCTGCAACCGCGCACCTTGTTCTGCGTCGACCAACCCGATCTGAGCAATCCGGCGGCTCAGACGGTCCGGCCCTGAGACATGCAGCGCCAGCGGCTCTGCGCCGTCTGGCAGGGGCTGATCGGCATCGTATCCGGCAACCTGAACCCAGCCGGACGGTCCGTCACCTTCGACTAGAGGCGCGCGCAGATCATCGGCCAGCGCCGCACCCAGCGCCTTTTCGTAACCCGGCGCCACGCGCAGCAGGTCAAGCACCTGCCCGCCTTCGGCCGTGTCACGTTCGACCAGTTTCGCAAGGGCCGCGGTTTCGGCGCGAATGGCGCCAAGCTCACCTTCAGCTTCGGACCGTTGGGCACGGGCCTCGGCCTCTCGGGCCTGTGTTTCGGTGCGCAACTCATCCGCAGCTGCCAGGGCTTCTTCAGCGGCCTCAGCAGATTCTCGGGCTTCTTCCTCACTCTCATGAGCAGCCTCGAACGCGGCGGTTGCGCGGCTTAGTGCGTCACGGGCTTCGTCCACCGCGACACGGGCTTTTTCTTCTTCACCCTCAGACCGGGCCAGCGTCTTGCGGCTGTCCTCAACCAAACGCTGCGCCGACTGGTGCCGGGCGACAAGACGGGCCATATCCTCGGTTTCCTGCGAGAGGTGATCCTCGCGGTCCTGCAGGACAGACGCTGCCTCGCGCGCAATCTCGGCGGCTTCGGCGACTTTCTCGTCATGTCCTTCGGCGGCCTTGGCAAGCTCTCTCGCCTCCCACTCCAACCGTTCGATCATCTGACCTGCGTCGCGGTTCAGACCGGCCTCACGCTCAATATCGTTACCCAACTGCTGAATGCGGTTGGTCAGGGTTTCGATCGTCTGCCGCGCGCGTGTTTCCTGGTCGGCCAGTTGATCGCGCTGCACCTGCTGGCGTTGCAACACGGCAGCGGCAATCGCCTCTTCCTCGCGTAGAGCGGGCAGAGTTTGCTCGATCTCGGCGCGTTTGGCCGCCGCTTCACGCGCTTCGGCCTCGGCGCGGGACGCCTCGGTAATGCGCTCGCGCAGCTTTTCTTCGGCCTGCTGGCGGGCCATGTCGGCCTCTTTCCAGCGACGATACAGCAGCATCCCCTCGGCCTGCCGCAATTGCTCGCCAATCTCGCGATAACGCGCGGCCTGGCGCGCTTGTCGGGCCAACTGCGCAAGCTGCGTTCCAAGCTGTTCCAGCACGTCATCGACGCGCGTCAGGTTGGATTCAGTACCTTTCAGCTTCAACTCGGCCTCGTGCCGACGCTGGTACAGACCGGAGATCCCCGCAGCCTCTTCCAGGATACGCCGACGCGCGCGAGGTTTGGCGTTGATCAATTCGGCGATGCGGTTCTGACCCACAAGCGCGGGTGAATGCGCCCCCGTGGACGCATCGGCAAACAGCATCTGCACATCGCGCGCCCGCACGTCCTTGCCATTGGTCTTATAGGCGCTGCCCACATCGCGGGTGATACGGCGTACGATCTCAAGCTGATCGGTGTCATTGAACCCTGACGGGGCCAGCCGTTCCGAGTTGTCCATGGTCAAAACAACTTCGGCAAAGTTGCGAGCGGGACGTGTGGCCGCCCCCGCAAAAATCACATCCTCCATCGCGCCACCGCGCATGGATTTGGGACGGTTTTCCCCCATAACCCAACGCAACGCTTCCAGGAGATTGGACTTGCCGCAGCCATTTGGACCCACAACTCCGGTCAACCCGTCCGCGATGATCAGGTCGGTCGGATCAACAAAGCTTTTGAAGCCGGTGAGTTTGAGTTTGCTAAAGCGCAAAGGCGACGGGTCCCATGATTCCTATATCTGGAAGTCTGCGCAACAGATTGGGGCTGAGTCAACGAGGTTGCGCAGGATATGGGATATCAGCATGAGTTATCCACAATATCTTGCTGATTTCCGCCGGTCTCAGTCTGTATCAATAGGGCGTACACTCAAAAACCTGATAACCGCCGTCACCTGAACTTTCATAGGTGCCAAAATCAATACATTCGTAGTTTGGCACCGAAATCGAGGTCAATAACAAGCGTTCACCAGCCTGACGGTCACACCCCAAAACGCCGACCGTGACGGCCGCATCACCCAGAACATCAAGAATCGGGCAGCCAGATACCTGTGCCATCGCAAGGGCTGCGCGATCGCGGATTGGGCCCAAGCGCGGGGCATATTGCGTGTTGATCCGCACCGCCTCGGCCAACTCTCCTCTCACGCGTACGTCAAAAACGCTGCCGTTGACAGCAATACGAGTGGCCGGAACATCGCGGAATTGCGGTGTGCCAGCCGAACAAGCGGCCAACATCAGCAGCAAAGTCAGAAGCCGTTTCATACCCCGATCAATGGCCGGAATTGGTTAACAGACCCTTATTGCGCATGCAGGCCTGCAAGACCTCACCCAAGCGACGTATGCCTTCACGAATTGTCGCCTCGTCCGAATTTGAAAAGCTCAAACGGATCGTGTTTGCACCCGAGCCATCTGGGAAAAATGCCTGACCCGGAACAAAGGCCACTTTGACCGTTTCCAAAGCGCGGGACAGCAATGCGGCTCCATCAGTACCAACAGGCAGCGTCAGCCAGACAAACATCCCCCCTTCGGGCTTCGTCCATTCCACCCCATCCGACATGTATTCTTCCAACGCATCCAGCATCGCTCCCCGGCGCGCGCCATAAGTCTGTCGCAGCATTGGGATATGCGTGGCGAAACACGCCCGAGCCACTTGGTCGATCGCCATCTGGTTAATGGTCGCCGAGTGAAGATCAGTAGCCTGCTTCATCAGCACCAGTTGAGAGATCACGGGCTTGGCCGCAACAACCCATCCGACCCTAAGGCCCGGCGACAGCGTCTTGGAGAAGCTGCCGCAATAGATCGTGCGACAGTCCTCGATCGACCCTTTCCGCGCCAGTTCCAGTGCCAAAATAGGAGGAATCGCTTCCCCTTCATATCGCAACGCCTGATACGCCCCGTCTTCGATCACGGCGCAATTCAAGTCCTCAGCAAGATCCAGCAAAGCCTCGCGGCCCCGCAAATCCATGGTCTCGCCCGTTGGGTTGGCGAAATCCGGAGACAGGTAGGCAAACTTGACCCTGCCGGCCCCGGCAGCGGCGACGTATTCATCAGCACCCCGGTTGCCATTCACGCTTAGCCGGTCGAACCGTGGCTCATAGGCGTTGAACGCAGCCAGCGCGCCCAGATATGTCGGCCAACCAACAAGCGCCGTATCGCCGGGCGACAGGTAAAGCTTACCCAAATAGTCCAACGCTTGCTGTGACCCGGATGTGATCAGGATGTTGTCGACGTCGCAGACAACGCCGATCTCGCGCATGTGGTCGACAAGCCATTCACGTAACGGGGCATAGCCTTCGCTGACCGAATACTGCAGGGCCTGCGCCTGTTTTTCTGGACCAAGCGCAACCTGAAAAGCCTGCGAGAATGCGTCTGCGGGAAACAAGGCCGGGTCCGGAATTCCGCCTGCAAAGGAAATGATTCCGGGCTGATCTAGCAGCTTCAGCAATTCGCGAATTTCCGACGCCTTCATGCGCGACGCCCGCGTTGCAAACAACTCGTGGTTGGTCATGAGCCTCCTCCGCTCTTGAATGGGTGAACACTAGTGACTCACACATTAATGTCAATATTGCTGACCTAATGTTTTGAACCCTGTGATCTGCTCTTCTTGAACCGCCCCGCAAACCGTGGTCATATGATTTGACCAATTCTCAAAACGACATCCTCATGCCCTTTCAAAAAGTTCAGACCGAAAAGCTCTCAATAGCGGTGGTGCGGCAAATCGAATTGCTGATCCTGCGAGGCATCCTACGCCCCGGCGAGCGCCTTCCGGCCGAGCGTGAACTGGCCGAACGACTGGGCGTGTCCCGTCCATCCCTGCGCGAAGCAATATCCGAACTGCAGGACCAAGGCCTGCTGACCGCAAAAGCCGGATCCGGCATCTATGTGGCCGAGGTTTTGGGATCGGCCTTTTCCCCCGCCCTGATCCGACTGTTCAGCAGCCATGATGAGGCGGTTTCGGACTATCTGTCTTTCCGCCGGGATATGGAGGGGTTGGCAGCCGAGCGCGCGGCGCGACTGGGGTCGGAAAGCGATTTGAAGGTCGTTCAGACGATCTTTGACAAAATGGAAGCCGCCCACACGCGCAATGCCCCGGAAGACGAAGCGCATCTGGACGCCCAGTTTCATATGGCCATCATCGACGCAAGCCATAACGTCGTGATGCTGCACATGATGCGATCCATGTTTGACTTGCTGCGGCAAGGTGTTTTCTACAATCGCCAAATGATGTTCAACCAGCGCACCACGCGCGAGGCTATTCTAGATCAGCACCGAGACATCAACGCCGCGCTTCAGGCCCGCGATCCGGAAGGTGCCAGAGAAGCAGTACATCGTCACCTGAGCTTTGTGCGGCAATGTATGGAAGACCACCAGAAGGCCCTCCGTAACGAGGCGATCGCGCAGCAAAGGCTGGATCACGAAACCGGACAGGCTTAAGGGCGCTTTGGTGCGTTTCCGAGCAGCTTTAAAGTCACACGCGGACTGACAGGCCGGCACGAGACTTCGGCTAATCGCTGGACCTTTTGCCGAAAGTTAGACATCTAGTGCCGGTAGACCCCGAACCCGTGTGGGAACCCTGATTATCAACATGTCCAAACTTACTTTCGGCCTGAACAGCAAAGATGACCCCTGCATAATTGTGGCCAGCAATGGCAGATCGGGCAGTACGCTAATGTTTGACGCGCTTTGGGTGGCCTGCAAGCGTCGCCGCTGGTTCCGAAAACCAAAGGCAGGGTTTGAACCGGAATTGGCAACGGCTGAATTGCCTGCGGGATCTCTGATCAAGACCCATGATTTTCCGGCTGGCCTGAAGGGCCGCGAAAACGTCAAGGTTCTGTTCTGTTTTGGCCCCACGAAAGACTCTGCCCTTTCCGTCTATTCCGCGTTGGAGAGATTTGGGCGTGATTGGGTAGACCAGCACTTTGAACACCTTCACGCCAAGGGGACATTCGATGATCTGTTCGAATTTGATGTTCTCAATCAGGTCGAACAGATGAGGCGATGGGGCACGTTTCAGGATGTCCCTGTTCTGTGCCTCAGCTACGATGCGATCTGGCGCAGACAAGAAGATGTCCAAGATTTTCTGGGATTGAAGTTCACTTTGCCAGAGCGGGCTGAACGGGCGCGCAAGTCTATCCCTGACGAAGTTTTGGCGAAGGCTGCTGAGGTTTATGACCCCATCGACAGGGCACTGGCGGATTTGCCGGAATTGTTTGTGGCCTCGCCGGATTACGAAAGCGCCCTCAGCAAGTTGCCGGGGTAATGAGTGGCAATACCGCATCCGAACTCTGACAAACAAAAAACCCGGCTCTACGGCCGGGTTTCTTGTTCGGATTGCGCAACAGCTTAGTGCAGCTTTTCGCCCACATCGGCGATTGCCGCGTCGATAAGCTTGTTGGCTTGCGTAGCAGTCATCTGTTTGGCCAGAACCGTGTTTGCTGCGGAAACTGCAACGGTGATGGCCTGATCACGGACTTCTTTCACAGCCGAAGCCTCAGCCGATGCAATCTGATCCTGCGCAGCCGCCAGGCGGCGTGCGATGGATTTTTCCAGATCGACCTTGGCTTGTTCAGCAGCCAGAGCCGCGTCGTCCTTGGCCGCCGCAACGATAGCGTCTGCCTGCGTTTGCACTTCACGCTGCTTACGCTCATACGAGGCAAGCAGGCTGCGCGCTTCTTCATGCAGGGCGCGGGCTTCGTCCAGTTCGGACTTGATGCCCTCGGCACGGTTGTCCAACGCGCCACCGATCATGCCGGGGACCTTGAAATAGAACAGAACCGCGATGAACACGATGAAGCCCAGAAGGACCACAAAATCCGTGTTGCCAAGCGAGAAGAACGGACCTTTGGCCGCAAACGCCGGGCTAGCTGCACCGACGGTCAGGATAAGGGCAAGAGTATTCCGCATGTCACTTATCCTTTCGTCTGCGCGTCAATTGCACTGTCGATGGCTTTGGCATCCGCCTCGCCGCCCAGTGCAGTAACCAGTTCAGCCGCCGTATCCTTGGCAACCACTTGAATGCTTTCCAGCGCACCTGCACGGATTTCGGCAATTGCCTTTTCCGATTCAGCCGCCTTTGCAGCGATTTCCGCGTCCGCCTTGGCAATCGCGTCATCCAGACCGGACTGAATTTCAGCACGGGCTTCCGCTGCGATACGCTGTGCCTCAGAACGGGCATCGGCCAGCGCCTTGTTATAGGCCTCTTCGGCCTCGACCGCCTTGGCCTTCAGATCTTCGGCCGCAGCCAGGTCATTTGTAATGGTCCCCTGACGTTCAGCCAGGATTGCCGCGATGCGGGGCAGAGCCACGCGAGACAGGACCAGAAAGATGACGACCAGCGTAATGACCAGCCAGAAAATCTGGTTGGGGAACCAATCGAAGCAGAGCTGCGGCATCCCGATGGCAGAGCCATAGGAGTCGACGCACGAGCCAGCTACCTCTTTTGTAAGGGGTTCAGTCGCCATGATATCCTCCGTCGGAAACTTGTCTTTACAACAGGTGGACCGCTATGGCTTGGGCCCACCTGCGCGTAAGGATCAGGTTCCGCAGATTATACGGCGAACATCAGCAGCAGCGAGACCAGGAATGCGAAGATCCCCAGGGCTTCTGCGAATGCGATACCGATGAAGAGGGTTGCGGTCTGCGAAGCAGCCGCCGAAGGGTTGCGCAGGGCGCCGGCCAGGAAGTTGCCTGCTACGTTGCCCACCCCGATTGCGGCTGCGCCGGAACCGATTGCTGCCAGGCCTGCGCCGATGTGTGCGAGATCGCCTTCCATGATGTATCTCCTTACGAATTGGAAGTTTCGATGTTGGGTGTTCGGACCTTAGTGCGACGGATGCAGCGCATCTTTCAGATAAACACAGGTCAGAATGGTGAAAACGTAGGCCTGAATGAAGGCCACCAGGACCTCGAGGCCATACATTGCGGTGATCGCCAGAACGGACACGGGTGAGATCACGGCGACCGCAGCGAAGCCTGCGAACACCTTGATCACCGCGTGGCCTGCCATGACGTTACCGGCAAGACGAATGGAGTGGCTGACGGGGCGCACGAAGTACGAGATCAGCTCGATGATCGCCAGGATCGGGCGCAGCGCCAGAGGCGCACTGGAGACCCAGAACAGGCCCAGGAACGCGGCACCGTTTTTGACAAAGCCCAGAACGGTCACGGTCAGGAACACGGCCAGCGCCAGCGGGATAGTGACCGCGAAATGCGAGGTTGTGGTGAACGAGGTCGGGATCAGGCCCAGGAAGTTGGCGCAGACAATGAACATGAACAGGGTCATGACATAAGGGAAGAACTTGACGCCTTCCTTGCCGCAGATGTCTTCCAGCATCTTGTAGACGAAACCGTAGGTCAATTCTGCGACCGACTGCATACGTGTCGGAACAATCGCGCGCTTTGATGTCGGCAGAACCAGCAGCAGAACAACCGCAGCGATCGCAAAGAACAGCCACAGGGTCACGTTGGTGATGGTGAACATACCAACAGCGCCATCGCCAAACAGCGGTTTGACGATGAACTGATCCATCGGGTGGAATACCAGGCTGCTGCCTTCTGCTGCGGTGGTCTCAGTTGCCACGTTCAGTCCCTCTCGTCCTTCTCGGCAGCCGTCGCCGCCGCTTGTTTCTCTTGAACCTCTTTCGCGCTGCGGAGCATAACCTTCACGCCCGCGACAAGGCCCAGCAATGTGAACAGCACCAGAAAGATCGGGATCGTCCCGAGCAGGCTGTCCAGCCCGTATCCGATGCCAAATCCGATCCCCAGACCGGATACCATTTCGATGACCATCCTCCAGGCAAGCTCGCCGCCGGATATGTCACTGTCCGCGCGCTTGGGTAGCTCTTTGGCCTTTTTCGCCGCGTCGATCTTGGCCTCAAGCTGCGCCATACGCTGCTTTTGGTCATCATCAGTCACGGGCGTTTCCTTCGCACAGTCTTGGGTAGGGTGCTAAGGGGCACGGCGCGCAGAGTCAACGGCATTGAACGCTCGGACAAGATCAATTTAAGTATTTGTTTTTAATTCATTTTCCTTCACGTCACCAGCCTGACACGTCAGCCGCACCTGACGACTTGCGCTCAAAACCGCTGAAATCGCATATTCAACCAAATGGTTGACCAAACCCGGGCGCTGTGGTTCAGCGGAACCATGTCCAACGATCTCGATACCGTCTTTGCTGCCCTCGCCGATCCCACGCGCCGCACCATCCTTGCGATGTTGCTTGAGGACGACATGGCCGTGACCGACGTGGCAGAGCCGTTCGAGATGTCGCTGGCTGCGATCTCGAAACATCTGGTGATCCTGACCAAGGCCGGGTTGATTAGTCAGGAAAAACGTGGACGGGTAAAATGGTGCAAGCTAGAGCCCGACGCGCTGAGGGCCGCGTCTGTCTGGATGCAAGGGTTTGGACAGTTCGAGCCGGTAAACCTAGACGCGTTCGAACGGTTCCTCGAAGTCGAGCTACCGACTGCAAAAGAATAACGCAGTCACCGCACGACAAAGACGGAAACGCGGGCGTGCTTGGCCAGATAACCGGCGTGGCTTGATAGGATATAATCCATGATACGGGGCGCATGTGTGCCGACCACGATCAGGTCCGCACCGATGTCTTCCGCTGCCTTGGCCAGATCTGCATCCACCTCGATCGCGACGTCAACCGAATGGATATTTTGAAAGGCGACTTCTGTGCCGCTGTTCTTGGCCAGATGATCCGCAAATTCCCGTAGGTTATCGCCGATTGTGGCGTCTGTTTGGACGGGGTCACCGGGCTGGGTTCCCGTGACGCTCACAACTGTGATCTTGGCACCTTGCCACTTGGCAATTTCGGCGGCGACATTTGCGGCTTTGCGAACCTCGGGCGGCAAATGCAGGTCAACCGGAAACATGATGTGGTTATACATGGTGCAACCCTCCTTGGCCCGAGCATAGGAAAACCCGCATGTATCAGCTTTGATCTGCCTCAAGAGCGGGCTTTGCATCAGGTGCCTCGTCCGGGCGCAACAGCATGAGCAACGCGGCACAGGTCAGAACCACACCAACCAGGATCAATGCAGCCGGGACACCATTTCCAAGCGCAATTTCCCACAGGATCACCCAACTGGGCACAAGATACGTGTAGGCCATCACTTTAGCGGACGGCAGGCGCAGGGCCGAGAACTGAACCAGCACAAAACTAGCCGCCGTGGCAAAAATCGAGACGTACAGCAATCCGGCCCAAACGATCATTGGCAGGTTTGCCCAATCGGTTGCACGAATGTCGGACCAGCCATATAGCGTCAGCATCAGGCAACCTGCCAATATCGTACCAAATGCAAACACGACCGCCGGTTCACCGCGGTTGAGCTTGCGAACCATAGGTGTGTAGATCGCATGCGCGACGCACCCCCAGAAATAGATGATTTCTCCGGTCCCGATCTGGAAGGCCGTAAATGCCTGCCAATCCGCCCTGAAAATAACCCACAGCGCGCCGACTGCCCCGATGGTAAGCGCCAACGCCATTCGGGGTGTGGTCACTTGTCGAAGCAAAACCCAGCCCGCCACGGCGGACAGAACCGGCGTCAGGGTAAAGACGGCTGCAGCACTGACAGGTGGGGCTGTTTTCAGGCCATGGAACATAAGAACGAAATAGGTGGCAAATAGCCCGCCCAGCACCAGATAGCGCCAGGGCGCTCGTGCTGCGCTGCGCGGCAGACCGGTTGTCAAAAGCGCAGCAACCCCGATCACTACCGCAGCAATTGCGAACCGTGCCGCCGTAACCACCTCGGGGGCAATTTTGTTGGCGATCATGGAACCCAATGAGAAACTGCCCGCAACCAACGCTGAAAAAATAAGCATGGCCAAATGGCCAAGGGCTTGCGGGCTCATGGCAACCAACTTTTGGATTGTTCTTTCAAAAAGGTCAGGAACGCCTGCACCTTGGTCGTGCGATGCAGGTCAACATGAGTGACCAGCCACAAATTGCCGAACCATTCCGGCATCGGCTTAATGACCTCGACCAGACTCGGATCGCGGGCGGCCTCCCACCGGGCCATGAAACCTATACCTGCGCCGGACAGCACTGCCTCGCGAATGCAAAAGTTGTTCGTGCAGCGGAACGTGATCCGTTCGACCGGCACTGTCTGACGTAACCAGCGTGAAAACGGAGCGCGGCTGTTTTCATCATCCGTGCTGACGAAGTAGTGGTTTGCAAAATCCTCGATGGTCGCCGGCTTGCCGTATCGGTCAATATAATCCCTACTGGCATAGAGACCGACTTCCTGCGTGATGAAAGGTTGCACAACATTGTCTGGCTGATCAGGGGCCGAGCCCGCACGGATGGCCACATGCGCCTCGCCGTATTCCAATCGAAACAACCTGTCGCCCGTCAGGTAGCGCACGATCAGGTCCGGGTGCACGCGTTGAAACTCGCTCAGGACCGGAACGACCAAGGGTGCCAAAGAAGACAGTGACGTTACAACCAACTCGCCCGACACATCATCCCCGCGACCTTTCATGCGCCCGACCAGTTGGTTGAACTGATCTTCGGTTGCCTGCGCGACGCGCAGCAGGTCTTCCCCGGCCTCAGTGGGGGTGTAGCCGCGCGCATGACGCTGGAACAGTTTGATCCCCAACCGCGCCTCGATTGCATCGATATGCCGGATGACCGTGGCATGATGCACACCCAGTATTTCGGCCGCGCCGCTGACCGTACCCATTCGCGCGACCTGATAGGCGGTTCTCACCTCATCCCAATTGTCCATTGCATCGGTTCCATTGTGCAAATTTCAACATTCACTGTTGGAGTATCAGAGTTTTGTTCGTAGACGCAACAATCATATTGGGATCAGAGCGAAAAACCTTACTCAATCAGGACTGAACCCAATGACCAAGACCATCCTGCATATAGACGCCTCGGCCCGCCGCGAAGGATCTACCACCCGTGACTTGTCCGACCGGATCGTGAAACACCTGAACGCCGGACGTATCATTCGCCGTGATCTGGCGACTCCGCTGCCGCTTTTGACCGAGGACTGGATTGCTGCGAACTTTACCCCTGCCGATCAGCGCGACGAAGTTCAGCGTGACCAACTTTCCTTGTCTGACGAACTGGTAGCAGAGTTGCAGCAGGCGGATACGATCGTCATCGGCCTACCGATCTATAACTTCTCGGTCCCGGCGGCCTTCAAAGCTTGGATAGACCTTGTTGCCAGGGTTGGATTGACCTTTTCCTATACCGAGAACGGCCCCAAAGGCCTATTGGAAGGCAAACGCGCTGTACTGGCCATCGCGTCGGGCGGAACGGCTGTGGGGTCAGACATAGACTTTGCCACTGACTATGCCAAACACGTGCTGGGCTTTATCGGCATTCACACCTTCGATGTTATTGCCGCTGATCAGATGGCACTGGACGCCGAAGCCACGCTGGACAACGCGCGTCAGGCTGTTTCAGAACTGGCCGCTTGATTGACCTCTGGTCTTTACATATTCAAACGTCCAGTCTGCAATTGAACACGATTGCGCAGACTGGACGTTTATCATGAAGAAAATCGGAATTTTGGGCGGTGTGGGCTGGGCCTCAACCGTTGATTATTACAGGGCCATCGCGCAAGGCGCCGGGCAGTATTTTGCAGAGCGTGGTCATGAATCCCCCCTGCCGATCCCGCCCATGACAATCGAATCTGTCACACAGGCCAAGACCCGCTCATTGAGAGGCGTCGCCGGGGATGAGGAAAGCTGGGCCACCTTTGACGCCGTCTTTCGCGATGCCTTGCTGACCCTGGAACATGCGGGTTGCGATTTCGGCATTATCGCCTCCAACACGCCGCACATGCGCCTGCACGCGATCCGGCAGGGCGTTTCCATGCCGATCCTCAGTATCTTCGACGCCGCAGCCGAAGCAACCGCCGCAACCGAAGCCACGCAGGCCCTGGTTCTGGGCACGACTGTTACGATGCAGGCATCGAACTATGCCGATAGGTTGGCCAAGGCCCAGATTAATGCCAACGCGCCCCTGCCGGACGCCGAGATTGCCGAGATGCAGAATATGATCGACACGGATTTCTACGGCGGCGCATCAGAAACGGCGCGGGCCCGGCTGGTGGCCTATTGCAACAAACACGCCAAGCCCGGAACCGCGATCCTACTGGCCTGCACCGAACTGCCGCTGGCCTTCCCCGACAATCTGGACGACGCCGTGTTCGAGGCGGACGGGCATCTATTCGTCAATCCCTCGGCAGCGCATGTCGCAGCAGCGTTAAAAGAGGCACTTGAATCCTGATCAGGGCAGCCAAGTCACGTCACAGCCGATCCGGCCGAAAAACGCCATCAGGTCCCCGCGCGCCATTGCGATGGTGCGGTCGTTGACCAGCGGGTGCATATAGATCACGTCGGCCTGCTGCCCCGCTGCATCCATAAAGAACCGGACGTTGTTTTCCACACCGTTTATCATCGCCAGTGGGCTGACCGCGCCGGGCCGAATTCCAAGGTTCTGCATCAGCCGATCCGGCGAACCGAACGAAAGGTTCCCGACGCCCAGTTCCGCGCCCAACGCCTTAAGGTCTATGTCTCGGCTTTGTTCCAACGTCACCAGATAGTTCCGCTTTTTCTTATCGCGCAGATAAAGGTTTTTCAGGCGCAGCGCGTTCTCACCGGGGACCATGAACTGATCTTCAACCGCCTTTGACTCCTCCACCGTGCGCAGAGGGACATGGGTGTGCAGCCTGTAGGCCAGCCCCCACTCATCCAATTTGGCCAGCAACGCGTCAGAGCTGAGCGGCAATGTATCCTGAAAGGCAGATGAGGCGTCCATGATACTCTCCTGAATTTTTTGCGCTCATCGCGTACCGTGGCGGTAATTTCAAGCCACGACAGCATGGGATTTCAATGTTAGCGTCCGGCCATGAAAGTGACGCGCAAGACACCAAACCAACTGATCCTGTCCAACAGGCCGTGGCTGATTGGCATTATGCTGGTCTTCTTCATTCTCTGCTTTGTCGGGGCTGGCCTGTCGATGATTGCCGAAGGCGACTGGTCCGGCATTTTCGTCGCGCTGTTTGGCGGCGGCATGGGATTTATTGCGTTCTGCGTATTCGTTCGCCGCGTGCAGGTCATTCTGGACCGCAACACCGACAGCATTCTGATCCGACGGCAATCCATCTTTGGCTATGAAACGGTACGGCATGTTTTGTCCAACCTTTCACATGCCGAGGTCGAGACCACTACGTCGAACGGCAACAACGGCTCCAGCACGATGCACCGGCCCGTCTTGATCCTCGACCAAGGCATGAGCGCGGGACGCCACCCCATCGTCAGCGCCTATGTCAGCGGGCACGGGTCTCATCGGATGGTCGATGCCGTCAATGATTGGCTTCCGGCACGCACGGTTGACTCTGACGATCAATCGGCCTAAAGCCCCATCCAAACATCCGGAAGCGTCTGACCTTCCGGTCCCTTGAGTCGTTCAGGGATCGCCCCCCACCAGCGAGTTTCGCCCGTGGGGGCAATGCCATTTGGCATTACCCCCACGTCTAATTCAGTGGGAGGGGGCAATTGTGCATTTAACCCGTGCTTCTTATCTGAGAAGCGCCACCAGATAACCGGCTAAGGAGGCCGAAGGCATGTTTGAAAATCTATCCGAACGCCTTTCTGGCGTCTTTGACCGGCTGACCAAACAGGGCGCGCTGTCTGAAGAAGACGTCAAGACCGCCCTGCGCGAAGTTCGCGTTGCGCTTCTTGAGGCCGATGTCTCGCTGCCGGTTGCACGTGAATTCGTCAAGAAGGTGCAGGAACAGGCAACCGGTCAGGCGGTGACCAAGTCGATCACCCCCGGTCAGCAGGTCGTCAAGATCGTACATGACGCGCTGGTCGATACGCTGCGTGGCGAAGAAGACCCCGGCAAACTGAAGATCGACAACCCGCCCGCCCCGATCCTGATGGTCGGCCTGCAAGGCTCGGGTAAGACGACCACCACCGGTAAGCTGGCCAAGCGCCTGAAAGAGAAAGAGGGCAAGAAGGTCCTGATGGCCTCGCTCGACGTCTATCGCCCGGCGGCGATGGATCAGTTGGCCGTTCTGGGCACGCAGGTCGGCGTCGATACCCTGCCAATCGTGCCGGGCCAGAAACCCGTCGACATTGCCAAGCGTGCCAAACAGCAGGCGACGCTGGGCGGCTATGACGTCTACATGCTGGACACCGCGGGTCGACTGCATATCGACGAAGTCCTGATGGACGAGGTCGAGCAGGTCCGCAACGCGGTCGATCCGCGCGAGACCTTGCTGGTCGTCGACGGTCTGACCGGTCAGGTCGCCGTTGAAGTCGCCGAAGAGTTCGACGCCAAGGTCGGCATCTCGGGCGTGGTCCTGACCCGTATGGACGGCGACGGGCGCGGTGGCGCGGCGCTGTCGATGCGCGCGGTCACTGGCAAGCCCATTCGCTTTGTCGGTCTGGGCGAAAAAATGGACGCGCTCGAAACCTTCGAGCCGGACCGGATCGCCGGTCGTATTCTGGGCATGGGCGACATCGTTGCCTTGGTAGAAAAGGCCCAGGAAACGATGGAGATGGAACAGACCGAGCGCATGATGAAGCGCATGGTCAAGGGTCAGTTCAACATGAACGACCTGAAAATGCAGCTAGAGCAGATGATCCAGATGGGCGGCATGCAGGGAATGATGGGCATGATGCCGGGCATGGGCAAAATGGCCAAGCAGGTCGAAGAAGCAGGCATGGACGACAAGGTGCTCAAGCGCCAGATCGCCATGATCCAGTCGATGACCAAACGCGAGCGCGCCAATCCGCAACTATTGCAGGCCAGCCGCAAAAAGCGGATCGCGGCAGGTTCGGGGATGGAAGTCAGCGACCTCAACAAGCTGCTCAAGATGCACCGGCAGATGTCGGACATGATGAAAAAGATGGGCAAGATGGGCAAAGGCAAGATGCTGAAACAGGCCATGAAAGGCATGTTCGGCAAAGGCGGCCCCTCGCCCGAGGAAATGGCTGCGGGCATGGACCCCAAGGCACTGGAACAGGCGGCAAAGGCGATGGGCAAGATGCCCGGCGGCATGCCCGGAATGGGTGGCGGCATGGCGCTGCCTCCGGGCCTCAGCGGCTTTGGGAAGAAGAAGTAAACTGTGACCGTCGCCCCCACCATAACCACTGCGCGCCTGACGCTGCGCCATCATCGGCTTGAGGATTTCAAGCCAATGGCTGCGCTATTCGCGTCGGAGTGGGCAAAGTATATGGGTGGGCCCATTTCAGATGACGAATTGTGGCGTTGGCTGGGTGCGGAAGTCACCAGTTGGCAATGGCTGGGCTATGGCAGTTGGGCCGTAGATCTGACCGAAACTGGCGAACTCATTGGGCAGGTTGGCGTCAACAAACCGCCGCGTTTCCCCGAAGTGGAATTGGGGTGGTGCATCTTCCCAGGCTTTGAGGGTCAAGGACTAGCGTTTGAGGCGGCTTGCGCGGCGCGCGATTGGGCCTTTGAAAATACAGGGCTTAGCACGTTGGTCAGCTATATCGACAACGACAACGCGCGCTCGATTGCTTTGGCAAAACGTTTGGGTGCGATCGAAGACAAATCCTCAGCGCGCCCGGACCCTGCGGATGTTGTGTATCGCCATCCTCACCCGGATGAGCTGCAAGGCGGGATGGAGGCTTACGCATGACCTCTTTCACCATCCCCACTGTCGAGACCGATAATCTGATCCTGCGCGCCCCTCATCAAGACGATTTGCCTGCGATGACAGCATTCTTTGCATCCGAACGCAGCCGCATGGTCGGCGGCCCCAAGACGGCGCTGGAAACATGGCGTTCGTTCATGGGGCGGTTCGGGCACTGGGCGGTGCTGGGTTATGGCGGCTGGCATATCGTCGAGAAGGCCAGCAACGCGTTTGCGGGCTGGACCGGTATGATCAACGCGCCGGGCTGGGACGAACCCGAACTGGGTTGGGTCGTCATGGATGGGTTCGAAGGCAAAGGCATCGCTTTTGAAGCCGCAAAAGCTGCCCGCGCCTATGCCGCACGCCATCAGGGTTTGAACGCTCCGATCTCGTACATCGCCCATGACAATGACCGCTCGCGCGCGCTTGCGGAACGTCTTGGTGCCACGTACGAGCGCGAAGGCGAGGTTGTCGGCACCCCCTGCCAGGTTTGGCGGCACCCGAAACTCGATATTTCCGACCCTGCTTTGACGCCTGAGAGGAGCGCCCAATGACCAACCCCGTGACACAGGCTGCCACGCTGTTGAAAGAGCATCGCGAAAGCATCGACCGGCTGGATGCGATCCTTGTCTATACGCTGGGCGAGCGGTTCAAGCACACGCAGGCCGTTGGCAAGCTCAAGGCCGAACACGACCTTCCCCCGTCCGATCCCACGCGCGAAGCCGCGCAGATCGCTCGGTTAGAAGACCTGGCGAAAGAGGCCGATCTGGACCCTGACTTCGCCAAGGCTTTTCTGAATTTCATCATTCAGGAAGTCATCCGACACCACCGGAAACATCAGGAATAACCCGTTTCCACAAATACCAAGAATAGCCGGACAAGACCCCGATCTTTAAAAAATTCACGCCTCTGGCGTGATGCCATTCAAAGGAGATACCACCATGGCAATGAAAATTCGTCTCGCCCGCGGCGGCTCGAAAAAGCGTCCCTTCTATCGCATCGTGGCGGCCGACAGCCGTATGCCCCGCGACGGCCGTTTCATCGAGAAACTGGGCACCTACAACCCGCTGCTGCCCAAAGACAGCGAAGAGCGCGTGAAAATGAACATGGAGCGCATCCAGTACTGGCTGGATCAGGGCGCCCAGCCCACCGACCGGATCGCACGTATGCTGGAAGCTGCCGGCACCCGTGACAAAGCCGAGCGCAACAACCCCAACAAGGGTACCCCGGGCAAGAAAGCCCAAGAGCGCGCCGAAGAAAAAGCGGCCAAGGCTGCTGAAGCGGCAGAAGCTGCTGCTGCACCGGCTGAAGAAGCGGCTGCAGAAGAATAAGCAGGCGGGCGCGTGCGGGATCAGACGTTCACCGACGATTTTCGCACGCAGTTTGACCTGTTGCTGCGGCTCCGGCGTGATGTGCGCCGGTTCCGCACCGACGCAATTGACGAGGCAGTGCTGACGCGCTGCCTCGACGCGTTTCGGTTGGCCCCTTCGGTGGGGCTGAGCGAACCCTGGCGCGTGATCCGCGTCGAAAGTCAGCCCGCGCGCGACGCGGCGCTGCGAAATTTTCAAACCGCCAACGCGCAGGCGTTGGAAGGCTATTCTGGCGAAAAGGCGCAGCTATACAGCCGCCTGAAACTGTCGGGGATGCAAAAGGCCCCGGTGCAACTGGCCGTGTTCTGCGACGACGCCACCGACAAGGGGCAAGGTCTGGGCGCAGGCACAATGCCCGAGATGCGGCGCTATTCCGTAGTTTCAGCCATAACCCTGTTCTGGCTGGCTTTGCGGGCTGAGGGGCTGGGGCTGGGCTGGGTGTCCATTCTTGACCCTGACCAGATGGCGCGCGATCTGGATGTGCCTGATGATTGGCGGCTGATCGGTTATTTCTGCGTTGGATATCCCAAAGACGTATCGGACACGCCCGAACTGGAGCAAGTCGGATGGGAAAACCGCAACGACAGCCTGCCTGTCGAGGTGCGCTAAGCAGATGTTCGGATTGTTACGCCTTCCCATTCTGATGATGATCGCCTTTATTGTCGGCGTGTTCTTCGAACGCTCGAACCAGCGCGAGGTGTGCGAAACACGCGGGCAATGGGAAGACGGGCTATGTGTGACGGATGGGACAAATGAGTGATCTGATCTGCGTCGGCAGTATTGCCGGGTCGTATGGCGTGCGCGGCGAGGTGCGGCTGAAAAGCTACTGCGCCGTCCCCGAAGATATCGAAGCCTATTCGCCCCTGACCAACGAGGCGGGCGACGAGCGGTACCCTCTGGTCCTGACCCGTTCGATCAAGAATGGTTTCGCTGCCCGGTTGGGCGGCATCGAGACCAAGGAACAGGCTGATGCGCTGAAGGGTCTGCGCCTGTTTGCGCGCCGTGATCAATTGCCTTCATTGCCGGATGATGAGTTCTATCATTCCGACCTGATCGGGCTTGAGGTCTATGACACCGGCGGCACCCTGCTGGGCCGGGTAAAGTCGGTGCAAAACCATGGCGCCGCTGATTTGTTGGAATTGCACGGGTCGGGGCTGAAATCCACCGTCCTGCTGCCTTTCACGCTTGAGGCCGTTCCGACCGTTGACCTTGAAAAAGGCCGTATCGTCGCCGATCCCCCTGAAGGTTTGATCTGATGCGGCGAATCCTGCTGCATTTGGGTTTACATAAAACAGGCACTACAGCTGCACAGTCTTTTCTTTTCGAAAACCGCGAACTGATCTGGCCCCACTTTGCGCTGGTGCTTCCTTACCGCACGCGCAATTCCGGTCTTTCACGGGCTGCCACCAATCATTCTGTCTATGGGCTGGCCGGGACTCTTTCAGAGTTCGAACGCCAGATATCGGCCTTTCTGGATACGCTCGATTTCGGTGAAAAGCGCGGGTTGATTGTCAGCGAAGAGAACTTCGCGGGCCTCCGTCCCAGCCGTAATCTGGAACAAGGTTACGCCGCCGCGCCCGAGCTTGCGGCCAGCCTTGTGAACGCTGTCCGGCATAGGTTTTCCGGACAAGAGGTCAAGATTACCGTCTACCTGTCCCTTCGGCAGCGCGGAAGCTGGCTGCGCAGCCTTTGGGCGCACGATCTGCAACGTATGCGTCAAGTGCAGGATTTCGAAACATATTGCGAAAGCATGGAAACCCTCGCCCCGCTGCAAGCCACAGTGGACCGGATTAGCGAAGCGCTTCCGAATGTCACGGTTCTGTCCGAGTGGCTGGAAGATTTGCAAAAGCTGCGGTTTGGCCCGGGTGCGCCTTTTGCAGATTTTCTGGACCTGCACCAAGAAAAAGTCAACCTGCTGGCCCCGCCTGCACACTCCAACCCCAGACTGCCAGAGGACGTTCTGGCAGAATTGCTGGACCTGAATCGTTCTCGTCTGGACGAGGCCGCTCTGGTCGCGCAAAAGAAGGCCATCGTCGAACACGCGCAAAAGGCTCTGATTGGCAGGATATGACTGACAAACCTTCAAAGTCCCACGGTCGCAAGGCGATCCGACCGACCCTGAAACCGCGTGAGCTGCTGACCCCAACACCGGACCTGCACGGCGTGTGGAAAGCAAAGATCATCACGCTGTTCCCGTCGGCCTTTCCCGGTGTGCTGGGCGAAAGTCTGACTGGCAAAGCATTGCAAGAAGGGTTGTGGCAGCTAGAGACAATCGACCTGCGTCAGTTCGGCGTTGGCAAGCACCGCAATGTGGACGACACCCCAGCCGGAGGCGGCGCAGGAATGGTTCTGCGCGCCGATGTTTTGGGCGAGGCGATTGAACATACGATGGCGGGGGTGCGTGGGAATTGGCCGTTGATCTATCTCAGCCCGCGCGGACGCCGGATGGACCAGCGCATGATGCAGAACCTTGCGCGTTGTGACGGCATGACCCTGCTTTGCGGTCGGTTTGAGGGCGTGGACGAGCGTGTGCTTGAGCATTACGGCGTTCAGGAGGTCTCGTTGGGCGATTTTGTCATGACAGGCGGCGAAATCGCCGCTCAGGCGCTGATTGACGCAACGGTGCGTCTGATCCCCGGCGTTTTGGGCAACCAAGCCTCAGCCGAGGAGGAAAGCTTTTCATCCGGGCTGTTGGAACACCCGCAATATACTCGCCCCGCCGAATGGAAGGGGCGTGCAATCCCCGATATCCTGATGTCCGGTCACCACGGTCGCATCGCTGATTGGCGGCACGACATGTCCGAGCAGATCACCCGCGAACGCCGGCCCGACCTGTGGGACGCCTATCGCAAGTCGCGCGACTAACCTGCTTTCCACCGCGTCCAGATATCGGGCGGGCCATTGAACGTATTGATATCCACCGGCCCATCTACGCCGGGAACCAGCCCGGTTCCGGTGTACTGCCAAAACCGCCAGACCGCTTTGGGATAGACGGTGCGCGGATGCCCCGCGACAGACCGCAGCCAGAATTCGGTCTTTGGCAGGCGGCCGATTTCTGTATCGCCATAGAAATCCACGGTCGTATAGACGATCGGACGGCGCCCATAATGACGTTCCAAAATATCAAGGAACCGCTGTGCCTCGGCCCGAACGGTTGCGCCATCGGGGCGCAAAGTGCAGGTCTTGGAATGCGGCGTCCACTCCATGTCCAGCACATGCGGCAGGTCTGATCCTCGGGGCACGTTCTGGATGAACCAGCGCGCCTGCTCATGGGCGGGACGGCAGAAATAGTAATAGTGATACGCGCCCCATGGTACCCCAGCCGCGCGCGCGCCGACGCGATGCGCTTCAAACATCGGGTCTGCGACGTCCCCGCCCTCGGTGGCCTTGATGAATACGAAGCTGACACCTGACGCCTTGGCGCGCCGCCAGTCGATTGGCCCCTGCCACCGCGACACGTCCAGCCCGTGCACCGGGTATTGACCGGGATGCCGCCCCTCCCAGTCATGGGGGTCGGCATCGCCAAAGGATGGGAAGACCACCGAAGGCGACGTTGTATCCAGAAAGGCCTTGGCCTCGACCTGCTGCGGCGGAGGGCTGTTGCGACCGCAAGACAGGGTCGCAAAGGCAATGAATGCCAGCATCAGAGCTGTGCGCATGATCTGTTCCTGTATAAATTTCTGCTCGTATAATTGCCTTCCAGAATGCCTGATCGACCCCGTAAGGCAACGGTGTTGTTTTTGGGTGGCGAAAACTCACCAACCGGCCCTGTAAAATATGACGATTTGGGCTTGATCCCTGCGTTCAAAGCCCTTAAACGACCGCAATCCGGTGCCGCATTTGCGCGACTCCGGTGTTTTGGTTTGGCCCATGTCGTGACGCCCGGCTTTCTTCGGCCCCGGCGCGGCGGAACAAACCGCACCAAGGAACATTCGATCTGACCTCTGGCGGGCTGTACGCAGGACCCGGTGAAGACCAAGAGCTCTCAGCCCGTGCCCAAACTTCGTGGACCAACCACGAGCAGATAGGAGTGAATGCGATGGACTTGATCGCACAGCTTGAGGCGGAACAGATTGCCGCCCTGGGGAAAGATATCCCCGATTTCAAAGCCGGTGACACCATCCGTGTCGGCTTTAAAGTGACCGAAGGGTCGCGTACCCGTGTGCAGAACTACGAAGGTGTCTGCATCGCGCGCAAAGGTGGCAGCGGCATCGCCGGTTCGTTCACCGTCCGCAAAATTTCGTTCGGCGAAGGCGTGGAGCGTGTGTTCCCGCTGCATTCGACCAACATCGACAGCATCACCGTTGTCCGCCGTGGCCGCGTCCGTCGCGCCAAACTGTACTATCTGCGCACCCGTCGCGGTAAATCCGCACGTATCGCAGAGGTCACCAACTACAAGCCCAAGGCTGGCGCCGAGGCGTAAGGAGCGGAAAGATGAAAAAAGACATCCATCCCGACTACCACATCATCGACGTCAAACTGACCGATGGCACCGTGGTTCAGATGAAATCCACCTGGGGCGCCGAAGGCGACCAGTTGGCCTTGGAAATCGACCCCTCCGTGCACCCCGCATGGACCGGTGGCGGCGCGCGCCTGATGGACGCCGGCGGCCGCGTGTCGAAGTTCAAGAAGAAATACGAAGGTCTGGGCTTCTAAGCCTAACCCGGTTCAATTGCAAAAGGCCGTCCCTTCGGGCGGCCTTTTTCTTTTTCCGACACAGCAAGGGTCTTTGGACGCTGCTATCTGCACAAAGAACTATAGTGTCAGCGCAGGCGACGAAAAAACCCGAGGAGGCATCCAGAGCCTGCTTACTGCGCCTTACGCGTTAACTCGGCCGCGCTGTGCAATGGCGGCACCGGCCCACGCAGCAGCAGCAGCGCCAGCACCATTCCAATCAGTGCAGCAATGGCCGTGATCATCATCGCGCTGTCAAAAGCGTTGTCCTGCAAATCCCGCAAGGCTTTGGCCAATGCCGTTCCACTTTGCGGATCCATCCCGGCGATCAACTGCTGAATCTGGTTGGGCGTACCGTGCGTCAGCGCATGGGCCAGATCTTCGCGCTGCGTCGAGCCTGCGGGCAAGGCGTTAATCACCTCAGACAGGCCGCGACGGGTGGTGATCGCTTCGGCAAGTCCGCACACGACCGCCCCCAGAGTTGCCCCAAAATAGAGACATGCGTTTATCACGCCCGACCCCTGCCCCACATGCTCTTCCGGCAGCAGTCGCAGGCCGAGGCGCGGCAAAAGCGAGAAACAGATGCCCAGCCCGATCCCAACGACCATTAGCTTCCACCAGATTTCGCCATACTGCGTGTTATTCGTTGTGGCCATCAGCAACAGGAACCCGCACGCCATCGCCCCCAATCCGATGACAACGGGCCACCGGAAGCTGTAGGGGGCCAGAAACCGCGGTGCCGTGACCGAAATCACGAACATGCTAAGGCTGAGCGGCATGATCGCAAGCCCAGCGCCCACGGAGGAATACCCAAAGGCGTCCGGCGACTGTACGAAAGTGTTAAAATAGACAAAGAACCCAAACAGCGTGAAGCCGGTGAAAAACATCCCTGCCGCGGCCATGAAATAGCGCGGATGGCGAAAATACCTCAGCTCGATCAGCGGATCATCACTGCGGCGCGCTGCGAGAACAATACCCACAGTTGCCAGCGCTGC
This sequence comes from Ruegeria sp. HKCCD7221, assembly GCF_013031225.1. Classification (NCBI taxonomy): domain Bacteria; kingdom Pseudomonadati; phylum Pseudomonadota; class Alphaproteobacteria; order Rhodobacterales; family Roseobacteraceae; genus Ruegeria; species Ruegeria sp. HKCCD7221. Next base: position 72,090 of record NZ_WPZE01000010.1, read on the forward strand.
AACGGCCAGCGGCACCAGCGTCATGGGCGTGCCCCAACCGTTGCTTTCCCCGTTGCTGAGCGCAAAAGACAACGGCCCCAGAAGCAGCAGGATTGCAATGGCCCCCAGAAAATCGAACCGCGCCCCGGCCAGACGCGTATCCGGGACATATTTTTGCTTGCTGACGTTCAAACCGATGACAAACGCGATCACCAAAAGGATCAGATCGGTTGCAAACACGGCGCGCCAACTGACGTAATGGGCAAAGGCACCACCAACAATTGGACCAACGCCAATTGCCAAGCCTACGATGGCGCCCCAGGCTCCGGTCATGCTGGCGCGTTGTTCCTCGGGCGTCGCCGCAGTCAACAACGACAGAGAAGTGCCAAACAACGCCGCAGCGCCCGCCCCTTGTGCGCCGCGCCCTAGCAAAAGCATCGTGCCATCTTGGGCGAAAAGAACAAGAGAGGACCCAACCGCGAAGACGACCATGCCAAAGAAGAACACGCCCATCTTGCCCGTGATATCCCCCAACCGACTGACGATAGTCACCAAGGTGGCGCTGGCGACGGTGTAAGTCGCCATAACCCATTGCAGGCCTGACGGGGTCAGGTCGAACTCGGCCTTGAGGTTGGGCAGGATGGTCGCGACTGCCGTGGTGTTGAACCCAACAACCATCATGCAGATCGCGGTCATAGCCAGAACAACCCGTGCGCCATTGGGATGTGAATTCGTCTGTGACATCGCTCCGCCCTCAAACCCACCTGACGTCTTTGGGACGCCACATCAACACCTTAGCAGGTTTCTGCCCAGCGCACAGCCTCAGATCCAATAGGACAGGGCCAACGGCAAAACGACGATCGTTGCCAGTGTGGATACCAGAATAAATCCGGCCACGTCCGGGCCGTATTCCGGCATGTGCTGATCAATAAAAAGGTAGGTCGCCACCGATGACGGCATCAGACAGCAAAGGATAACCGCCCCGCGCTCTGCCCCGGTAAAGCCGAATGCCCAGACCAAAGCGGTTGCTATCACAGTCGCCATAATCAGGTGCAACACGGTCAGGATCACAGCGCGGCCGAGGCGGTGCACCTGAAGGCTTGCCAGCGTGTGACCAAGTGTCAAAAGCATCAGCGGGATGGAAAGACCGCCGAGAATATCAAACGACTTGGCCACAGGTTGCGGCAGGCTGTACCCCGTCGCCATCAGCGCCAGTGAAACAATAACCGCGTAGATGATCGGGGACGTGGCCAGTTTCTTCGGGGAAAATTCACCTGCCGGAATCCACATACCCACGGTGAAGATGCTGATCAGGACGACCACCACAAATCCCATCGTATAGGCCATCCCAGCGTCGCCCAGCGCCAAAAGCGTAATCGGCAGACCGATATTGCCGACATTGCCGTGCATCAAGGGCGTCAGAAACGCGCGAACCGGCAGGCGCATGGCCCTGAGCGCCACAAACCCCAATGCGCCAAAGCCTGCAATCGCCAGCGCCGCCGCAGCCATCACGTCCAAGAACGTGGCCACTGCGATCTTTGTCGTCGAAAGGTGCGAGATGATCAGCGTCGGATACCCAACCCGAGACACAATCCCACCGATGACCTTGTTGTCGAACGGGGCTTTGAACAACGCCAGGCTGTACCCGATCCCGGCGCAGATCAGCACGGGAAGGACCACGTTCAGCACATTCAGAAACAGATGGTCCACTGCAAGCCCCTGATCCAAATTCGTAATTTTGACAGTGAAACAGGTGGCAATGTTTGGCAAGCGCGCGACCAAATCCACCCTGAGATTTCAGCAACAGCGAATTTTATTGCGCGTTCACAGTGTTTCGGGTTCTTCCCTTCCCCGTTTCCACAACATATAGTGGTTTTCAACAACGTGTGGTCAAACACGGCGGGATGTGGGAATACAGGCATGGCACATATCATCGTAGTGGGGAACGAAAAGGGCGGCGCAGGCAAGTCGACCGTTTCGATGCACGTCGCCACAGCACTGGCACGGTTGGGCCATAAGGTCAGCACGCTAGACCTTGATCTTCGGCAGCGCAGCCTGGGGCGTTATTTCGAAAATCGCTCTAATTTCCTTAAAAATTCGGACCTGACCCTGCCGACACCGCGTCACCACGACCTGCCCGAGATCGACGCGACCAAATTGAAGCCGGGCGAGAACATCTATGACCACCGCCTGTCTGCCGCAGTTGCCGAGTTGGAAAGCGACAGCGATTTCATCCTGATTGACTGCCCCGGCTCGCATACACGTCTTAGCCAAGTGGCGCATTCGCTGGCCGATACGCTGATCACGCCGCTGAATGACAGCTTCATCGACTTTGACCTGCTGGCGCGGATTGATTCAAAGGGCGAGAAAATCCTCGGCCCGTCGGTCTATTCCGAGATGGTCTGGAACGCACGTCAGTTGCGCGCGCAGGCGGGTTTGAAACCGATCGACTGGGTTGTTGTGCGCAACCGTGTGGGCACGCAGCGCATGGTCAACAAGGAAAAGATGCAACGCGCGATCGAGATGCTATCGCAGCGCATTGGCTTTCGCGTCGCCTCGGGCTTTTCCGAACGCGTGATTTTCCGCGAGTTGTTCCCACGTGGCCTGACCTTGCTGGACCTCAAGGATATCGGGGTCAAGCAGCTCAACATCTCGAACATCGCCGCGCGTCAGGAACTGCGTGACATGATGAAAGAGCTGAACCTGCCGGGCGTCGAGATCGACTTTTAACCGTTGCACACGGTAAACAGCTCTTTCGGTTCCGCCACACCGCGCAGCATGTAACGCCCGACCGAGATCAAATCCTGACTGCATGGCATGGCCGCTTGCGCCACATCGTCTGAAATCAGAATGCGCTGACCCGGCGACCGGTGCATACCTGCGATCCTTGCCGTCTGATTTACCGCAGGCCCGATCACAGTGAAATCAAGGCGGCTTTCCGACCCGATGTTGCCGTACAAAATCTCACCCGCGTGAAGGGCCAGCGTGAAATTGGCAACCGGAAGGCCAGCGGCACTGCGCTCTTCGTTCAGCGTCCTGATGCGTTCCTGCAGCATAGGCACGGCTTTCAAGGCCGCACGGGCGTCTTCGTCAATTTCGCCCACGTCGAACATGGCCATCAGCCCGTCGCCCATAAACTTCAGGATATTCCCGTCATTGTCGTGCACGACCCCAACGGCAACAGCCAGGTAGTCATTCAGCATGTCTATGATTTCGCTGCCCGGCAATTCTTCGGACAGGCTGGTGAACCCCTCCAGATCAAAGTTCCAGATCACGGCATCAATCTGCTGCAAAGACCCTCGCCGTATTTCGCCCGAAAGAACACGACGACCGGCTTCGCGCCCCAGATAGACACGCATCAGGTCCTTTGATACCCGCGCATTCGACGCCGATTTCAGGGCCAACCCCAAATGGGGCAACGCGGTATTTATCAACTCCAGATCGCCGTCACGGAACCCTTCTGGAGCGTTGGACGTCCAGGACAGCAACACCCCATCCACAGGCTTCTTGGCGTCCCGCGGCGCGTTATGGGTCGGGACATCAAACGTCACGCCACGCGCGTAATATTCGGTCGCCCCACTCTCTCTGAGATCATTGATCAGGGGAAACCGGCTGGGTTCGTTCTGATCCACCATGCGTTCGTGCACAACCTCGACATCTTCGTTGAGAATGGCAAAAAGCGGGCTTTGCTGCCAATCCTCGCTGACTTCTTCCGAGTACTCGAACTTTTGATAATCCCCGCCGCGCCCCTGGTACCAGCTATAACCTGTACCGCCATAAACCGGGTGCAACGCGGATTGCGCCGCGTGAAACCGCATCAGCGGCACGCCCATATCGACAAGCCGCGTACAATACCCGTCCAGAAGTTCTTCCTTTTCGGCACCAGCTAGGCCGCGCGATACCAGCCAATTGATAAGATCGTTCGTTTTCGCCGCGTTGGAGTCCGGGGCTGTCATGTCTAAATCCTGCGTCCACTCAGGGTTTCATCTGGGGTCATCACGAACAGATTACCAGTCCTTACACCATATCCGCCAGTCGCCGCAGCATTTGGCGCAAAAGGGCAACTTCGTCCGCGCTGAACATCCCCGCCAGCTTTTCGTCATATCGCTGGGCAATATCGCATAATTCGCGATAAACCGTTTGCCCGGCGACTGTCAGCGTCAGTATTTCAACCCTGCGATCTGTGTCGCTTCGTTTGCGTAGCAGATATCTGCGCTGTTCAAGCCTGCTGACCGCACGACTGATCTTAGTCTTGTGGATCCGCGCGCGCTCACCAATCTCTTTCGCGGTCATTTCGCCGTAATTGCCCAGATGGAACAAAACGCGCCACTCAGTGCGCAACATCCCATACCGGTCCTTATAGGCGCGCTGAAACTCCAACGAACTTTCCTCGGCCGCCCGGTTCAGCAGATAGGGCAGGAAAACCCGCAGATCAAATTCATCTTTTTTGTCGGAATCCGCGCTAGTCATGCTTGTTAGTTACAAAATCAACTATTATCGGACAAGTAGCAAATGGAGGAACACGGGATGAATCGTCCGACTGATCCGCACAGCCTGACACAAGCCAGCAGCCCGGTAGGGACGCACGAAGGCTATATGCCCGGCTTTGGCAACGACTTCGAAACCGAGGCCCTGCCCGGCGCTTTGCCCCAAGGGATGAACAGCCCGCAGCGCTGTAATTACGGATTGTATGGTGAGCAACTCAGCGGCACCGCCTTTACGGCCAACCCGCCCGAGCGGACGTGGTGCTATCGTATCCGGCCTTCGGTAAAACATTCGCATCGCTACGAAAAGATCGACCTGCCCTATTGGAAATCTGCACCTTTTGTTGATCCGGATGTGATCAGTCTGGGCCAGTACCGCTGGGACGCGGTGGCCCATTCGGACGAAGGGCTGACATGGCTGACTGGGATGCGCACCATGACCACGGCTGGCGACGTGAACACGCAGGTGGGCATGGCCAGCCATATCTATCTGGTCACCGAATCCATGGTGGATGACTACTTCTTCTCAGCCGATTCCGAGCTGCTGGTTGTGCCGCAGGAAGGCCGCCTGCGCTTTGCGACCGAATTGGGGATCATCGACCTCGAGCCGAAAGAGATCGCCATCATCCCGCGCGGTCTGGTGTACCGGGTGGAGGTTCTGGAAGGTCCCGCGCGCGGGTTTGTCTGCGAAAACTACGGACAAAAGTTCGAATTGCCCGGCCGCGGTCCAATCGGGGCCAATTGCATGGCCAATCCGCGCGACTTCAAAGCCCCTGTCGCTGCGTTTGAGGACCGTGAGGTTCCCTCGACCGTCACTGTCAAATGGTGTGGTCAGTTCCATACGACGAAGATCGGTCAAAGCCCGCTGGACGTGGTGGCATGGCACGGCAATTACGCGCCCTATAAATACGACCTACGCACGTATTGCCCGGTCGGAGCGATCCTGTTCGATCACCCCGATCCGTCAATCTTTACCGTGCTGACAGCCCCATCAGGTCAGCCGGGTACGGCCAATATCGACTTTGTCCTATTCCGAGAACGCTGGATGGTGGCCGAAGACACGTTCCGTCCGCCGTGGTATCATAAGAACATCATGTCCGAGTTGATGGGCAACATCTACGGCCAGTACGACGCCAAACCTCAGGGCTTTGTTCCCGGTGGAATGAGCCTGCACAACATGATGCTGCCGCACGGCCCCGACCGCGAGGCGTTCGACAACGCGTCAAACTCCAACCTTGGGCCGGACAAGCTGGACAACACCATGTCCTTCATGTTCGAAACCCGGTTCCCTCAGCATTTGACCCGATTTGCAGCAAGTGAAGCCCCGCTGCAGGATGACTACATTGACTGCTGGACCTCTCTTGAGAAAAAGTTTGACGGTACGCCGGGGAAAAAGTGATGAGCTTCGATATCTGGATCACCTATGTCGCAACAGTGCTGCTGTTGATGAGTACACCGGGCCCCAGCCAGTTGCTGATGCTGTCGAATTCGGCGGCCAACGGGTTGAAGCGCGGCCTATTCACAGCGGCAGGCGATCTGACGGCGAACCTGCTGCAGATGCTGGCGGCTGGACTGGGCCTTGCCGCAATCATCGCAGCGTCGGGCACAGCGCTGGCGGTGATCAAATGGCTGGGCGTTGCTTATCTGGTTTATCTTGGACTTCGCATGATTGTGAAAACCGGAGGGAAGCAGACCCAATCGGCGCGACCTGCCAGTCGCAAAGCGCTCTGGACGCAGGGCTTTGTCACCTCGGCCGCGAACCCCAAGGCCGTGGTTTTTTTCGCGGCGCTGTTTCCCCTGTTCATCGACGGGGCGCTTCCGTTCTGGCCACAATTCGCAATCCTCTCGGCCACATACCTGACACTCGATGGGCTATTCCTGACTGCCTATGGCGGCAGCGCCAGTTGGTTAGCCACGCGCCTGAAAGGGTCCGCCCGGCTGTGGTTGGATCGGGCCGGTGGCAGCTTCATGATATTGGCGGCCCTTCTGCTGGGCCTGAAATCCCTGCGGGATACTTAAAAAATCAGAAAACAAGGATCACTGATGCCTTTAAAGACATCCTGGGTGGCTTCGGCCAATGACGCCCACCACCCATTTCCGCTGAACAACCTGCCTTATGGCGTATTCTCGACCGAAGGCGATGAACCGCGCTGCGGCGTGGCGATCGGTGACATGATCTTTGATGTCACCGCCGCCGAAGCCGAAGGTTTGATTCAGTTGGCGGACGAACCGCTGTTCGACCTGCCCTTCTGGAACCCGCTGATGGAACAAGGCCCAGCGGTCTGGGCCGCGCTGCGGGACCGGCTGACAGACCTTCTGGCCGAGGGCAGCGAGACACGGTCCGACATTGAACACATGCTGGTCGCCCAAAGCGACGCCGAGATGCACATGCCTGTCGCGGTCAGCGAATACACCGATTTTTACGCCGGACGGCATCACGCGCAGAATGTCGGCACCATGTTCCGTGGCCCCGATAACGCCCTGCCGCCGAACTGGTTGCACATTCCGATTGGCTATAACGGTCGCGCGTCTTCGGTGGTGGTTTCCGGCACCGATATTCGCCGCCCGTGGGGTCAGTTGAAATCGCCCGACCACGACCGCCCGGCCTTTTTGCCCAGCCGTCGTTTCGACATCGAACTGGAAATGGGCGCGCTCGTGGGCACGCCTTCGGATGGGCCGATCACGGTGCAAGAAGCCGACAATAATATCTTTGGCTATGTCCTGCTGAACGACTGGTCCGCGCGTGACATTCAGGCGTGGGAATATCAGCCGCTTGGTCCCTTTCAAGCCAAGGCCACAGCGACATCCATCAGCCCCTGGATTGTCACCAAGGCGGCACTGGAACCGTTACGATGCGACACGCCTGCGCGCGAATTCGAGTTGCTGGATCACCTGAAAGACTGCGGCCCGATGCTGTATGACATTGATCTGTCGGTAACAATGGCACCCGAAGGGAAGCCCGCCACAACAATCGCCAGAACGAATTACAAAGAGATGTACTATTCCTCGGCGCAGCAACTGGCCCATCACTCGACCTCGGGCTGCCCGATGAACACAGGCGATCTGCTGGGGTCCGGCACAATATCGGGGCCAACAAAGCCCGAGCGCGGCTCGCTTCTGGAACTGAGCTGGGGCGGGAAAGAACCGCTTACTCTGGACACGGGCGAATCCCGTACCTTTATCGAAGACGGCGATACCCTGACCCTGACCGGTGAGGCGAAGGGCGAAGGCTACACAATCGGGTTTGGTGACTGCGTGGGCACGGTCCTGCCTGCCCTGCAAGACCCTTACGGGGGCTAACCCATGACGGCGAACCCCACGTATGTCGGATACATCGCGATGAGCCTGGACGGATTCATCGCTGATCCCGACGGCAGTGTTGATTGGCTGAACCCGTTCAACGAAGCCCTGGCCTCGGACGGGGGCGACGGGGGCTATGGAGAATTCATATCGTCCATCGACGCGCTGATCATGGGTCACGCGACTTATGATCAGGTTCTTGGATGGGGCTGGCCATATGGCGAACGGCCCGCCTATGTTTTGACCCGGCAGACCAAGATCAAAGGCGCGCACATCGCCGCTGCGGGCAGCATAGAGTCCCTGAAAATTGCCATTTTGGAAGCCGGGCATAAGAAGGTCTGGATTCTTGGCGGTGGCAAAACACAGCGCGCAGCGATTGACGCCGGTATGTTCGACACGCTTCGTGTTTTTATCATGCCAACACTGCTTGGTCAGGGACTGCCCTGTTTTGCCCCCGGAAAACAGCACGATCTGACGCTGCTGGACGTCACAAAACAGCCGGGCGGCATTCTGCAAATCGACTACAAAACAAAAGGTTGAACGATGGCAAAAGCTTTCGCGTCCCAAGGGGACATGTCTGAAAAGAACATCTCGTTTACTGAGGTAGGCGAAGGCCTATACGCCTTCACCGCCGAAGGGGATCCGAATTCTGGTGTCATCATCGGCGACGACAGCGTGATGATTGTCGAGGCACAGGCAACGCCGCGTCTGGCAAACAAGGTCATCGAATGCGTGCGTTCGGTTACGGACAAACCAATTACCCACGTCGCGCTGACCCACTATCACGCTGTACGGGTGCTGGGTGCCAGCGCCTTTGGTGCGCAACAGATCATTATGTCCGACATGGCCCGAGCCATGGTCGTGGAACGCGGGCAGGAAGACTGGGACAGCGAATTCCAACGCTTCCCTCGGCTGTTCGAAGGACACGAAAGCATCCCCGGCCTGACATGGCCCACCTCCACCTTCAGCGACACGATGACCGTCTATCTAGGCAACCGCCGGATTGATCTGATGCATCTGGGCCGCGCGCACACGGCAGGCGATATCGTGATCCACGTGCCCGATCAGAACGTTATGTTCACCGGTGACATCGTCGAATATCACTCGGCCTGCTACTGCGGTGATGGTCATTTCAGCGATTGGGGCGACACGCTCGACGAAATCAAGTGGTTCGATGTCGATGCAATTGCACCGGGACGCGGGGACGCGTTGGTTGGCAAAAGCATGGTGAATGCCGCGATTGAAAACACACGCGACTTTGTGGAAAGCACCTATCGTCCGGCGGCCAGGGTTGCCGCACGTGGCGGTTCATTGAAAGAAGCTTGGGATGCCGTTCGCGCCGAATGCGATCCCAAATTCTCGGACTACGCAATCTACGAACATTGCCTGCCATTCAACGTCGCCCGCGCCTATGACGAAGCGCGCGGCATCGACACTCCGCGCATCTGGACCGCGCAGCGCGATCTTGAAATGTGGGAGGCATTGCAGGGCTAGGGACATACCGTCGCATTTGATCCAGATCGTTTTGCGCCGGAAAAATCAGTGAAATCATCGTGTATGACCTCCGGCATGGCAATGCCCAGGGACCAGAGTTTTGCGCCAATCGCGCTAAAGCATCGGGGGAGAACCCATGAACAAGATTTTCGAAACGCCGCTTTACGCCTATGACCGCAGCCCCGATCAGGATGCGTCTACCCCGGTGCACCACAAGGTAATCGTCATCGGGGCCGGACCCATCGGGCTTGCCGCGGCAATCGACCTTGCGCAACAAGGGGTTGAGGTCGTGGTGCTGGACGAAAACGACAAGGTCAGTTTTGGCAGTCGGGCCATCTGTTTCTCGCAGCGCACGCTGGACATTGCCGATCGCTTGGGCGGCGGCAAACCCATGGTTGATACCGGCGTCCAGTGGGACGCGGGCAAAGTGTTCTTTGACAATCGCAAGGTCTACGAGTTCAACCTTCAACCTGAGAAAGGCTATGGAAACCCTGCCTTCATCAACCTTCAGCAATATCATCTGGAGCGCATACTGGTCGATCGCATCCGAGATCTTCAGGCTGAGGGTGCGCCCGTGGAAATACGTGGCCGCAACAAGGTCGAGGCCATCGGCACCCATGACGACCACGTCAAGCTTGAGGTTGAAACGCCGGAAGGTCCCTACAATGTCGAAGCCGACTGGCTGATCGCCTGTGACGGCGCGCATTCTCCGACCCGCCGGATGCTGGGGCTGGACTTTGACGGGCGTGTGTTCGAGGACAATTTCCTGATCGCCGATGTGGTGATGGAGGCCGATTTTCCGACCGAACGCTGGTTCTGGTTCGACCCACCCTTCAACCGCGGCCAATCCGCGTTGCTGCACAAACAGCCAGACAATGTCTGGCGTATTGACCTGCAACTGGGTTGGGACATCGACAAAGAGCGTGAGAAACGGCCGGAAAATGTTATCCCGCGCCTCAAACAAATGCTGGGTGAAGATGTTGAGTTCGATCTGGAATGGGTCTCTATCTACACCTTCCAATGCCGCCGGATGGAGCGTTTCCGCTATGGTCGCGTCCTCTTTGCCGGGGACAGCGCCCATCAGGTCAGCCCGTTTGGTGCGCGTGGTGCCAATTCCGGCATTCAGGACACGGACAACCTGTGCTGGAAACTGAAGCTGGTGATCGACGGGCACGCACCCGAATTGCTGCTGGACAGCTACAGCCGCGAACGCGTGCAGGCAGCGGATGAGAATATCAGCATGTCCACGCGCTCAACCGATTTCATTACGCCCAAGTCCGAGATGTCGCGCCTGTTGCGAGATGCAGTTCTGGACCTCAGCGAACACTATGACTTTGCCCGCCCGCTGGTAAATTCCGGACGTCTGAGCACCCCTTGCACCTACACGGGGTCTTCCCTGAACTCGGCTGATGCCCTGAACGGGCCTGACATCACACGACCCGGCTCGGCCTGTCCGGATGCACCGCTGGGCGATGCGTTCCTGCTGCCCAAGCTTGCGGGCAAGTTCACCCTGCTGACGATTGATGCCGACGCACCGGACAGCCTGGAAGAAGACGGCGTCGTGGCCACGCGGCTTGCGTTGTCTGTAACGGATGATCCGACACTGGATTTGAAACGCCGATATCTGGGTGACGCGACCAGCGGCGTCTACTTGATCCGTCCGGACCAGCATGTCGCGGCGCGGCGCGACAACTTCGAAGAAAACGCTTTCCGCCAGGCAATCCGCCGGGCAACCGGTAAGGAGTAAGCGAAATGACCGATTTGATCCTCACCCCCAATCTGGACAGTGCCGATGATTTCTATGCGAGACTGTTGACGGCCCATGAAGGTTTGGACAGGGCCGAAAGTGACGCCCTGAACGCGCGGCTGGTTTTGGTACTGGCCAATCATATCGGGGATGCCCAAGTGTTGTCCCAAGCGTTGAAAGCCGCCAGACTGCAAGGCAACTGACCCGGACAGGAGGTCCGAATGAGCGCGGTTCTGTATGATTATTGGCGGTCATCAGCCAGCTACCGGGTGCGGATCGCGTTAAATCTGGCCGGGATCGCCTATCAGCCGGTTTCCGTTGATCTGGTCGCAGGTGATCACAAATCCGGCGATCATCTGGCGCGCAATCCACAGGGTCTGGTGCCGGTCCTCGAGATTGACGGCCTACGGCTAACACAATCACTGGCAATAATTGACTATCTGGATCAGACGCGCGGCATGGGCCTGCTGCCAGCGGAACCCGCCGCCCGCGCTCGGGCGCTTGCGCTGGCGCATTCCATCGCCATCGACTTGCACCCGGCCTGCAACCTTTCGGTCGCGCGCCATGCAACAGAACTGAGCGGAAATGCCGAAGGGATGCCGGGCGATTGGATGCGCCATTTCATCCGCCCCGGCCTGTTGGCGTTCGAGGCGCTTTTGGGCGGATTCGATCAGGTCCCTTATTGCACCGGGCCGCAACCAGGCCTGGCCGATCTGTGCCTGATGCCGCAGATGTATAACGCGCGTCGCTGGGGCGTTGATCTGACCGACCTGCCCCGCATTCTGAGCGTCGAGGCCGCCTGCGCGGTGCACCCCGCCTTTGCAGATGCCCACCCCGACCGGCATGTACCCGCCTGATCTGCTGCACAGGGTCTGTGTGCACATGGCCATAGGCATCCGGGCGGCGCAGACCTACCTTCACCATACCTAATGATGGAGGCCCCCATGCCCGAGATCACCGGCTATCACGCCCATGTCTATTTCGACGCCGATACGCAAGAGACCGCCCAGCAGCTTTGTGAAGACGCCGCGCGTCTGTTCCCGGTTGAAATGGGTCGAATGCACACCAAGAACGTCGGTCCCCATCCGCGCTGGAGTTGCCAGTTGGCCTTCGCCGCAGACGCCTTTGATCAGGTCATCCCCTGGCTGATGGTGAACCGGCAGGGGCTTACCATCTTCACCCACCCCGAAACCGGGCAACATCTTGAGGATCATCGAGACCGCGCCATCTGGATGGGCGAGATGCTTGCGCTGGACCTTTCAATCTTTGACAGGATGGGGAGCTAGTCCAGTTCCCGTGCCTGATCCCGCAGTTTGAACTTCTGAATCTTTCCGGTTGATGTCTTAGGCAATGGGCCAAACACCACCGTCTTGGGCGCCTTGAAATGCGCCATGTTATCCCGGCAGAAGGCTATGATCTCGGCGTCTGTCGCCTGCGCATCGGGCTTTAGCTCGACAAACGCGCAGGGCGTCTCGCCCCATTTCTCGTCCGGGCGGGCAACGACTGCGGCCTCCATCACGGCCGGGTGCTTATAAAGGATATCTTCCACCTCGACCGACGAGATATTCTCGCCGCCCGAGATGATAATGTCCTTTGACCGATCCTTTAGCGCGACATAGCCGTCCGGGTGCATGACCCCCAGATCGCCAGAGGCGAACCAACCGCCTTTGAACGCCTTGTCCGTGGCATCTGGGTTCTTGAGATACCCTTTCATCACCACATTGCCCTGCATGAAAATCTCGCCCATCGTCTTACCATTGGCGGGCACCGGTTCCAGCGTTTCTGGATCGGCCACCATCAAACCCGACAAAGCGGTATAGCGAACCCCCTGCCGGACCTTCAGCGCGGCGCGCTCATCGGCGGATTTGTCATTCCATTCGTCCTTCCATGCACAGACAACCGATGGGCCGTAGGTTTCGGTCAGACCGTATACATGAGTGACCTCGATCCCCATCCCCTCCATATTCGCGATCACGGCGGCTGGTGGCGGGGCACCTGCAGTCATCACTTTGATCTGGTGATCGAAATCCTTGAGGTGATCCGGCGCGTTAGCCAGCATGTTCAGGACAATCGGCGCGCCACAGAAATGCGTGACCTTCTCATCCCGAAAGGCCGCATAGATAGGCTCATCCCGCACAGCGCGCAGACAGACCGATACCCCGGCATTCGCCGCCATCGCCCATGGGAAACACCAGCCATTGCAGTGGAACATCGGCAAGGTCCACAGATAGACCGAGTGTTTGGGCATATCCCAGTCCAACAGGTCCGACTGCGCATTCAGCGCGGCACCTCGGTGATGATACACAACGCCCTTGGGATTGCCGGTCGTGCCCGAGGTATAGTTCAGCGTAATCGCGTCCCACTCGTCATCCGGCAAAGACCAAGAATGGTCTGGATCGCCCTCGGACAGAAGCGCTTCGTAGGTCAGGGACCCCAGCTTTTCCCCGCCATCAAAACTGGCATCTTCAATATCTATGACCAGCAGATCATGATCGACCTGCTTCAATGCCTCTTTCACCGCGCCCGAAAACTCAGGGTCGACAAGCAGTATCTTGGATTCAGCGTGGTTGAGGATGAAGGCAATGATCGGCGCATCCAGCCGTGTGTTGATCGCGTTCAACACCGCACCGGTCATCGGGACACCAAAATGGGCCTCGTACATCTCAGGGATATTGGCGGCGATGATCGAGACCGTGTCGCCTTTGTCAATGCCACGCGCAGCAAGTGCCCCCGCCAGACGCCGACACCGGGCATATGTTTCGGCCCAGGTATATCTGCGTTCGCCATACACGACGGACGGGTAATCAGGGTAAACCTGCGCCGTCCGCTCAAGGAAACTGAGCGGTGACAGCGGGGTATGGTTCGCGCGGCATTGATCCAGATGACGTTCATAAATGTTGGCGTCAGTCATCGGTTTCCCCTCCCTTTGTCTGATCGCGCGACTTGATCACAAAGTTGCCCGGCTGACAAACCCGTAGAAATACGGCGCAGGTTTGGACTGGCAATATGCGATGATGCAATCTGGCCCTATCTACCGATGGTCTTTCGCGGTGATCTGAGCCATCTAAAACACACGGGCCGGGATTAAGCTCCGGCATCCTGCGCACCCAAGAAATTCTGAAAGGACATGTCATGGACGGCACGTTCAACGAAAACGATCTTTCCCGCGTGGTCGAGGCAGACCGCGCCCATATCTGGCATCACCTGATCCAACATAAACCCTTTGAAACCAACGACCCGCGCATCATTGTCGAAGGCAAAGGCATGCGCGTCTGGGATCAGAACGGCAAGGAACATCTGGATGCGGTCTCGGGCGGGGTCTGGACGGTCAACGTGGGCTATGGCCGCGAATCGATCTGCAAGGCTGTCTACGACCAGTTGATGAAGCTGTGCTATTTTGCAAACTCGGCCGGGTCCATTCCGGGCTCGATCTTTGCGGAAAAGCTGATCAGCAAGATGCCGGGGATGAGCCGCGTCTATTATATGAACTCGGGCTCTGAGGCGAATGAGAAAGCATTTAAGATGGTCCGCCAGATCGCCCACAAGAAATACGGCGGCAAGAAGACCAAGATCCTGTATCGCGACCGCGATTATCACGGATCAACTCTGGCGGCGATGTCGGCAGGTGGTCAGGACGAGCGCAACGCGCAATACGGCCCCTTCGCACCCGATTTCGTGCGCGTCCCGCATTGCATGGAATACCGCAAGCATGAGCTGGACGGCGCCCCCGAAGAGAATTTCGGCGAATGGGCGGCTAATCAAATCGAAGAAGTCATCCTACGTGAAGGCCCCGACACCGTAGGCGCCCTGTGCCTTGAGCCTGTGACCGCAGGTGGCGGCGTGATTGAAGCCCCCGAGGGCTACTGGCAGCGCGTGCAGGAGATTTGCGACAAATACGACATCCTTCTGCATATTGATGAGGTCGTCTGTGGTGTCGGCCGCACCGGCACTTGGTTTGGCTATCAGCAATACGGGGTGAAGCCTGATTTCGTGACCATGGCCAAGGGTGTCGCCTCGGGCTATGCGGCGATTGCCTGCATGGTCACGACCGAGGAAATCTTTGACATGTTCAAGGACAACGCGGACGACCCGATGAACTATTTCCGCGATATCTCGACCTTTGGTGGCTGCACCGCTGGTCCGGCGGCGGCGATCGAAAACATGCGGATCATCGAGGATGAGAACCTGCTGCAGAACTGCACCGACATGGGCGCGCGCATGATGGGCAACCTGCAAGAGCTGATGGAGAAGCACAAGGTCATCGGTGACGTGCGCGGCAAGGGTCTGTTTCTTGGGGCCGAGCTGGTGTCGGACCGCTCAAGCCGTGAGCCTGTGAATGAGAAACTGGCACAAGCCGTTGTGGCGGACTGTATGGCGCAGGGCGTTATCATCGGCGTGACCAACCGTTCGGTGCCAGGCAAGAATAACACACTGTGCTTCTCGCCCGCACTGATCGCGACAGCGGACGATATCGACCAGATCACCGACGCGGTCGACGGTGCGCTGGGGCGTGTGTTTGGTTGATCCTTACCGCGGTAAAGTAACAAAAACCGGCGCTTCATTGCGCCGGTTTTCTTGTGTTTTGACTATATTTCGTAGCATCGGGAACAATTCTACCGAAAATGCACAATCGAATAAGAGCGCAAATATAAGCGCTTTCTTTTTTCCCCTTAAATTCGCCATACTCCGCGCTAGACTGCCGCACCATGGATATCCTTTCTATTCAGCAGCGAATTTCCGACTTTCTCATTAGCCAAATCACCGACGGATCAGGCAACACCGAGGACGCAAAGGCTTTACGGGCGGAACTTGACGCGGCGATTGCCAAATATGGTGACACCATTCCAGAGTTAGGGCAGTTGGCCGCTCAGTTTGACTTGCTAAACGAGAAATCGTTCAGCCAAGACCTCGCAAACCAATTCGCTGAAAAAGCAGTAAAAGAGCATGTACCGGAGCCACTGATTTTTGATGCAATCAGCGACGGCGATCTCGGGGCCGTCGCGGACGCATTGGACCATTGGGAAATCAACGCGACCCACGGAGAATTAGAAGCAACAGCGCTTTATATGGCGATGTCTTGCATGTTTGGCGTGTCGCTGGAGGTCGTTCGCCTTCTTCTGGATCGGGGCGCTGATCTGAAGCTCGGGTTGGGGTCGGACTACAATGTTCTGCACGGACTTGGTTTCGGCAATTGTGACGCAATCGAACCGAATGAACTGACTGAAGTGATCAAACGATGCATGGCCTTGGGCGCAGATATCGAGCAGCGGTCAAAAAATCTGCAATGG
Organism: Ruegeria sp. HKCCD7221; assembly: GCF_013031225.1. Classification (NCBI taxonomy): domain Bacteria; kingdom Pseudomonadati; phylum Pseudomonadota; class Alphaproteobacteria; order Rhodobacterales; family Roseobacteraceae; genus Ruegeria; species Ruegeria sp. HKCCD7221. The sequence goes on from NZ_WPZE01000010.1 coordinate 88,382, forward strand.
ACGCCTCTGATCACAGCCGCCTCGGAATGGAACTCGGTGGTCGTCGAAGCACTTATCTTGGCCGGCGCTGACATTCATTCCCGCTCAGGCAAGGTTTCAGATGTTTGCCTGGCGGGTGAAACCGGGCGGTCCTTCGCTGAAGGGCATGCTCCAACACTGGCCGTCTTTGACCGCTACATGACCGAGACCTGATACTCGACGAGCACTGCAACCTTATTTCTCTCAAACCCGCCCGACACGCTAATGCCCCCAACAAAAAAGCCGCCCCAAATGGGACGGCCTTTCTTTCACTGTCTCTTTTCAGAGGATCAGGCAGCCAGAGCGGCCTGAGCTTTGGCGACGATCGCACCGAACGCTTCCGGTTCGTGTACGGCCAGATCAGCCAGAACTTTGCGGTCCACTTCGATACCGGCCAGGTTCAGACCGTTGATGAAGCGGGAATATGTCAGTGCCTCGTCATGCGAACGGACAGCGGCGTTGATACGCTGGATCCACAGCGCGCGGAAGTTGCGCTTGCGGTTCTTACGGTCGCGGGTTGCATACTGGTTGGCCTTGTCGACGGCCTGACGTGCAACTTTGAAGGTGCTTTTGCGGCGGCCATAGTAACCTTTGGCGGCCTTGATGACCTTCTTGTGACGGGCGTGAGTTACGGTTCCACCTTTAACGCGGGACATCTCTTAATCTCCTCTTAGCGGTCGTAGGGCATGTAGCCCTTGACGATCTTGGCGTCGGGGGCGGACAGGGTGGTGTTGCCACGGGCGTCGCGGATAAACTTTTTGGTCCGCTTAATCATGCCGTGCCGTTTGCCGGCCTGGCCAGCAAGGACCTTACCGGTCGCAGTCACCTTAAAGCGCTTCTTGGCGCTCGACTTGGTCTTCATCTTAGGCATTTCCGTCTCCTTTTTCGGGTTCGGTACAAAACGCGACTCGGCATGCCATCCGGCCGGTCACGCGATCAGAAGCGCCGTTTACGCAAGTTCGATCATACTGGCAAGGGGGTTTTGACCAGAATCTGCGCTTTTCGCAGGGCGGTCAGGTACCGGGGCGACACGCGCCGCCCCGGTAGAAAGACTTAATGGCCGAATTTGCGGATTTCGCCGCTCTTCAACCGGGCTGCGTAGCTAGCCAGTTCCTCGCGCACCACTTTCATCAGGAAGTAGAGCGCAAAGACGTTCACAACCGCCATTGCAAAGATCGCTGCATCCGAGAAGTCGATAACCGGGCCAAGGTTGGCCGCCGCACCGATAACCACGAAGACGCAGAAGATGATCTTGAAGATCAGCTCTTTGGTGTGACCTTCGCCGAACAGGTAGGTCCAGGCCTTGAGGCCGTAGTAGGACCAACTGATCATGGTCGAGAAGGCGAACAGAACCACAGCGATGGCCAACACATAGGGGAACCACCCAAAGGCGCTGGCAAAGGCTGCCGAGGTCAGGCTGACGCCCGAGTTTCCATCGACCGTCGCAATGGCGTTGCCCGCTTCGTTCAGCATGTAGTTGCCGGTTGCCGGATCAATGATCAGCTGCTGGGTGATGATGATCACCAGCGCGGTCATCGTACAGATCACAACGGTGTCGATGAACGGCTCCAGCAGGGACACAAAGCCCTCGGTGATCGGCTCTTTCGTCCGCACCGCCGAGTGCGCAATCGCCGCAGAACCAACGCCCGCTTCGTTCGAGAACGCCGCACGGCGGAAGCCCTGGATCAGCGCGCCGACCATACCGCCAGCAACGCCAAGACCGGTAAAGGCACCCGCGAAGATCTGACCAAAGGCCCATCCGATCTGATCTGCGTGCATGATGATGATGACCAGCGCGGCCAATACATACATGACGCCCATGAACGGTACGACCTTTTCAGTCACACGCGCGATGGACTTCAGGCCACCGACGATCACAGCAAACACGATACCCGCAAAGACCAGACCAGTGATCCACCCCGGATAGTCGCCGACGATGCCCGCGATCTGCTGATGCGCCTGGTTCGCCTGGAACATATTGCCACCGCCCAGCGCACCAAGGATACAGAAGATCGAGAACAGAACCGCAAGGATTTTACCACCGGGGAGACCCAATTCGGCAAAGCCCTTGGACATGTAGTACATCGGACCACCCGAAACCGTGCCGTCCTCGTATTCATTGCGGTATTTGACGCCCAGCGTACATTCGGTGAATTTCGACGCCATACCCAAAAGGCCCGCAACGATCATCCAGAATGTGGCTCCCGGCCCGCCGATCCCGACAGCCACCGCCACACCAGCGATGTTACCAAGACCAACCGTCCCGGACAGAGCCGTTGCCAGCGCCTGAAAGTGGCTGACCTCACCCGCGTCGTTGGGGTCGGAATAGTCGCCTTTGACTAGACTGATCGAATGACCGAAGAACCGAAGCTGAACAAAGGCAAAATACAGCGTGAAAACCGTTGCCGCGACGACCAGCCATCCCACGATCCAAGGGAACCCGGTGCCCGGGAAGGGCGCGAAGATAAAGCTGACAAACGGCCCGGTGAAATCGGCGAAAGCCTGGTTGATTTTGTCGTCCAGCCCCGGTGCATCTTGCGCCAGAGCGGGGCTAGCAAGGAACATGGCAGCTATGGCCAGACCCAAGTGTTTCAACATGTTCATAATCGTCACCCCCTCAATTCACTACAGTGACCGGAACATCGGCATGCATCACAAGGTTCTGCGTTGAACTGCCAAACAGCCGTTTCTTGAACCCGTCAGCAGACGCGCGGCCAACGATGATCTGCGTCCCGCCATTTTCAACTGTGATTGCATTCAGCGTTTCTGCCACATCGCCGTGACGCACGATGCCATGCGCCGAGAATCCGGCAGCGGTCAGTGCATCCACGGCCGGACTTACGATCCGCGTCGTCGCCAAGTCGACCTCTTCTTCGCGCCGCTTGTGCCGCAACGCGTTTTCTTCAGGTGTTTGGAAAGTGAAAGGGGACCATTCGATAACGTAAACCACCAGCAACTCACACGTTCCGATCCGTTCAGCCAAATCCTTGGCAAAAGCGATCGCACGCTCTCCGGTTTCTGTCCCGTCCAGTCCAATGACAATTTTGGTTGTCATGACGTTCCTCCGATTTTGTTGATTATACCGGGGCCCGTGCCCCCGGCCGGGCAGCCGGAACCTGGAACTTATTGAGTAGACCGCCCTTGCGGATCAGTATCCAAGAAAAACGCCAAAAAATAGAGGGGAAACTGAAAGATTCACCCTCCATTTAGATATACTGTTGCTTTATATATACTTTTTTTGCCCATTTTTTAGGCTATGGGCATTGACTGGGGATCGCTCCCGCTTGGTTCAACCCGGATCAGTGTTGTAGATCAACCGCTCGTCGCAGGGCGCGATACGCAAGATGTTGGTCGTACCCGGCACGTTGAAGGGCACACCCGCCGTGACAACGATCTGGTCCGCTTCGGCTGCAAACCCCCCGGAACGGGCGGCTCGGGCTGCGTTCACCACCGCGCCCTTGAACCGCTCAAGCTCGGGCGTCATCACGCAATGACACCCCCATGTCAGGCACAGGCGGCGGGCCGTACCCGTAGCTGGTGTCAACGCAAGGATCGGAACGGCCGGACGCTCGCGTGCGGTCAGCAAGGCGGTCGTTCCACTTTGCGTAAAGCAGCAGATCGCCTTGATTTCAGTTTTTTCTGCGATCTCTCGCGCGGCGGCAACAATGCCGTCGGCCACAGACGTACCCTTGGCCGAGCGAGAAGACGCGATGATCTGAGAATAAGTTGGGTCTGCCTCAACCTCGATGGCGACTTTATTCATCGTCTGAACCGCCTCGATCGGGTAAGAGCCCGCAGCGGATTCAGCGCTGAGCATGATAGCGTCGGTGCCCTCGTAAATTGCGGTGGCCACGTCCGACACCTCGGCGCGCGTTGGCATTGGGCTTTCGATCATGCTCTCCAGCATTTGCGTCGCCACAATTACCGGCTTGGCCGCACCACGGCATTTCCGAACCAGACGTTTTTGAATCGGCGGCACGGCTGACACCGGCAGCTCGACGCCCAGATCACCCCGCGCGACCATGATACCGTCAGACGCATCAAGGATATCGTCAAATGCTTCGACCGCCGCCGGTTTTTCGATCTTGGACAGGATAGACGCGCGGCCATCAGCCAATGCGCGAGCCTCAAACACGTCCTTCGCGCGCTGCACAAAGCTCAGCGCCAGCCAGTCGACACCCAACTGGCAGACAAATTCCAAATCGTCGCGATCTTTGGCGGACAATGCCGCAAGCGGCAGCACGACGTCGGGTACGTTCACACCCTTGCGGTTTGAAATCGTCCCGCCCACTTCGACAGAGCAGTTGGCGAAGTCCTGCCCACAATCCTGCACGACCAGACGGATTTTACCGTCGTTCACCAAAAGACGCGCACCTGGCTCCAGCGCGGCAAAAATCTCGGCATGAGGCAAGCATACGCGGCTGATATCCCCAGGCTTTGGATCAAGGTCCAGCCGGAAAGCTGCTCCCTCAACCAGTTCTTCCGCATCGTTGGCAAAGACGCCCACGCGCAGTTTCGGGCCCTGAAGGTCGGCAAGGATCGCAATCGGGCTGTCCAGATCCTTCTCTACCTGCCGAATGATCTGATGACGTTCGCGAATTTCATCATGACTGCCATGGCTCATGTTCAGGCGGAACACATCCGCCCCGGCCTCGTGCAGGGCACGAATGGTATCATAATCGTTGGACGCCGGTCCCAGCGTCGCCACGATCTTTACACTTCTCAGGCGTCGCATTGGTCTTGCTCTCCTCACGTCGTCTTTTGGCTTCGCGAAAATGTTATCGCAAACATTGCCGCAGGCTGCTTATTGCGCAATTCCCTTTTCAAAGCAACTGCCCTACACCTGCGACAAACTAGATGACAGGCTTATGACGTATTCTCCGTTTTTTATCCACGGCGCTGATCGCCCGTCGCGCTGGCTGATCACATGCGACCACGCAACCAACACCGTTCCGCCCGATATCAACGGCGGGGACCTCGGCCTGCCGCGCGAGGATATGGAACGTCACATCGCCTATGACGTTGGCGCCTATGAGGTGTCCAAGCATCTGGGCGAGATCCTGAACGCACCCGTCATTGCCGCCAATTTCTCGCGCCTTGTGATCGACCCCAACCGGGGTGAGGATGACCCGACCTTGCTGATGAAGCTCTATGATGGCTCGATCATTCCCAGCAACCGCCACGCCGACAACGCCGAGCGCGAACGCCGCTTGAACATGTGCTATCGCCCATATCACAATGCGCTTGCTGAATTAGCCGCCCTGCCCCACGCGGTGATTGTGTCGATGCATTCATTCACCCGGCAGCTTCGCGGCCGTGATCCGCGCCCTTGGCACGTGGGTGTTCTCCACACCCCGGACGAACGTTTTGCGCGCCCGTTGATCAACCGGCTGCAGGCCGAAGACGATCTGTGCGTCGGCATCAACGAGCCCTATACCGGCGTGCTGCCCGGCGACGCGATCGACAAGCACTGCACGGGATTTGGCCGCCCTAATGCGTTGATCGAATTACGCAACGACCTGATCGCCGATCACACAGGGCAGCGCGCATGGGCTGAACGGTTGGCGGTTGTTCTGAAGGATGCTTTGGAGGACAGCGACCTTTAAGCGCACGACATTGTGAGGTTCGCCGCCAACCCATATATATCGTGGGAAAGGGGGCGACTATGACTCAGGAATTCCTCACCTCCGTCTTTGGTTGGATGGCCGTGCTCAATATCGCGGTATTGCTGTTTACCACAGCAATGGTCCTGCTTTTGCAGGACTGGATTGCCGGTATCCACGGCAGGATGTTCCAGATGGAACGCCCGGACGTGAAACGGGCCTATTTCAGGTATCTCGCCAACTACAAGATTCTGACATTGATCTTTTGCATCGTCCCGTGGCTGGCGTTGAAACTGGCGTGACGTCCTGTTTGTTGAAACATCGCCACCGGACCGCTAGGTCATAGAAAACAAGAGTGTTTACCCGGAGCCAGACCATGGACAAGCAAACCGAAATCGAACTTCAGGCCGCCGCTTTCCGCCGCTTGCAAAAGCACCTGATGGAAGACCGTACCGACGTCCAGAACATCGACATGATGAATCTGGCCGGGTTCTGCCGCAACTGCCTGTCGCGCTGGTATCAAGAAGCCGCCAATGAAAAAGGCATTGAGATGGGCAAGGACGAGGCCCGCCAGATTTTCTACGGTATGACCATGGATGAATGGAAAGCCAATTATCAGACCGAGGCCAGCCCTCAAAAACAGGCCGCCTTCGAGGTCGCCTTTGAAGAAAACGTCGGCAAAAAAGGCTGAGGACATATAGCTAAAAGGCCCGCCATTCCAGCGAGCCTTTTAAATCAGATCGCCGCTTTGCGGCTTTCGTCCAAGTAGATCTCGCGCAGACGCTTTGCAATCGGCCCCGGCGTGCCATCGCCCAGAGCAATCCCGTCGATCTCAACCACTGGCATCACGAAAGCACTGGCCGAAGTGGTAAAGGCCTCATCTGCCTCTTTCGCCTCGTCAATGGTGAACAGACGTTCCTCGACCTCCATCTGCGCCTCAGCCGCCATACGCAGCACGGCCTTGCGGGTGATGCCGTGCAGGATGTCGTTGGACAAAGGGCGGGTGACGATCTTACCGTTTTTCACGAAGTAAGCATTGTTGCTGGTGCCTTCGGTAACATACCCATCTTCGACCATCCACGCATCATCGCATCCAGCGGCCTTGGCCATCATCTTGCCCAAGGACGGATACAGCAATTGCGTTGTCTTGATGTCGCGACGGCCCCAACGGATATCATCGATCGAGATGATCTTGGCCCCCTTCTGCGCCGCAGGGCTGTCAGCCAGTCCCGGCTTGTTCTGCGTGAACAGAACCAGCGTTGGTTTGGTGTCGGCCGCAGGGAACACAAAATCCCGGTCGCCATCGCTGCCGCGTGTGACCTGTAAATAGACCAAACCCTCAACGATCCCGTTCAGCTCGACCAGCTTGCGGTGAATTTCCAGCAATTCATCTTTGCTGCATGGCTCGGCCATCTGCAATTCGTCCAGCGACCGTTTCAGACGCACCGCATGGCCTTCAAAGTCGATCAGCTTGCCATCCAGCACGCTGGTCACCTCGTAAACAGCGTCGGCCATCAGGAAACCACGGTCAAAGATCGAGACTTTGGCCTCGGTCTCGGGCAGGTATTCTCCGTTCACGTAAACGGTGCGGGTCATGTTGTTCTCCTCAGCCCCAGAGCGCGCTTGAAGGCGGATGCACTCCGGCGTCATCAAAAATCAGCGGGTTGGTTCGGTCTTCGGCCAGAAGAAGCGGGCCGTCAAGGTCCGTTACCATCGCACCCTGCGCCAATAAGGTCGCAGGGGCCATCGCAAGCGAGCTGCCGACCATACAACCAACCATGACCTTATAGCCTTGGGCCAGCGCCTGATCACGCAGGGCCAGCGCCTCGGTCAGGCCGCCGGTTTTGTCGAGCTTTATGTTGACCACATCATATTTGCCCTTCAGTTTGGGCAGGCTGGTCCGGTCATGGCAGGATTCGTCAGCACAGACCGGCACCGGACGCTCCATCCCGATCAACGCGTCATCCTCGCCTGCGGGCAAGGGCTGCTCGACCAACGCAACACCCAGACGCACCAGATGCGGGGCCAGATCGGCATAGACGGTGGCAGACCAGCCCTCATTCGCGTCGACAATGATCTGCGCGCCAGGCGCGCCTGCGCGAACGGCCTCAAGACGGGGCATGTCGTCCGGCGTGCCCAGCTTTATCTTCAGCAACGGGCGATGCGCGTTTTGCGCCGCTTGCGCCTGCATCGCCTCGGGCGTGTCCAGCGAAAGGGTATAGGCGGTAATCTCTGGCCCCGGAACCGGCAGACCAGCAAGGTCCCAGGCACGTCTCCCTGCGCGTTTGCATTCCAGATCCCACAGAGCGCAATCCACCGCATTTCGTGCAGCCCCGGCGGGCAACAGGTCCATCAGCGACTGGCGTGTAAATTCAGCTGGCAGGCGCGCTATCTCGGCCTCGACGGACTCCAGCGTTTCGTCATAACGCGCGTAAGGAACACATTCGCCCCAGCCCTGATGCACGCCATCCGACAACCGGACCGTCAGAACCTTCGCCTCGGTCCGCGACCCGCGCGAAATGGTGAACACCTGCGCCAGCCGAAACACATCACGAGAGACCTCTATCTGCACGCGCCTACCCTTTCAGTTTAGTGTCGAAAAGGCCGGCAACAAACGCCACCGGCCCAGCGCTTAGATCACAGCGCGGCTAGCGCATCCACCAATTTACCCGCACCAAACCGATAGGGATCAGTGGCGGGCAGGCCCATCTCGGCCTCAACCTCGTCGATATAGGCCAAAGCGTCCTCTTCGCTTAGGTTCTGCGTGTTGATCGACACCCCGACAACCTGACAGGCCGGATTCGCGATCCGGGCCATCGGAAGGGCGGCGTCGCGCAGTTCAGGCAGCGTTGGCAAAGAATATTCCGGCAAGCCGCGCATATGGGTCCGGGTGGGTTCGTGGCACAGGATCAGCGCATCCGGCTGGCCGCCATGGATCAGCGCCATGGTCACACCAGAATATGACACATGGTAAAGCGAGCCCTGCCCTTCGATGTGATCCCAGTGATCGGCGTCACTCTCGGGCGTCAGATATTCAACCGCACCCGCCATGAAATCGGCGACGACCGCGTCCAGTGGAACGCCCTGCCCGGTGATCAGAATGCCCGTCTGACCGGTGGCGCGGAAGGTGGATTTCATACCCCTCTTGCGCATCTCGGCATCCATCGACATCGCGGTATACATCTTGCCTGCTGAACAATCGGTGCCAACGGCCAGACAGCGCTTGCCTGCGCGCTTACGACCGTTTGCAATCGGATACCCAACGGTCGGCACCCGCACATCATGCAACGTGCAACCATGAGTCTGAGCAGCCGCGACCAGATCGCCCTCATCACGCAGCAGGTTGTGCAGGCCGGACGCCAGATCATAGCCCATCTCCAGCGCTTCGATCAGCACCTTCTTCCACGCTGCGCTGATCACACCGCCGCGATTGGCAACGCCGATCACCAACGTCTTTGCCCCGGCGGCCTTGGCTTCGGCAAGCGTCATATCCGTCATGCCAAGATCGGCCTTACAGCCGTCCATGCGGTATTGACCCACGGCGTTTTCCGGTCGCCAGTCGCGGATTCCGATGGCAACCTTTGCCGCCAACTGGTCGGGCGCATCGCCCAAAAACAACAGATACGGTGTCTCGATCATTGCGGTGCACTCCTTTGATTCCGGCGCAGATTATTGAAGCACCCGAACGAGTGTTTCGCGTTTTCCCGCAAGGACGCCGGGTCGCGAGGGATAATTTTGCGTAATTTTTACCTGACGCGCAAAATCATCCCAAGTTTTCAAAGCGATTAAACTTTAACCTCCAGCGACGCAGCGTATTACGGTGAATGCTGCGATTGCATTGCCGCATCTGCACAAAGACGCTTGCGCAGCACCGCGCAATTTAATACCTCAAGAGGCAAGAAAATCGCAATTTCCTTTCTCGCACGAGGTCCAGATGAGCTTTCGCATCCAACCCGCCGCCCCCGCGCGCCCCAACCGCTGCCAATTGTTCGGGCCGGGATCAAACACCAAACTGTTCCCGAAAATGGCCGCGTCTGCAGCCGATGTGATCAATCTGGACCTCGAGGACTCGGTCGCACCTAGTGACAAGGATGCAGCCCGCGCCAATGTAATCGAAGCGCTGAACACCATCGACTGGGGCGGCAAGTATATGTCCGTCCGCATCAACGGGCTGGACACACCTTACTGGTACCGTGACGTGGTTGATCTGCTGGAACAGGCAGGCGATCGTCTGGACCAGATCATGATCCCTAAAGTCGGATGCGCAGCAGATGTCTACGCTGTAGACGCGCTGGTCACAGCGATCGAGCGCGCCAAGGGCCGCACCAAGCCCGTCAGCTTTGAGGTCATCATCGAATCCGCCGCAGGCATCGCCCATGTCGAGGAAATTGCGGCCTCTTCGCCCCGAATGCAGGCCATGAGCCTTGGTGCTGCGGACTTTGCCGCCTCGATGGGGATGAAGACCACCAGCATCGGTGGCACGCAGGAAAACTATTACATGCTGCGCGAGGGCGAAAAGCACTGGTCTGATCCGTGGCACTGGGCGCAGGCCGCCATCGTCGCCGCTTGCCGCACCCATGGCGTGTTGCCCGTGGATGGGCCGTTCGGCGATTTCTCGGATGACGAAGGCTATATCGCGCAGGCCAAACGCTCGGCCACTTTGGGCATGGTCGGCAAATGGGCGATCCATCCCAAGCAGATCGCGCTGGCCAATCAGGTCTTCACCCCGTCGGAAGAGGCCGTGTCCGAGGCCCGCGAAATCCTTGCTGCGATGGAACAGGCAAAGGCCAACGGCGAAGGCGCAACGGTTTACAAGGGGCGTCTGGTAGACATCGCGTCGATCAAACAGGCCGAGGTCATCGTGGCGCAGGCTGAATTGATCGCCGCAAACGGTTGAAACTGAAAAGGCGCCCCGAAGGGCGCCTTTTTCTTAACGGCCAAAGACGTCGTTGGGGGTCCAGGTGAACCGCTCGCCTTTCTTGCCCCATTTCATCATCAGGCAAGACGTTCCGTATTTCTGAAAATACTTGATCTTCAGGGGGTACCATCCAGCCTGCGGGACTTCGACCTCGGTCCTCTGGTTTGCATCGCAACCCTGACGACCATTGAAGTACCCGATCTGCTGCCCGCCGACCCAAGCGTCGATCCCGTCATTGGACCATGTCTCAAGCTCGTAGACACCGGGCGCGTTGAACTTGATATAACCGGTGATCTCAGCCGCGACGTTGAACGCTTCGTTGAACGTCAACACCGGGTCGCCTTCTGACGTATCGCGGTAGTCCAACCCGCGCAGCGGCTGACCCGGCTTGGCCTTTTTCAGCAAAAAATCGACCTTGGACAGGTTCTGGATCTTGCGTGGAGGATTACCCTCCCATGCATACTTCACGTTAAGCCCCGCTTTTGGACTGGGCTGGGGGCTGGCAGGTTGCAGCTTGAGCGGCGCTGTCATGGCCGCACCGGCAATCATCGCGAATACTGCGACGAGCGCCCCTGTTCTGAAGAGTTTCATTTTCTCCTCCCTGAGAGTCATCCCGCGGGGTATGTTCCCCGTCAAATTAGGTCATTAACTGACACTAGGGTGTGAAAATTAACCCCGCAAGACGGTTAAACATCACAATCGCAAGGCTAAGCACGCATATCTTTGGGCGAATCCATGACGACATAAGACGTAATCGACGTGACATGGGGCAGCGTTCCCAGCACATCCGTATGAAAGGTCTTATATGCCGGAAGGTCTGCGCATTCGACGCGCAGCAGGTATTCTATGGTGCCAGTGATGTTGTGACACTCAACCACTTCGGGGGCACGCTGCAGGGCGCGCTCGAACCCTTCCTGCGCGGCTTTGGTATGTTCACCCAGCCCCACGCCGATATAGGCCACAAACCCCACACCAACCGCCGCCGGGTTCAACACCGCGCGATATCCGACGATCACCCCTGAACGCTCCAACTCTTGCACGCGGCGCAGGCAGGCAGACGGGGAAAGCCCGACACGTTCGGCCAGATCCAGATTGCTGATCCGTCCATCACGCGAAAGTTCGTGCAATATTTGCTGATTTATTTGATCTATCTTGGTCATTGATTGCAAAACTATGACAATCACGCACAAAAACGCAATTTCATTTGCCCAATACGCAGCAATTATCCCCTTCATGACTTATGAGATTCTTCTGGCCCTGATCACGTTTGCCTTTGTTTCGTCCATTACACCGGGACCAAACAACCTGATGCTGATGGCATCGGGTGCGAACTTTGGCTTTCGCCGGACAGTCCCGCACATGTTGGGGATCGGATTGGGCTTTACGGTGATGGTTCTGCTTGTCGGGGCCGGATTGGTGCAGGTCTTTGATCGGTTCCCAATCAGCTATACGATCCTGAAAACCGCCTCGGTCCTTTATCTGCTGTTTCTTGCCTGGAAAGTCGCTCATGCAGCGCCGGCCAAGGCGGGGGTGACCTCGGGCACGCCAATGACCTTTTTACAGGCCGCAGCTTTTCAATGGGTCAACCCTAAGGCATGGGTCATGGCCCTGACCGCCACAACCGCCTACACGCCCGGGCAGACTCTGAACGCCATCGTTGTCGTTGCGTTGGTCTTTGGCGCGGTGAACCTGCCCTCGGTCAGTACGTGGACGGTTCTGGGGCAGCAGATGGCGCGCGTGTTAACGAACCCGAAACGCTTGTCGGTGTTCAACTGGACCATGGCGATATTGTTGGTGGCTTCGCTATACCCCGTTCTATGGCCAGAGTAACCGGCTTCTTGGCGAAGAAATCTGACGGCAACAAAGGCCGATCGCATTGCCCGAGTTGCATCCGGCGCGACGTCAGGTCATATAGCAGGGAAATTCCGCGTTGAGAGGCGTCATGACCCAGTATCTCGATTTCGAAAAACCCCTGGCCGAGATTGAAGGCAAGGCCGAGGAATTGCGCGCGCTGGCCCGCGCCAACGAAGAGATGGACGTGGCCGAAGAAGCCGCCGCACTGGACGCCAAGGCCGCCAAGCTGCTGGACGAGCTTTACGCAGATCTGACCCCGTGGCGAAAATGTCAGGTGGCACGGCACCCTGAACGCCCACATTGTCAGGACTACGTCAAGGAACTGTTCACCGAATTCACTCCGCTGGCCGGGGACAGAAACTTTGCCGACGATCTGGCCGTTATCGGTGGGCTTGCACGTTTCAACGACCAGCCCGTCATGGTGATCGGGCACGAAAAAGGCTCGGACACCAAGTCGCGGATCGAACGGAATTTCGGCATGGCCCGGCCCGAAGGATACCGCAAAGCCGTCCGACTGATGGAAATGGCAGGGCGGTTTGGGCTGCCGGTCATCACCCTTATCGACACGGCTGGGGCCTACCCCGGCAAAGGCGCGGAAGAGCGCGGCCAGTCCGAAGCGATCGCCCGGTCAACCGAGATGTGCCTGAAAATCGGCGTACCTTTGGTTTCGGTCATCATAGGCGAAGGCGGCTCGGGCGGGGCGGTGGCGTTTGCCACGGCAAACCGCGTGGCGATGCTGGAGCATTCGGTTTACTCGGTCATCTCGCCCGAAGGCTGCGCGTCGATTCTGTGGAAAGATTCGGAAAAGATGCGCGAAGCGGCAGAGGCCCTGCGCCTGACCGCGCAAGACCTTTACAAATTGGGCGTCTGCGACCGTATCATTACCGAACCTAAAGGTGGCGCTCATCGTGATCGCGCCTCTGCGGTTGACTCGGTTCGCGCAGCGATTGCCGCAATGCTGAACGAGCTGGACGGCAAAGACGCGGCCGCTCTGATCCGCGACCGCCGTCAAAAATTCCTCGATATCGGTTCCAAAGGGCTGGCCGCGTAACGCGCCTAGCCCCCCAACTGCCGCAACAGCGCCACCGAGGGTTCGCCCGTCACTGGCAGGCCCTTGGCGCCCTGATAGGCGCTGATGGCGGATTTCGTGTTATTCCCGATCACACCGTCTGCGCCCTGCGTATCATACCCGGCGGCAGTCAATCGGCGTTGCAGTTCCTTGCGATCTTCCAGCGTCAAACCCGCGGCATCCGGCCCGAACGATGCCTGGAACGGTGCACCGCCAGCGATCCGGTCGGACAAGTGCCCGACGCCAATCGCATAGCTGTCCGAATTATTATACCGCTTGATCACCTGAAAATTGCGGAAAACAGCAATTCGCGGCCCCGGCTTTTGCGGCTGCAGAACCGCGATCGGCGTGCCCGAGACTGTTCCAACCTCGCCACCCCAAGGCTGCCCGCGCACCCATCCCGCGCGGGCCAGATATGCCGCTGTAGAAGCAAGTGAATCTGTTGGATCATCAGACCAGATATCACGCCGTCCATCGCCGGTGAAATCCACCGCATAGGCAAGGTACGAGGTCGGAATGAACTGGGTGTGGCCCATTGCGCCTGCCCAGCTTCCAGTCATCTTGTCGGGCGTCGTGTCGCCCTCCTGAATGATCTGCAGGGCCGCAATCAATTGCTTTTCAAAGAATGCACCCCGCCGCCCGTCATAAGCCAGTGTCGAGGTCGCCGAGATCACGGGCACATCACCACGGCGGGCACCATAGCGGCTTTCAAGCCCCCAGACCGCAACGATAACCTCTTTGTCGACACCGTATTGCGCTTCAATCTTGGACAACGTCGCGGCGTGGCGGACCATCATCTGTTGACCCGTCTCAATCCGCTCATCCGAGGCGGCGATAGCCAGATAGTCTTCGAGCGAGCGCTTGAACTCAACCTGATTGCGATCGCGTTCGATCACGTCAGGCAAATAACCCGCCCCCTGAAAGGCCCGATCGATTGTGGATTGCGAAATGCCCTGCGCGGCCGCGCGGCCTTTGAAACCGGCCACCCAGGCATCCCAGCCCGAGTTCGGAACGGCACGCATTCGCGATGCAGGTGCATTGGACTGCGTCCCTGCGGAACATGCAGTCAAAAGGGCGGACCCGAGGCCGACAGAAAATACTCGACGATTGATCATGACTGAAATCTGCTCTTGTTGTGGTTTGGTCCAGAGTACAACAGAGCCGCGCCCTAAACCAGAACGACGAACCAGGTCAGAGCAGACGCAGGGCGCTCGGCGACAAGTCGCCTAGCTGACCAGCATCCTCAGACCCTGCGTGACATCCGAGCGCACCGCGAGGCGCAAACCGGGTTCATCCCCGGCCTTGAGCGCGGCAATGATCAGCTTGTGGTAATGCGGCGGCTCAGTCCGGCGCAAACGACCATACAAAGCGCGCATCGTCGGTCCCAATTGCAGCCAGACGGTTTCGGCTATGGCCAGCATCGCGGGTGCCTGCGCCCTCAGGTAAAGGGTCCGGTGAAACTCAAGATTGGTCCGGATATAGCCGACAGCATCCCGTTTGGTGACCATTTCAGCCACGTTCATGTTGATGCTTTGAAGCCGGTCGATCAAAGCCATATGCGCCCGAGGCAAAGCGCGGCTTGCCAGCTCCACCTCAAGCAGGGCGCGCAGGGCCGCCAGCTCTTCGATCCGGTCATTCGTCAACTCGGGCGTCGAGACACGGCCGGATGACGACAGAAACAGCGCGCCTTCAGCTGCCAGACGCCGCACCGCTTCGCGCGCCGGGGTCATCGAAACACCAAACTCTTTGCCGATCCCGCGCAAAGTCAGGGCCTGACCCGGCGAAATCTCACCGTGCATGATACGGGCGCGCAGGGCACGGTAAACCCGGTCATGTGTTGCTGTTTGGGTTTCTGAAGGACGAGCGCTTAACATGCCCCCATGTGATCACAAACTGACCTGCGGTCAACTCATGGCAGTATCGAATCTATACTGATGAAGCTGCGCCCCGTTGTCGCGCAGCCACCGTCTTTGGTCTTTGTAGTCCCCGAAAATGCGCTCAACCTGCGCCCAAAACGCGGGCGAGTGGTTCATTTCTGCCAAATGCGCAACCTCATGCGCCGCGACGTAATGCAGGATATCGGACGGGGCCAATATCAACCGCCAAGAAAACATCAAACCACCTGTCGAACTGCACGACCCCCAGCGGGACCGCGTATCCCGGATCGTCAGGCTGGAATACGGACGTCCCAACATGGCCGCATAATCATCGCACGCCCCGGTAAGACGATCCCGCGCCAGTTCCTTGAGAAATCTGCCCAAACGTCGCGCCTCGGCGCCCTTTGGGACTGCGATTTCATCAGTGCCCATCTGCACACGACGTCCGTTGGCGGGAACGATTCGCCGTGCGACGCCCTCGACCGGGATACTTTGACCAAACTGGACAACCGACAGCTCCGGTCTGTCCTCAAGATGTTGCCGGATCCAGTCTTCTTTCATACGTGCAAAGTTCAGCGCCTCGGCCTCAGGCACGCCTTGCGGGTAAGTCAGTGTAACGCGCCCGTCCAATTGGGAAATTCGCAGGCTGATCCGTCGCGCCCGTGCTGACTTGCGCAATGTCAGCGGCACCGGAGGCGTCCCGGGCAGTGCGTGATCTCCCATATGCCTGTTTCTCCTGCTCAAAGGCTTTGACAGTACCCGCCGCATGTGGCACGTGACCTGAATCGTTGATACAACTCACCTGATATCAAGGGGAATTGACATGCCCAAGGAAGAATGGGGTGTAAAGCGCGTTTGCCCGACAACCGGTAAGCGGTTTTATGACCTGAACAAGGACCCGATCGTTAGCCCCTATACCGGCGAGATCGTGGAGCTTGAAACCGGCAAAAGCCGGATGATCGCCGCAGATGCGGAAGACGCAGCATCGGCCAAAGCGCGTGAGAACGCGTCGGATGAAGATATTGTTCTGGATGATGACGACAACGTCGACGTTGAACTGGACGACGATCTGCTGGACGATGATGACGACGACAATGATAACGTCTCGCTGGACGACATCACTGACATGTCGTCCGAGGACGAAAACTAATTCCGGTCAGAGGCGGCCCCGCGCCGCCTCGAACCGTCCCGGACGGCGGGCTGAAAGTTTTTGGTCACTCAGCCTGTTTTTGGACTTGCGCTAACCGCCACTGTCTCATAGACGTCCGTCCACTGCTTCGGCAGTACTTGTATGGGGCCTTAGCTCAGTTGGGAGAGCGCTTGCATGGCATGCAAGAGGTCAGGGGTTCGACTCCCCTAGGCTCCACCAAATCTCCATGATATGCTTTGAACTCAATAACTTCATGGTTTTCAATGGTTTTCCGAAGGGTCTGTTACATTGAGGTGTTACAGTGAGGACTCTTGAGAAGATGCCTGGACACCCCCGTCTGTATCGCCGTGGATCAACCTATTATCACCGTGCAGCCGTCCCGAAGGACCTTGCTGACTCGTACGGTAAAGTCGAAGAAACATTCTCTCTACGCACCAAAATCAGGGCTGAGGCTCTCGTTAGGGTCCGCCACTCCACAAAAAGATGAAACGTGATGAGCCTGTTAAGCCGTCTCGATCCTCGTTCAGGGCTACGCTACGTTCTCATCCTACAGCTCGCTATTGCAGGCGTTCTGATAGCGTCGGACATTCTTGGTGTAATGCCAAGCCCGTTCAAGGAGCGTGTTCAACTCCCGACTGGTCCGATATCCCCCGGCGATCAACGTCGAGAGTATCGCACTGATCGTAGCGATCCGTCGCTTTTGCCGCAGGATGGACCTCTGGACGTACCCGTGCCAGAGGCTTTTCCGAACCGATTGGACTTCTCAGTTCAGGAAGTCGAAGGACTGGGGAGAATACTTCTTCTTAGCGGCCAGATAGAGTTGGACGACTCGGCCCGTTTCGCTTCGTACCTGTCCGACATGCAGGAGAAGCCCGACCTTGTGGCTCTCCACAGCCCGGGCGGAGTAGTTTCCGAGGCACTGTCCATTGGTAAGCAGGTGAGAGGCGCTGAGCTTTCTACCGCAGTTCTAGCTGGCTCGATGTGCGCATCGTCATGTCCTTACGTCCTTGCAGGCGGTGAGGAACGCATCGTCTCTCTTCGCGGCATTGTGGGTATGCATCAGCACTACTACGAACAGCCTCGCCTAATTCCGGCCGTCTTCGCCGTGGAAAGCATCCAGAAGGGGCAAGGAGAGACGATGCAGCACCTGATTGACTTGGGTGTGGACCCGTCACTGATGCCGTTCTCACTCAACACCCCACCCGAGGAAATCTATGCGCTTATCGAGGAAGAACTAGTAGATACCCGCATAGCAACCCAAATTATCGATTAACACGAGACACAGAGGACTTCGCCTTGTTCAAGAAGCTAACCATTGCCTTGGCATTTTTCGCCACTACTGCTGCCGCTGGTGGCCTCCAAGTACGCGACGCGGACACGATCGTTGTCGATGGCACTCCGGTCCGTTTGAACGGCGTGGATGCGCCGGAGCTTGGCACTCGTTCTGGTCAGGATGCCAAACGATGGATGGTGAACTTCCTACGCGGCAAGAACATCGAGTGCAGTCTCAATGGCGAGCGCACATATGATCGCTGGGTTGGTGTTTGTTACGCGGACGGACAAGACATTGGTGCTGCAGTGATTGCTGCGGGGCATGCTCTGGATTGCGCAAGGTACTCGGGTGGGCGCTATAGGCATTTGGAGACATCCGCGGCCAAATCTCGGTTGAGACGCGCCGGGTACTGCCGGTAGGTGCAATCGGTGGCTGGAAAGCGGCCATTCAGGCGAAACCGCTGAAAGTCCGCTTAGAGCCCAAACTGCCCGTTCACTTGAGCCACCATAACCGTCTGCTATGCCGACTTAGTCGCCGTTCGCTACGGGTGCCGCCTGCTGCCGCCTCCGCTCCCAGCAACCGACGGAATTGACGCAAACCCGACAATTGTAGTGACCACTAAAAGGTCACCCAAGCAGGTTGCCCTGTCGTTCACCCTTGTTACCCCGACAGGCCCTTTCGTGCTCTGAGCCGAGGTTCACCACGTTGGCAAACCTCGGCTGAAACACAGGGTGTTAACGTACTAGCCGAATAGTGCTCACCCGCCGTTGGCCGTGGTTACTCGTCCTGCCAACTCGCAAACGTCTTACGGGCTAGCTCGCTCTCAGGGCGGAGGTTTTCGATGCCGCCGTAGGGTTCATCCTTGCCAATCGGGCGGTGCGGGTACTTCGCTATCATCTTGGCATGGCGCTTTGCCATGTCCTGAAATGACGCCCCGGACCAAAGCGATCCACCGATGTCGGGGGTTGTCTCTCGAGGATCGCGCAGGATGTTAAAGACCGGCGCTGCAGCGCCCGGCACACCCGGTGCGGGCATGTGCATCTTGAACTCCTGCTTTACGATTGAGCGCAAGACCGGGCCTTCGTAGATATAAACATAGTCCCGGCGCGAGTTCCCTTCGCCTTCCAGCAACAATGCGGTTTGGTCCACACCATCGATCACCCGGTCACGTGGAATGAACTCCGTACCACCAGCGACGCGGGCCAACGTGGTGTAGAGGTCGGAGACGTGGATAATGTCTCCCGCGTAGCTTCCACCTTCGATTGCTTGCGGCCATCTCACGAACGCGTCCACGCGTACCCCGCCTTCGAGATGCTCTGCCTTGCCTCCCCGATAGATCAACTCGATCATGCCGGAATTTGGTGAGTACTGCTTGAAGATGCCGTTGTCGGCCATGAACACCACAAGCGTGTTCTCGGCTACGCCAAGCTCGTCGACCTTGGCCATGAGATCGCCGAACCAATCATCCAACTGCTCCATCTTGTCGGCCATAAAGCCGCCATTGCGGGACCTTTGTTGATCGCTAGAGGTGAAATTGAGTGGATAGAGCGGCCAGTACTGAAGGAAGAACGGCTCCTCTTCGCCTGCGAGGCGTTCCAATTGTTCCAGCACCTGCCTCTGGTATGTCGCGTTCATGCGCTCGTAATGCTCTTGCGTCCATTCCTCGCACCTCGCCCGATCTATCGAGGCGGAGGCAATAGTCGTATTAGTGGTTTTGGCGACAACGGCGACACTCACCAGCGTACTAACACTTCCGAGTTAAGGTAGGTAGAGATGACCAAACATCTGTGTGCACTCGCTATATGCAGCATCGGCACTATCGTCACTGCGGATCATGAGTTGATTGACAGAGACCTAGCGAGTGGGCAGGAACTCTACGCAGAACACTGTGCCTCATGCCATGGAGCTAATCTGGAAGGCCAACCCAACTGGCAAACACCAGACGATGACGGAGTGTTGCCTGCACCACCACATGACGTGACAGGGCACACATGGCACCATGATAACCAGCTACTGTTTGAGTATACCAAACTAGGTGGAGCAGACGCATTGGCAGCACGTGGCATTAAAGACTTCAACAGTGGCATGCCCGGCTTTGAAAGCACCCTGACTGACGAAGACATATGGGACGTGCTGGCCTACATACGCTCCACTTGGCCCGAGGATGTTCAGCAAATGCAGACCAGCCGCAACCTTCCGCACCAATAGGAGACAGTAGTCTGGTGTGTGTTTGGGCATACACAGTTCAACGCAGCAGGTTGTGCACTTCTATGTGTGACACTATGGTGAGACACACTGCAAACCAACACACTACAATAGTGTTTACTATCAGTGCATTAGGCGTTCGGCGGCGTTTCCCCTAGGCTCCACCAAAATCCATTGATTTTGCTGGATAAATCTGGAAGCATATTCTCCGGCACCCGAACTGCCCCCGAAAGTTCGTCGATACCCCTCCTTTATTTTCGGACCCTCTGCGCCCTTCATTGAGTCGGCTTGTCGAGCCCCACCCCCCGGGCCTCACCCGGACTCCGCGCGATTTTGTTTATACCCTACGCATAGCAAGCGCGAGATGTCCGGTCTTTTTGACTGCTGTGTCAGACGAGACAAGGCCATCCGTGCAGCTACTAGTGCGTTTCGCCGAGAGTACATAAGCCTTTTGGTCATTTGTTGCACCAAGCGCGAACGACCGCTTTGGAAGTCTGAGCGGTCATTCGCTGCAACTTGCTTGAACGTCTGCTCTGTGGACAAAGCCACCATTTGGTCAATGACCGCTTTCCAGAAGTGGGCTTCGTTCGCGGGGTAAGCGTATTTGTTGGATCGTTTGAAAGCTGCGGGGGCCTTATCAGCCCATATCCGAAACGCCCGTGAGAAGCCTGTTGAGTCGGTATGGCCTAGTCTTTACGCTTTTCGCGGCGTTGAAGTCCCACGGAAAAACGCCGGATATCCGAAGCGAGCCAACGCCTGCAGTAAGTTGGGACTTGCGTCGTCGCTTCTGAATCTTGGAGCGGTAATCTTTAGCTTAACGATCAGTCGGAGTTGCATATCTGATTGCGTTTTTTGAATTCATTCGGAGTCATCCCGGTCCATCGCTTGAAACTCCTGTGAAAACTGGGTTGGTCCAGAAGCCCAACACTTTCACCAATTTCTTTTATCGAAAGTTGGCTGTTTACAAGCAAAGTCTTCGCTCGCTTCGCCCGACATTTTTCCAGTTCTGCTTTGAAGCTTGTACCATTGGCTCGGAAGGTGCGTTTCAAACGGTCGGGGCTTTGCGAATACAACTCGGCAAACCAGTTCAGGGTGGCAGGTTGCTTGTCGAGATGCAGTTCAAGCAAATCGCGGGTTTGCTGAAGAAAGTCGTCGGCGCCTGTGACGTTCTCCGGGAGATTCTGGCTTTGCCCACCCCCGGACCGAAGCAGCAACCAGCTCGCTGGAAACTCGATGCGAGCGCCCAAGCGATTGGTCTGGCGTACCGAAATCTCCTTTTTCTGCCAATCAGGTATGCAAGCAGGTTTGCAAACCCAGAAATGTAGCTTTTTGGAATCCCAGTCGGGACCGCAGACGGATCGAACTAGTCGAACCATAAATCCCAGATAATAGCCGTCGACTTGGCCAGGTGGAGAAGATGGCTTGAATGTGCGTTTTGCATCTAACCTGGCGATATGACCGTCGGTCTCGAGATTGTAGGTCGCCATGGACGAAATCCTGCCCACGTCCACAACTAGCGATATCAAAAGGTCACCGAGCGACGCGCTTTGAGTTTCAAGGATCGACAGGTTGGGCAATGTCTTGAGAGCCGCATTCGCACCGACGTCAAACCCCAAATGCGGGTTACTCAATGCCTTCGCGAAATTGTCGATCAGATCGTACCAATGCTGCCCTGCCATGAACGCTTCGCCGCGCTGCACGTCCTTCAGACTGAGGCCGGATGGCTCAAGAAATTTGTCAACTTCAAGGCCATGGCTGAGGGCAAGGGACACAAAAGGTTGCGCCATCGAGCATTCAACAGTTGGGAGTTTCATTTGTCGACCTGAACACTCACAGTTTAATTTTTTCATTCGCATTTTCGAGTATTTTTTTATGCATTTCAACCATATTGCTAATGACAGTCTGAGCGCCACACGCAAAGATACAATCGTGCAGAGCAGTGCATTGCCACGAAGGAACTCCAAAATGTTCAAAAGGTTAACGGTCGCCACTTTTCTTTCAGCGGTCGCAACATATTCATTTGCTCAAGAGGAAAGCTTTCCGATCCTCTTCACCAACGTGCATGTCTTTGACGGCGTGAACGAAGAGCGGATCGAAAATGCCAATGTTCTGGTGGTTGACAACCTGATTGCCGAAGTTTCGACCGAGCCTCTGGCTGTAGCGAATGCCCAGATCATCGACGGCGGTGGGCGCACGTTGATGCCGGGTATGCATGACCAGCACGTGCATCTTACAGTATTCAATCCGCTCAGCGACGGGTTACGCCAGAACATCACTCCCTTTCATCTTGGCGGCGTCGCCACGATCCGGTCCCAGCGCATTCTCATGAACGGGTTCACAACCGTGCGCGACCTTGGAGGACCGGCCAAATCCATCGCCCGCATAATTGACACCGGAATGTTTCCGGGCCCACGTATCTATTCCTCGGAAGCGTTTATCACCCAGACATCCGGCCATGCTGATTTCCGCAAACTAAACGACCGGCATCCCACGTTGTCGGGTCAGGGGCCGTCGCATTGGGTCGAAACGGACATGAGCTTTATCGCCGACGGACCTGAGCAAATCCGAATGGCTGTGCGTGAAAACCTGCGTCGCGGGGCAACCCAGATCAAGATCATGGTCAGCGGCGGGGTTACGTCAGAGTTCGATCCGCTGCACTCACTTCAGTATCAGGCTGACGAGATTCAGATGGCGGTCAAAACGGCCGCGCAGTGGGGCACCTATGTCACCTGCCATGTGTTCACCGAACAGGCGATCCGCAACTGCATCGACAATGGCGCCAAGACGATTGAACACATCCCGTTCCTAACCAAGGAGGCTGCCGAGATCATGGTCGAAAAGCAGATCATGTTCGCGACGGCGGTGGCCCCGGTCTACTCGGTGACCACCGAACAAGCGGAAGCCTTTTACACGCCAGCGTCCTTCGTGAAATGGAAAAGTGTGCGGGATGCTGCGGCCAATATGATCGAAGTGATCCAGACGACGCCGGGCATGATTGATCTCTACACACTGGGCACAGACCTTGTGAACAACTGGGATCAGACGCTTGAGCAGGACAAGAAGATGAACGACGAAATCGGATATCTGCACGAAGCGGGTTTCAGCGCATATGACATTCTGCGCATCGCAACGTCGAACGGCGCCCGCATGAACCAACTGACCGGCTTGAACAACCCGTATCAAGACGGCCCCCTCGGCGTGGTCGAGGAAGGTGCCTATGCCGATCTTCTGCTGGTCGATGGCAACCCGCTGGAGGACATCCTGCTGCTGGCCGAGCCGGACGCCAATCTGAAAATCATCATGAAAAACGGCGTGATTTACAAGAATACACTCGATTGAGTGTCGCGCGGGGTGAATTAACCTCGGCACCCCGCGTACCCCGATAGCGGAAGGGAAAGGAAGCCTATGAAATACCTCGGCAAATCTACAATGATGGCGAGCGCACTGGCTCTCACAACAAGCGCGGCTTTTGCACAAGAGGCCACAGGTGACATCCCCCCTGTTACACTCTTCAAGAATGTGATGGTTTTTGATGGAGTGAATGACGGACTCAAGAACGTCGACGTGCTCGTGGTAGGCAACAAGATTCACAAGATTGACGCTGACATTCCTGAGGGCGGGAAGTGGGAAGTCGATGTGCGCACCGGGGGATCCAAGCGGTTGCCTGATCCAGTCGGCGGCATCGACGGCTACTCCTTCACCGTTCAAACGGAACGCGGCATCGAGACCAAAGAAGTGGATGTGACCGTCATTGACGGAGACGGTCGTACGCTCATGCCCGGGCTTATCGACAGCCATGTGCATGTGAACATGTACAAGAACGGGACTATCCCGGGGCTTCAGGACACCACATGGGAAGAGATTGGCGCACGTGCTGCCGCATTCGCGCAGGAAATGTTGGCGATGGGCTTTACAACGGTTCGCGATATGTGCGGCGCTCATGGTGGGCTTAGAGCGGTTATTGATGAAGGATCACTTCCCGGCCCAAGAATTTATTCCTCCGGCGCATGCCTTAGCCAAACGGGCGGACACGGCGACTGGGGTATCGCTGGTCAGCGCAAGAACGAGAGCAATCTTGAGCGACTGGAGATAACCAGATTGGTGGACGGGCCCGCCGAGGTGCTTCAGGGTGCGAGGAGGAATTTTGCTTTAGGGGCAAACTATCTAAAGATCATGGTCAGCGGTGGCGTGACATCGATCAAGGACCCGATCTATCAGTCTGCTTTCACAAACGAAGAGATTTCTGCTGCAGTAGAGGTTGCAGGCGATATGGACTCATACGTCGCTATGCACGTATTTATGGACAGCGACCTGTCCCGTGCTCTCGATCTTGGTGTCAAAGTGGTAGACCACGGCCTGACTATTACCGAACCGACGATGCAGAAGCTGGTCGAAAAAGAGGCGTTCTTTTCGCCCAACCTGACTGCGCTTGCGCCCGAAGCTCTGGAACACCCGATGCATCAGGACCCGACTTTCCCGCCGACGGCGAAGTTTCTGTGGTTGCGGGAAAACAGCAAGCAGCTCATGGATCTTGTGAAAAAATACAAGCCGAAGATGGTGTTCGATTCCGATTACGTGCTTCTCACGGGTGTCCCTTATCGCCAGTCAATGGATTTTACGAAGGCGTTTGTCGCGCGTGAGTTTGGCAACCTCTGGGCATTGCAGATGATGACCTCGAATGGTGGCGAATTGGCGGCTCTGACCGGACGAGGAAACCCTTACCCTGAAGGCAAGCTTGGTGTGATCGAAGAAGGCGCCTACGCCGACATTCTGATCGTAGACGGGAACCCACTTGAAGACATCTCGGCCATCGGCGCGGTGGATACATGGTTTGATGCGCCGCCGCGCGGACAGGATGTCCCAAGCATTCGAATGATCATGAAGGACGGCGTGATCTACAAGAACACGCTGAACTGACCTCTCCATTACGGCGGGGTCATCGGTCTCTGTCCGCCAACAACTTTTGGAGTCTTAGAAATGAAAACATCCGCGATAGCCATTCTGGTCGCACTCTCAGGTTTCGCAACCCCGGCGTTTGCCGCAGATTGCGATGTTGCACTGCTCAACGGGCGGGTCATGGACCCGGAAAACAATTTCGACGCCGTTCGTAACGTCTGCATCAAGGGCGATAGGATCACGTCGATTACCGAAGATGCAATTTCGGGTGAACGCGAGATCGACGTTGCAGGCCACGTGGTCGCGCCCGGCTTCATCAATACCCACTCGCACTCCTTCGGGGGGTTTGATCAGAAGATGATGGCCCACGACGGGACCACCACGATCCTCGACACGGAAAGCGGTGTGGCCGATGCCGACCTGTTCTATGACAAGTATGAGGGCAACTCCTTTCTCAATTACGGCACCGGGATGGGACATGAAGAGATCCGGCGTGTGGTTATGGACGGCGTACCGGTCGAACTGGCATCCGATCCGACATACATCCTCAAATCGCGCGGGGCGGCCGAGGAAGAAGACGGCCATGCCAGTTGGGCCCTCGATGTCCCGTCCAAGGAACAACTCGAAGAAGTCATGACCATGTACGTCAAGGGTCTGCGCGCCGGCGCGATCACCGTTAATACGACGGTCGGCTACATGGGGTACAACACCTTCCCGAAAGAGATCTTCGCACTCCAGAAGCTTGCCAAGGAATATGACCGGTACTTTGGCGCACATACACGGTTCGGGCCGACCGAGAGCCTGCCGCTCTACTACTCGCTGGGTGCAAACGAGGTGATCGCAAATGCCGTGGCCCTGGATGGCGCGCTGATCCTGTCGCACATTCAGAATCAGGGCTGGGAAGAGATTTACGAACTCGCCCGCCGCCTGCAGCAGCGCGACATGGACATCTTCGCCGAGTACTATCCGGCGATCACCGGAAATCCCAACATCGCAACCCCACAACTGCTGCCCGACAAGATCGAGTCGAACAATATCGTTCCGACGCGGGATATCTTCGATACCTCCACCGGGGAGCTCTATGAAACGGACGAAGAATTCTTCCGTCAACAGGCAGAGGACCCGTCCAAGCCAATCTTCATCACTGTGCGCCCGGAAGCCGATCTGAAGCGCTGGATCCACATGAAGGACATTGCGATCGCCAATGATATCGTCGGCTATCTCGTCGATGGCGAACCGCTGCCAGTTGAGGCCGATTTCAGAGAGTACGGCGGCCACCCGCGCAATGCCGGCACTTATGGCATCGTGTTCCGCGAAGCCCGCGAGCAGGGTATCCCGCTCATGGAGATCGTCAACAACGCCTCTTACATCCCCGCCAAGTACTTCTCCCGCGTCGGTCTTCAGGCGATGCAAGAGCGCGGCCGGATGCAGGAAGGCATGATCGCAGATATCACAATTTTCAACCCCGAGACGATCACTGAGACATCATCGATGAAAAAGGGCATGAACGGATCATTCACCAAGGGGATTCCCTACGTTCTGGTGAGCGGTCAGATCATCATCGACGGCGGCGTTGCAAACACCGATCTGCGGCCCGGAAAGCCGATCCGGTACGCGCGCATCACAGACGGTGAAATCGAGCTCGATCTGGGCGACAAGGCATTCTCGTGGCATGCGGATATCGAAACGCCAGAGGATGAACACTCGGAGTTCCCTGATCGGCCGGCAGCGCTCGAAACCACGATACCCGGGAGCCCGGAGCAATGAGGGCTTTCCGGTCGGTCCTCGCCTCCTTTGTCTTCTCAGCCTGTTGGCAGGCCGCAGTTGCCGAACCTTTGGTAACTGACTGGCCCGATCTCGTTGATGAGGCGGCTCAGAACTTCGAGGATCCCTTCCGTGATCTGACCTTCGATCAGCTTGTCGCACTGCGCACCTTTGTGAATGCTCAGGAGAGCCTGACATCCGGAGACACTGCGGAAGATGACCGATCGCAACTGGAAGCTCAGCTCGCCGACGTCGAGGCGGAGCTGAAAGCCGAGGGGATTGATGCCAATTGGCTTATTTCGCAAAGGTGGGTTGTTGCGGATCGGAGAAAGCTGGCAGGAGAAGCCGGAAATCCGGCGAAGGACGGGGAAATCATCAAGCTGGGTGGATTTGTCATTCCGGCACCCGCCGCCGAGGACGGCACGCCTGTGGGCTATCTGGTTCCAGAGCGGGGAATGTGCAGCCACGTACCACCACCACCGCCAAACCAGATGGTTCGCTTGCGTCTGACCAATGGCTGGAAGTCGACCGAGATGTATGAACCAATTGTTGTGACGGGACAGTTGCAAATCCAGCCGTCGGATGAGCGGATGATGGTAGTCGACGGTTTCGTTTCAATGCGTGCCACCTTCGAAATGGATGTTACTGACGTTCAAACGTTCAGTAAAAATGACGTCCGCCAGTCAGTGGGCACTACCGATCCATCAGCCGCCACCAAGACTTGGGCGGAAGGTCTCGCCGAAAAGCTCAAGCAAAACCGTCAATCTCAAACAGAGAACCAATAACCTCGTCAGGCTCTTCATCGAAAGGACGTACGATGAAACATCTTATCCTAGGGGCTCTTATGGCGGGATACGCCACATTGGCAACTGCAGAAGATACCCAAAACATGCGCACGTTTTTGTTCATTGGCACGTCCAACAGTGCCGCGTGGGAAATGCAGATTGCAAATCCAGGCGATCGTGCAGCTAGCGTCAAAGGTGGAATTGAGGCGCTTGGCGGGGAGCTTCTCAGTTACTATTGGGGGCTCGGAAACGGGAAAAACTATATCACTGTTTTGCTACCTGACGATCCCACCTTCATTCAGGCGTTTTACGTCAGCCGTCTTGGGGATGGACTGCTGGACGACTACCAGATGATCGAATTGATGAGCAGCGCGGACATGGCCGAAGCGTTGTCCCGCGTGCCCGAGATCAAGGCGCAGGATGATTTGAAGTAGTGTCAGTCGTATCAGGAACAAAACCATGCGCTCAAACCTCAATGTAACAGTTGCAATGGCGCGGTTGAAACAGACCATGAGCGTTTGCGCAGGAGTGGCGGCCATCGCATCCGGGGCGGCAGCCCAAGAGAACAGCACGGTACGGCAACTGGAGGCGGCAGCCACCGCATCGCTCGGGGGGCCAGCGTCGGCTCAGGCGCAATTGGAGCAGGACAGGCTCCGGCGTCTCGAGAATTCCAGATTGCCGGGGCTGGATCGGTTTTTCGATCCCTTCGAACAGTCGCGCGAGGCTTTTGCCAAACGCACTGGGTTGAATTTGTCCTTCGACTTCCAAGCGCTGTACCAGAAGTCTTCAGACAGCCTGAGTGGCACCGACGAGGCGGCATCCGGGCAGGCGCGGATCATTGGCAACTGGGCACTCTTTAATCGTGGCAGTGAAAATGCGGGTAGCTTTGTCTTCATCCTCGAAAACCGTCATCGGCTAGGAACGGATATCGCGCCGGGCGGTCTCGCGGGCGAAATCGGATATCTCGGTGTCACGGCAACGACCTTCAGCGACACAGATTCAACGCTGTCGGTTGCTTATTGGTCGCAGGCGCTGTCCGGCATCGACAGAGGCTTCGTTGCAGGTCGCATCGACCCCGGCGACTATTCCGATATCCTTGGCTATGTGAATCCCCGCACGACCTTTTCGAATTTTTCAATTCTGTTCAGTCCAGTCCTTCCCATTCCCGATCCCGGCTTTGGCATTGCTGGCGGTGGTTACTTTACAGATCAGATCTACGCACTTGGCGTGGTCAGCGATGCCAATGGATCATTGACGGATATAGACTGGTTTCCCGGCGGTTCGGAGTTCTTCACCTACGGAGAGATCGGCTGGACGCCTGCAAGAGACCAACGATACCTCACCAATGTTCACCTCGGTGTATTCCATGTGGATGACAGAGAAGACGCCGGCGTGCCCAGCAGTCACGGAGCGATGCTGTCGGGCAATGTGACCCTTGACGAAAGCGTTATGCTGTTCGGCCGCCTTGGCTGGTCCGACGGCGATGCCCCGATTGCCAGACGTGCGGTCAACGCCGGGGTCATGTGGCGCCCCGGGTTCTATGACGACTTGTTCGGGTTTGGCGTGACGGTCGCCGACCCAACCGATCAAAGCCTTGACACGCAAACCACCGTCGAAGCGTTTTACCGGCTGGATATCTCCGACAACCTCGCGCTCACGGCAGATGTCCAATATTTGAACAATCCCGGCTTCTCCGATGATGATCCTCTGGTGTTCGGGCTGAGGTTGAGATTCAATTTATGAGACAGAAAAAAACCGAAACTTCTGTCTAGCACTTAGTATTCTGAGAGCCGGCCTCCGCTGATTAACCGGCCCGTCAATTCGATGTAGAATTACAGGCTAATGATGATTGGATGGCTTCTCTGGCAAAGTTGAAAACTTCGTTTTCGAGAAGCTTGTCACAGTTTTAGCCAGACAGGTTCGCGTTGAAAGCCGGATGTAGCGTAGCTTCCTTTCGAAACCCGGCGCTTAAAACCACAATCGTAGCTCGAGCTCAGTGAAAGAGAGGATAAAGCAGACGTTCGCAACCTATCCTCCAACGGCAAGTTTGGGCTCGAAGCAGTCATTCACTCAATCGCGGCGAATGTCTGCTCTGCGGACGAAGCTGACATCGGTTCGAAACCGAGAACACCACTTCAATAGTCGTCGTAGTAACGAAGCATCCTGCTTATCGGGGCACACAGTTGCATTCACCAATGGTCATTAGGCGAACTGCGCAATTCCCGAGGTCGCACATTGAACGCCTCTGGGCTGCCTTTGGCGTTTAGCCTGGCAACACTAGCAAAGTCGAAATGAAGACTGATGAGATTTCTGATCTTCTGCGCATTTCAGGCAAAAGTAGTAATCAAAACTCAGAAGGTGGATGTTTATCCGACAGGTGACCAGCTGAGATCGTTAGCTCTGTTTGGAGCAACCATGAACATCATGACGCTCGATACTTGTTCCTCACTGCGACCAGCACCGCGCACCAAGTGAAGAATTGCGTTTTCAAGATTAGCTGCATCATCTTCGCGTTTGTCGATCATTGCTGATATGAATTCATGGGCCAAATTCTTTGGTTCGATTAAGGCTTCTGGTTGGGTCAAGCTCAACTCGCTGAGCATAAATTCAAGCAAGAACGCGACTTCGTTCTGCCGCTCTGGTGAACTTTCAGCGAACGACAGTTCCAAAAGTCTTCCGTGTGTTTCTGTCAGAATAACGTTCAACGACAACGGTTCTTTGGCATCAGACTTCCGTGGCTTTGCCAGTAACGCTTTCAGTCGGTCAAGGACGATCGGAACTTCCTTCCTACACGTTGTTGAAGCACAAGCTGTGCGACATCGAGGTCTTGCAAAATACCAGCATTTTCTTCAGCAAGGTGTATTACTTTTTCGGCCCTGAAACTTCGCCCGCCAACCGTGCTCGTGAAAAGCAGTAGGAACTTACTCGGCGAGCCGGCATGGAGCAAATGACAGGAACAAGTGTGTCTTTTCAATAACTTTAAGAGCAATCACACTCAAGAAATAGAATTTGTTGTTGGGTGAGCTGTTATGGTCACTAAAGATGATCGCAACTCAGATTAGCTTTCCAAAGGCCCAAGAATGCGAAGAACGATCCTTTCCTCTATCCTTGTTATGCTTGCCGGTATTGCGCATTCACAAACACCCGAGTGCGACAGACTCTGCTCCCGAGACTTTATGTTCAGTCTCGACTCCGGGCTTGATGTCATCCCTCTTGTCGCAGATGGCGAGCATGCCAACGGGCATATGGAAGACGGAAGAACGCCGTTGATCTGGGCCGCGCTGGACCCGGACGATGAGGATGCAATCATCTTCACATCCACACTCCTTTTTGCCGGTGGCGACGTGCACGCCCGTGACAAGAAACGTGGACAAACTCCGTTACATTGGCACATGGGTCGAGCCGGTGGCCCAATGAAGGAAGTAGTTGCTATGTTTCTTGCTGAAGGCGCCAGTGTGCTCAGTGAGGATAATTTCGGATATTCTGTACTCGATATTGTTAATGGCAACACAAATCCCGAAGTGTACGGCTTGGCCAATGCTGACGTGAGCGATGAAGTGGCGGATATGATCCGCGGCTGGGCGGAACTTGAAGAGAGATGGGAAGACGCCTTTGGAATGCATTTGGGTGAGGACCCTACTTCAGTACGCTATTTCGAAGTCTTGGCGGAAGAGGGCTACATTCCGGCAATGTATGCTTATGCCTCTGTACTCGAGAAACCCAGAGTTGAAGGCTTTACTCCTGATATTGAACAGGCCCTTTATTGGTATGAAGAGGCTGCCAGCGCCGGCGAGGTTAATTCAATTTTCCACGTTGGATCCAGTGCTTATAGCGGAACGGACACAATTGAGCAAAACGATGCTATGGCGCATGAGTGGCTCTCTCTTGGCGCGCGACATGGGGATACGAACTCTCAGTCACTTCTTGGTTTGATGTATGCCAACGGGAAGGGAGTTGAGAGAGATATTCAGAAAGGTTTGATGTGGATGATCATCTCTCTTCGGTTTGGCGAGGACAATCCGGATAGAGTGAGACTACTTAATGAGATGGCATCTGCCTTGTCATATCAAGAGGTCAAAGAAGCCGAGCAAATGGCTAAAGACTGCATCATAAATTTCTTTGAGCACTGCTGAGGCAAAAGATGAAAAGTATTGTGAGGTTGTGCGCCCTGATCTGTTCAATTGGCGCTTCTGCCCAGGCTGAAGAGGCTTGGCCTCCAGAGGCATTCATTCGAGACCGAGAGCCTCATGTTCTGAGGATCGACGCTAATACTGTGCTCTGTGAGGTCCAGTGGGATGGTCATAGAGAGAATGGAGAAATTCTGGATATTGCGCCCGAGGCCGACTTCTATATCGAGAGTGTCGTCATACCCCTGTCGGGTGAGTATGTGTTCATCAGTTCCGACCCGGTTCAGGTGTTCGGCGAAACGGAAGTCTTCCAGTATTACGAAGACGATGTGATGATTGAACTCACGCTTTTTGGACATTTGTCGAACACCGGCGAAAAGCGCCTAAATCTCGTTGAGGTTGCGCACTTGTCTTTCGAACAGAAACGCATAAGCGAGTTTTGGGGTCGGATATTCTGTCCATAGTCCCACTGAATGGTTCCGATCAATAGCAGGGCAGCGCAGAGTGCACTAAGGAAACTAAACGATGAAAAATATATCGAAGGCAGTTAAAGTTATTAAGGGTTCTCTTCTGGCGATGTTGGGATGCATCGCAATCTATAACTATGAACAGTACGCCAAGGCTCACGCCTCAGAGGACATCCCTGAGGACGTATTAAATTGCCTCAATGAGAGAGAACTCTTTCGGAACGCAATCCACACAAGTGGTATCCTACCACTCCACAGTTGTGACCGATACAGATTCCACAAGTTCATTGAACTTGTGCCAGTAATAGAAGCTGGTGCAGTCAAAGCTTGCAAAGGCGTGATGGGGGATGAAAATCACGCACGGCAGATACAGGAGCTTGATGCTCGGATCAACGCTTTAGCCGCTCAGATGCAAGAGATGTATCAAGAGTGTGAGTTCAACGGGTGGCGAAAAAATTAAAGCCTCTCGATCAGGGGGCTAAGAGCGGGACGGCGCGGAGCGCATCGGAAGAAGCCAAACTACGGAGGAGATTTCTGAGAAACACTATCCAGAGGTTGACGACGATACAGATTAGACCGCTTCAGAATCCTATTCACTTCTCGTATGCTTCCCGCCTTTGCGCCACTTTTGTTCATCACGATCTTGTTTGGGGTCCCATCCGACGACAGTACTTTGGCGAGGAAACCGGTGACTGCTGGACGATTTCATCGCTAAGACAGCATGAAATCAAGGGGTGACCCGCTTTGCCCACCGCTCGAAAGAGAGTCAGCCACAAAGAGCTTTGCCAGCTCGACCTTTTTACAACTTTGTCTTAGATCTCAATTGAAGCATTCACTGAGTAGAACCTCAGTTAACTTAAAGATATTCCAACATTTCTTCAGTATTTTCTTGACCCTGTGAAACAACCTGAGCCTTCTGTCGGAGGGTGTGCGGAAATCAGTTCAGGCTTTTCTGCTTCTGAGTACGTCGAGCGCCCATGAACAACAGCGGGACCACATATGGCAAATCTTTTCTCTCACGTGTCCATTTTTTTGCTTGTGTCAAATCTTGCGGTCTTCGCAATTTCTCCGGACGCGCATGCTGCCGAGATCAGCATCACCAGCAGTCAAATCGAAAGAAACCCAAAACCCGGGGTTCCTTTCACCCAATGCAACATGCGTTTGGTCGGTCCTATCGAAGCAGGTGATGCGGACAGGTTTCGATCCTTACTTGCCGATATTGGTCGACACACGGAAGAACAATGGCCCATCGTAACGTTGTGCCTTAACAGTCCGGGCGGGTCCATGACCGAGGGCCTCGCCATTGCCGAAGAAATTCGCCGCGATCGGCCCCGGACTGAAAGCAGCATCTCTCCTCTTGTCGTGACGCGTCTCGAAGCGGGCGCCCATTGTGCATCGGCATGCGCGTTGATCTTCATGTCCGGAACCCGCGAGTTTTCAGAAACAGATCCAATTCCGGCGCGTTCGATGCACCCCACAGCCCAGCTCGGCTTCCACGCTCCAGCGCTGGTGGTTAAAGATGGAGACTACAACAAGGCCCAGGTGAACCACGCCTTCACTATATCAGTTAACGTGATCGCGGATCTCCTGCGAATTCTGAATGTCGGTGAAAACGAAGAGGGTGAGGCTTACTCAGGAAGAGAGACCTGGATGGATGCCACATTGATTGAAACGATGCTCAACACACCGGCTTCGGAGATGCGCTACATCGAAACCGTTGACGATGCTGGCCGCTGGGGTATCGATGTCTATCCGCTAGCTCGACCAGAAATGAACTACAAGACCGCCTATCAAGGATGCGTAAATCATTGGTATTGGACAGAGGCCCGTTCCGCACGTAATCCATATGAACTTCATTTCGGCGATGATCACAACTACCCCATTGGCGAAGCGTTTTTCGAAGAGCATAGGATACGTTTAGTTTTCGAAATGGATCCTCACACCGGCGAGAGTTGCGAGGCCTCACTTGATACGGAAGGCTATGTCAGTTTCGGTATCTTTCATCCAGATTATTCGGGCGAACCGGGCTTATCCATTGCCTATGACGAAGAGGGCGAGTCTTTTGCGACGGATGCCGGAGCACACGCCCTTGCGCTGCATTCAGCAGAAACCCGGCTGGCGACCCTTTCGAGCCCGACTCCCGAGAAGCGGACTGTCAAAAAGCAACAGGTCGCGTGGGCGCCCCGCTTTGGTGGGAACAAAGTTTCGCTTTGGGAATACGAAGGATCGTTGATGGCCTGGGAAAGTCAGGGCAACAACCGCTGGATCTGGTACTTTGCCCCTGGAGATCCCCTTGCTGACAGCGTGGTTCAGTCGGGCGATCTCTTGTTTGAAGGAAAATTGAAAAACGGCGTGCTGAACGGTACGGTACATCATCCTACAACAAGCTGCGGCGACCTTAGCTACGCGATCTCGGGAGAGGCCAAAGGAACCAAGGTTACGCTTGAAGGCGGCGGCCAACCCAAAATCTCCCGATGCTTGGTCCTAGATGGCCGGGATGAAACCTTTGAATTTAGCTTCATCGCTGCAGCCCCGGGCTAACCAATGGCTGTTTCGCGTTGAGCTTACGATAACCGTTTCTGCACCTTAGAAACTGGTAGCAACACAAACCATTGCAAATGGCATTTTTGTGCGGCGCGTCTTCTTCTTGGCAAGCGTCGCAACGGGAAAGACTGTTGAACGAGAGCCGTCCGCTTTGGGCTCGGAGCCGGCATTCGTTTAGGTTTGCATCAATGGCTGACACGCGGACGAACCAGACATTTGTGATTGGACAAGGCACGTCTGCTTAGCGCCTGTTCCCGACCTTGGCTTCAGGATGTCTGAAAGCGCACTTGACCTGTTTTGCGCTCATGTTTCCCAGGGTGGTTTTGCCCCAATCTCTGCGATCAGAAAATCCATGAACACCCGCACTTTAGGGGATAATACATTGGACTTGGGATAGATAAGCCAAAGAACATTATCTTCTTTGGCCACAAAGTTTGGCAGAACGTGGGTTAACCGGCCTGATTTCAGGTGTTCATGCACACTCCACAGGGCGTTCAGAGAAATACCGGCCCCAGCCAGCGTTGCACAGACCTGGCTTTGGCCGTCATCGATTATCAATTGACCCTTGGCGGATGCGGGATCGAAAACCGCATCCTTGCCGGCAGGTCCTGTAAGCGGGCGTGGCTGGCGATTTTGGAAAGCAATTAAGTGGTGGTTTGTTAGATCGCTGGGAGTTTTGGGGATGCCGTGTTTGTCGAGATAATGCGGCGCGGCACATAGAACGCGCTGGTCATCTGCCAGTTTTCGACCTTTCAGGCTGGTGTCCACTAGCGGCGCGTTCCTCAGTGCTAAGTCATAACTCCCTTCGATAAGATCGAACTGAACATCTGACAGACGTAAATCGAGTGTGAGGTCGGGGTGTTGCTGAAGAAATTTAGGCAAGATCGGTGCGATGTATCGCTGTGCAAAAGTGCTAGGCGCAGCGAAGCGCAATGTGCCTCGGATGGCGGTTGTTTGCTTGCCCAAGGCCGTAAGCGCCGCCTCCTCCTGTGCGATGATCTCTCGGGCAAAAGGCAGGAAATCGGCACCTTCGACGGACAGTGACACTTTGCGCGTTGTGCGATGCAAAAGCTCGGAAGCCAGGTTCTGCTCCAACTTGGCGAGCTTTGCGCTCGAGACCGCTGGAGCCATACCCAGTGCGCGCCCAGCAGCGCTTATGTTCAGCATTTCCGCTGCTGCTACAAACAATCGCAGCGCATCTGTATCAAGTCCCATTATATCGAAAACCCGAATTATCAATCCATGAATGGGCAGTTTATATGCAAATAGATTGGCGTTAAATCCCTTTCATTGATGCAACAAAGCGTAGGAAGGAGGCGCAAATGACGCGGATAGCCACAGTCAACTACCACGTTCACAAGCCTTACCGGCAAGCCTTTGAACTAGATGCAGGCGGGATTGCCGGTAATCTGGTTGCCCCCGAACTGGCCTCCACAGCCGTTACGTTAGAAGATACCCGCGCTACGACCAACACAGTTAAATTTGTGTCCGATGCTGTCGAATTCATGCCGCTGAAAACGCACGTCCAAGACTTTGCCAGGGATGCTTGGAAACCAACATACGATGCAGAACTGACAGCAATGCTATTGGAAAAGCTGAGTGTGTGCGAAGTTGTGGTTTTTGATCATACCGTTCGCACAGATGATCCTGGTGCGACACGCAAACCCGCGCGCAACGTCCACAGTGACTATAGCAAGGACGGAGCCGAACAGCGGCTTGTCGACCTGTTGGGCGCCGAAACCGCAGCGGAATGGGCGCAAGGTCACTATGCTTTTGTCAATGTGTGGCGCCCTGTGGGTCATCCTATCAATTCAGCACCGCTTGGCTTTGTTCGCCCATCATCGGTTGATCCGTCTGACTGGATCCTGCTGGACCTGATCTACCCTGAACGCAAAGGGCAAATCATGGGGCTGGTGGGAAACCCCGAACATGAGTGGATCTATCTATCCAAGATGACGCCAGATGAGGTCGCGATCTTTAACATCTATGACAATCGCGGCCTTCCATCGATTGCGCATAGCGCGCTTGATATGGTCGAGGATCCAAATGTCACTACCATTCGCAAGAGCATCGAGAGCCGCACTTTGGTGCGCTATTAAAAGGGGGTCCTGACATGTTGGATGAAACGCAGCCGACTGAGTTTGCCCAAATCAACGTGGCCTACAACCGGATGTTTCGCCCGGAGCGTCTAAGCGTAGGCCTTGTGTTACCGCTTGAAGCATACGCAGTCGGCGCAGAGCCGACGCTGCGGGAACATCTGGAAGCGGCTCAGAGGGCAGAGGAACTGGGGTTTGCAGCACTGTGGCTGCGGGACGTGCCGTTTAATGTTCCAAGCTTTGGTGATCCCGGACAGGTCTTCGATCCCTTTGTTTATCTGGGTGCACTTGCAACGGCGACAGACCGGATTGCGCTTGGAACGTCGAGTGTAATTCTACCATTGCGCCACCCGGCACATGTGGCCAAGGCAGCGGCGACCGCAGATGTGCTGTCGGGTGGACGGTTGTTGTTGGGTGTAGCTTCGGGCGACCGCCCCGAGGAGTACCCGGCGATGAACCAGAGCTATGATGACAGGGATGAACGTTTCCGCGACAGCGTTGACTACATCCGCGCGGTTGGATCGGACTATCCCAAGCATGAAAGCGCCCAGGGCACGCTGTCTGGTGGGATTGACCTATTGCCAAAACCGTATGGAGCCCGCCTGCCGATGCTCATTACCGGTGGTAGCCAGCAGACGCCCGATTGGGTGGCACAGAACGGCGACGGCTGGATGACCTATCCGCGCAACGCCGCAGCTCAGGGGCAGGTCATCGCGGATTACCGGCGACGGGTGAAGGCCGCGGGCCAATCAGACAAGCCGGTCATGCAATCGCTTTACGTCGATGTCGTTGCTGATCCAGCTGCCCCTCCTCGCCCGATCCATCTTGGGTTTCAATCTGGCACTGGCTTCCTTCGCAGCTATCTGCGCGAGATTGAAATGCTTGGGGTCAATCACGTCGCACTGAACCTTAGGTTCAATCAAGCGCCTATCGAGGCGACCCTCGAACACTTGGCGGATACTTTGCTGCCTGACTTTTCTTAAAGGATCAGACCAATGACCAAGATTATTCTCATTACAGGTTCAACGGACGGCATTGGCTTGCTCACGGCAAAGAAGCTAGCAGCCGCCGGGCACAAATTGCTCTTGCATGGTCGTAGCGTATCTAAATTGGAGAGTGCTGCTGCCGCAGTCGGCGGTGATGTCGAAACCTATGTCGCCGATCTAAGCGATCTGTCCGCGGTGCGAGATCTAGCCGAAAGCGTACGGGCCAAGCATGACAAACTGGATGTGTTGATCAACAACGCAGGTGTTTTGAAAGCCCCAAAATCCGTCCTTGAGAATGGGCAGGACATCCGTTTTGTCGTGAACACGCTCGCACCTTATCTGCTGACCGAATTGCTGCTGCCGATCATTCCCGCTGACGGTCGCGTTGTGAACCTGTCATCGGCAGCGCAAGCCCCGGTAAACATCAAAGCCATGCAAGGCAATGTGCCGCTTGCGGATATGGAAGCTTATGCCCAAAGCAAATTAGCTATCACCATCTGGACTCAGGATTGGGCCAAGTCGCGAGCCGAAACACCGGTAATCGTTGCTGTAAATCCCGGATCACTTTTGGCCTCAAAGATGGTGAAAGAAGGCTTTGGCGTTTCCGGCAACGACATGAGCATTGGCGCCGATATCCTGATTGAAGCGGCGCTAGGCGAGAGGTTCACCGATGCGTCAGGTGCCTATTTTGACAATGATATTCGTGCTTTCGCAAATCCGCATGCCGCAGCACGGGACAAAGATCACGTTGCCGACGTCATGACCACGATCAGGGACTTGATTGGCCGGACTGACTAACCCTCGCGGCGCGAAAGCGCCCCACACTTCCACCTTTAACTCTCCGACACCCCTCACGCATGCCGCGTCGAGGCCCAAGAAAGGACTGCCTGATGAAATACGAGAACTTTCAAACCTTTGACGTAGACGTTGAATTCGGCATCGCCACCGTGACGTTCAACTTTGGTTCCGTGAACGTGCAAGGCCAGGCAATGCTGGCCGATCTCAACAGCCTGGCAATGCGGTTGGAGCGTGACCGCGAAACCAAGGTCGTAATCTTCCAATCCGCCAATCCGGAAATCTGGGTCTGCCACTACGACACCGAGCTTCTCAAGGTTATGTCGACCGAGGCGGTATCTCGCGACGATGCACAGCTTTTGGACCTGCAATCGGTTTGCGAACGGATCAGCAAGGTGCCGCAGGCCACCATCGCAAAACTGGAAGGGTATGCACGCGGTGGCGGACACGAATTGGCGTTGGCGCTCGACATGCGCTTTGCCGCGCGAGGAAAGTACAAGTTCATGCAGATGGAGGTCGGCATGGGCATCTTACCCTGCGGCGGTGGCGCCTCTCGCATGGCGCGCCAGACCGGTCTTGGCAAAGCACTTGAGATCATCCTGAGCGCGCAGGACTATGACGCGGATGATGCAGAGCGTTTGGGCACCATCAATAAGGCGTTGGAGCCGGACGAAATTGGCCCATATGTAACCGCACTGGCCGAACGGATTGCAAAATTCCCAGCTGAGTCGATCAATGCCTGCAAGAAGATGGTCTACGAATCAATCGACAAACCCATTGATGAGGCGCTGAAAGCCGAGGCTTATTGGCTCTATCAGGCCACCAGCAAAACCCCGGCGGTCAAACGTTTCAACATCGCGGATGAACAAGGGTTACAGCACGACATCGAGAACCAGCGCAAATGGGGCGATCTGGTGATGCAGGTGCAGGACATCAACTGACTTTCCCCCAATACATCGATCTCGTCAGGCGTGCGTTGTTGCAACGTGCCCCTGATATTACGTCACAAAAAGGAACAAACCAATGAAAGCAATGGTTCTAAATTCATACGGGCCAGATGCGCCGTTCGAGATTGTAGATATGCCCGACCCGGTCGCGACTTCTGGACACGTGATCGTCAAAGTAGCCGCCGCCAGCGTCAACACGGTCGACACAATGATCCGAAGCATGGGCGCTGACCTACCCCTTTCCCCCGCACTACCCGCGGTGCTCGGCATGGACTTTGCTGGCACAGTCGTCGCAATTGGCGAAGGTGTGACGGGTTTTGCCAAGGGCGATGAGGTGTATGGCTGTGCCGGAGGCTTAATGGACTTGCCGGGCTCTTTGGCAGAGTACATTAATGCGGATGCCCGCCTGATTGCCCGCAAACCTAAGTCGCTGAGCATGCGAGAAGCCGCAGCGCTGCCTCTCGTTGGCATCACCGCATACGAAGGATTGACGCGCGCCGATGTTGGCCAAGGGCAAACCGTACTCGTCCAAGGCGGCGCCGGTGGTGTTGGTCATGTCGCCGTTCAGATCGCCCGACACCTCGGCGCCACCGTTTCGGCGACAGGTCGTGGCGCAGATCAGATGGCTCTGATCGAGAGTATTGGTGCGCGTCCCTTGGACTTCACAACGCAAAAGGTTGAGGACTACGTGGCTGAGCACACCGATGGTGTAGGCTTCGACGTGGTGTTTGACAGCGTGGGTGGACCGAATATGACTAACTCGTTCGAAGCGGCGAAACTCAATGGTCAAGTCGCTTCAACGGTTGCGATGGTCGAGATTGATTTGACGCCCGCGCATTTCAAAGGTCTGTCTCTGCATGTCGTTTTCATGTTGATCCCGATGATGCACGATGTCGAACGGCAAACCCATGGGGACATCTTGCGGACACTAGCGGAACTGGCAGACGCCGGCGGGCTCAAACCGATTGTTGACGAACAGGCGTTTGGGTGGACGAATGTCGGTGCCGCCTATGCGCACCTGACAAATGGAGCTGCAGTCGGAAAAGTCGTTGTGGAATTGTAATCAGATTTAGCTGGGAATGGTGCGCGTGCAATGACCTTGCGCGCTATATCAGTTTAAACTGCAATTGATGTCGGCTATCGGTGCTTAGCTGACCTTAGTGCTTTTTGCAGCATTGGTCACTCTGGGCTCAGCGCAGCCGTTCGCTGCGTTCCGTCTGAATGACCGCTGCGCGGACAAAGCGGTCTGTGCTTCTCCAATCAAATCGGCCGACCTTGGGTTTAC
Source organism: Ruegeria sp. HKCCD7221 (assembly GCF_013031225.1). Lineage (NCBI taxonomy): Bacteria > Pseudomonadati > Pseudomonadota > Alphaproteobacteria > Rhodobacterales > Roseobacteraceae > Ruegeria > Ruegeria sp. HKCCD7221. The sequence goes on from NZ_WPZE01000010.1 coordinate 129,041, forward strand.
AGAACACGGTTGTGGAGAGTGAGAACGACTACTTGTCTTCACTTCCGGAAGCATAGTGTCTCAATTGGCACCCTTATTGCATGCTAAGCAGGACGTTATGGCTCACGGGCGTCCAGATACTCTTGGGTTAAGCCCTTTTAAGTGTCAGGTGGTATAGTCCCAAAATTAGGTTGTTGGTTGTTCGGGTGCGTCACCCAGAGCCAGCAGCAAAAGAATAGCCAAAAGGGGTGATCCAACCAGACCGATCAGGAACCAGATCAAACCAGATCGGTTGCGCCGCCCTGCCATCGTGATCGGCAGGATATAAAGCCAGATCACGACAACCAGCAAGATGAGCATAAAAATCAACTGGATAACTGGTGCGTCCATGAAATTTTGCCTTTCGTATCTTGACGCCATTTTTAAAACGGCTGATCCGGTAAGACAGACAATGGCCCGAAAGCGTTTTCGGGTATTAATTTAGCTCGACATGGGTCCCGGGCGTCCCAACCCTCTCCCTTTGGGTTCGTTGGCTATCAGACAGTGCCGTCCAAATGGTTGGTGCTTTCCGGGTCACAAGGTAGCAAGGTCGGCAAAACGGATAAAGTGGGTGTTTAAGGAAACTTTTAAAGCGCCTTTTCAATGAACTTTGAAAAAAGCTCACCCTGCGAGTTGATCCTAAGTTTCGCGTAAATGTTGCGTCTATGGATGCGGACTGTGCCTGGAGAGATGCCGAGAATTGTGCCAACAGCTTCTGCCGAATGGCCCTTCAATGTGAACTCAACGACTTCTCGTTCTCGTGGCGTCAGAACGCCATCGCCAAATGCCTGGAATGCTAGATCGACGCGA
>NZ_WPZE01000011.1:0-115834 GCF_013031225.1 Ruegeria sp. HKCCD7221
CGTCAGGCTCATAACCTGAAGGTCGCAGGTTCAAATCCTGCTCCCGCAACCACTTGGGTCCAACAGAGTCTCGAACAAGCCGCCGCAAGGTGGCTTTTGTCGTTCTGGGCCTATCCCGCTGTAAGCACTTTGGAATCACCCCGCGTGGGAAATCCTGCACTGATCGCCACAATTGCAAAGTATTTCACCAGAACCAATACCCGATCAAATCGCCAAAACGAATATCTATCCAACGGATTGTCTCAAAGCCGATCGTAAAAGCGATTTCTGATGTTCTTGCTATACGCCGTCGCGCTCGTGGCAACGGTTTATGACGCATTTGTCGTTGCCGAAAAATTTACCCAATGTTTAGGTAAAAACGAATTAACTTGTTGATTTAAAGCACAAAAAAGACACGCCGAGCCCACGTACTCCGCAACCCTTCTTTCTAGTTTCAACCCAGACCGCAACTGGAATTGGAGATGTCGTTATGTCGGGATTGGGTATTTCGCCGCGCTTAAGTCTACGAGGGTTTCGTGCAAGGATATTGGTGGGTTTTCTGGTCTTTGGTGCCTTGTTTTCTGGCACGGCTTTTCAGGCCGCTGCCAATACCCAAAATTTGTATGTAGTCGGCAACGATCGGGGTGGATACTTGCACGACCGGTTGATCGAATTGAAGAACTTACAGCGGAACCGGGTCTTGGTTGAAATACGTGGCCGGGTCTGTTTTTCAACATGTACGATGTTTCTTGGGTTGCCGGGCGCCTGTGTCGATCCCGATACTATGTTTGGCTTTCATGGACCATCGCGAAGTGGTCGCAAACTTCCAAAGGAAGATTTCGAATATTTTAGCCGCGTCATGGCGGGCTATTATCCCGAACCGTTGAAGTCATGGTTCATGAACAAGGCCCGAAACCGCATCAGTGGTGTGTATAAAGTCAAAGGGGCTGAGCTTATTCGAATGGGGATATCCCCTTGTAGAGAGGCTTGAACGGTCCTTGCTTGCCCATTGGTGTGCGGGCGGCTATCACTCACAAGCCGGAGCGACTACCGGCCAAGCCCGCAAGTCTGTGCACTAAAGGTTAAAGGGAATGCTGCAATAGTGCTGTCTTCGTTGCTCAAACGATTTAATCAACCAGCGGCCTTTTCGACGCCTGATCCGGATGCCCCGATTTGCATAATCGGGGACGTCCACGGGTGCATTGCCCAGTTGGAAAAAATGCTCTCCCAAGTTCCGCAGGACCACTGCGTCATACTTGTAGGGGACTATGTAGACAGGGGAGAGCACAGCGCCGAGGTGCTGCGTCTAGTCAGTGAGCGTTCGGACTTTACCTGTCTCATGGGAAATCACGAGCAGATGTTGCTGAAATTTCTGAGCGATCCCACCTGTCATGGACCACGGTGGTTGCGGTATGGTGGATTACAAACACTGTCCTCTTTCGGCGTTCGCGGCGTGAGATCAGAAATGAACGATGCCGAGTTACAGGACTGCCGCGACAGGTTGGAAGACGTCATGGGCCAAGACATGCGCCGCTGGCTTGAACAACTCCCGACATCGGACTTGTCGGGCAACGTTTTTGTGACCCATGCCGGTGCGGACCCGAATGTTCCGGTCGATCAGCAAAAAGAGGAAATTCTGATCTGGGGGCACCCGTCTTTTCAGAAGTCGGATCGCAGCGATGGGGTCTGGGTCGTGCATGGCCATACAATAGTTGATGAGCCGAGCGCCGAACGTGGTCGCATTGCTGTTGATACCGGAGCATTTGCAACTGGCTCCCTGAGCGCCGTATGCCTTGACGGAAGTGAACCCAGGTTTGTTTTGGCAGGTCATTGACGACAGGAGCAATTGGCGCGATTGGCCGATAGTTTCCTGATTACCTTCAGCGATAGATAGACCTACCGCATTGTAAAACTGCCCTGAAGACGCAGCGCAGGCTCAAAGATTGGGCGGTGCTTATTGTTTCATCCTGATTGCGCGTGAATTCTACCTCCTGCAATTCATACCCTTGTCAGCACCAGCCTCATTTATTAGGACCACCCCAAGTAAATCAAATTTCGAGCTTTTTATGTTGATAACACCTGTCCTTCTCTGCGGTGGTTCCGGTACTCGGTTGTGGCCTCTGTCCCGGAAAAGCTATCCAAAACAATTTGTTCCGCTTGTTGGCGAGGAAACTTTGTTTCAAGCGTCGGCGCGACGTCTGTCCGGGAAAAACGCAGATTTGCAATTTGCGGCACCAGTCGTTCTTACCAATTCGGACTTTCGATTCATCGTTGCCGAGCAACTGCAATCAATTGGTATTGATCCAGGCAAAATTCTGATCGAGCCGGAAGGGCGCAATACTGCACCTGCAGTTTTGGCCGCTGCGATTCAGACATTCAACGAAGACGAGAATGCGGTTCTTTTGGTCGCCCCGTCCGATCATGTGGTGCCAGACTCCGATGCATTTCAGGCCGCAGTCGCCCGTGGATTGGATGCGGTTGCAAGGGGTCAGCTGGTGACGTTTGGCATTACTCCGACGCACGCGGAAACAGCCTATGGGTATCTGGAACTTGCCTCGGCGCCGGACAGTGATGGATCACCGGTCCCGCTGAAACAGTTTGTCGAAAAACCGGATTTGGCCCGCGCGACCGAGATGCTGGCCGCTGGGAATTTCAAATGGAACGCTGGTATTTTCTTGTTCCGCTCTGCTGACATTATAGCGGCATTCCGGCAGTACGCCCGAGAGCTGATAGAACCCGTTCAGGCATCTGTTGAAACCGCAACGCCCGATCTGGGCTTTTTGCGTTTGAACCCGGAGCATTGGCAAAAGGCCAAAGATATTTCCATCGACTATGCCGTGATGGAAAAAGCTGACAACCTATCCGTGGTCCCTTTTGACTCGGCGTGGTCTGATTTGGGTGGCTGGGACGCGGTCTGGCGCGAAAGTGGCCCCGACGAACAGGGTGTTGTCACAAGTGACGGCGCCACAGCGATTGACTGTCACAACACGCTGTTGCGGTCGGATAGTGAACAGCTTGAAGTTGTTGGTATTGGACTGGAAAATATCATCGCGGTTGCGATGAATGATGCGGTTTTGGTGGCGGATGCTTCGCGGGCTCAGGACGTAAAACAGGCGGTGTCTGCGCTGAAGAAGAAAAACGTTCCTCAGGCCACCGCATTTCCAAAAGACCACCGTCCCTGGGGATGGTTCGAAAGCCTTGTTGTTGGCGATCGTTTTCAGGTGAAACGCATTTGTGTGCATCCGGGCGCGTCCCTTAGCCTGCAAAGCCATTTTCATCGGTCCGAACACTGGATCGTGGTTGAGGGCACGGCGCGTGTCATCATCGACGACACTGATCAATTGGTGACTGAAAATCAGTCAGTCTATATTCCGCTGGGTGCTGTCCACCGTATGGAAAACCCGGGCAAGGTACCGATGGTCCTGATCGAGGTGCAAACGGGCGTGTATGTCGGCGAGGACGACATCGTCCGGTACGAGGACAAATACGCGCGCGGCCAGGGCGCTAAGGGCTGACCCTCGTGAAAGTCGCGATTGTTCATTATTGGCTTGTCGGTATGCGCGGCGGCGAAAAGGTGCTTGAGGCGTTCTTGGACATGTATCCGGACGCCGTCATCATCACCCATGTCTACGACCCCGAAAAAGTCAGTGCAAAGGTACGGCAGCACGAAGTTCGCGAGACATTCATCGGCCGATTGCCGGGGGCGAAGAAGCACTATCAAAAGTACCTTCCGTTCATGCCTATGGCGCTGGAACTGATGGACATGCAGGAGTTTGATCTGATCCTGTCCAGTGAGTCTGGGCCTGCGAAGGGGATTATCCCGCGCCCTGATGCGACGCATATTAGCTACTGCCATTCACCGATGCGATATATCTGGGATCATTACCATGTGTACCGCGCGCAGGCTGGCCGTGTCGCGCGGTTGGCAATGCCTATCATGGCCCATAAGCTGCGTGTCTGGGACGTGTCGACTGCCGCGCGGGTCGATCAGTTCATCGCCAACTCGTCCTTTATCCGTCAGCGTATTGGCAAATACTACAGGCGGGATGCGGACGTTATCTTCCCCCCGGTCGATACTGAAGAATTCCAGATCTCGAATGAGGTCGGTGAGCATTATTTGCTGGCCGGGGAAATGGTGTCGTACAAACGGGCTGATCTTGCGATTGATGCGTTCAACCAATCGGGCAGAAAGCTGGTCGTTGTGGGCGACGGCGAAATGCGAGAGACGCTTGAGCGCAAGTCGTCGGGATTTGCATCCAGATAAGCCTGAAGCTTTTCTTCTGCGTCTACGACCATGCTGCGGATTTTCCAGCATTTAAAGGGTTTACCCCCTTTTCCGATACGCGTATGACCAAAAAAACCCGGCCCGCCGTCGCGGCGGACCAGACACCAAAGAACAAAGATTACGGGTGCAAGGATCGGCAGAAGCAGAAGGGCAAGGGAAACGTCAAAAACACGTTTGCCAATTCCCGCGTAAAACCCGGTTGGGGGTGTTTGCGTCGAGGGTTCTTGGGTCTTGCTGCCTTGGAAACGGGACGGGTGAGAAAAATCAAGCATAAAAACAAACCCTGAAACTTAGTCAGCGCTAGTGAATGCAGCGCTAAGAGGAGTGACTGGGTTTTCTGTTAAACTTAGAAGGTCAAAACTTTAAGATTAAAAATGATATTTTTGTGAATTTTTTAACCCCCTGTTTATTTGTTGAGCGGGGGATATGAAATAGTCGCAAAATGAGAAGGTTACCCTACGTTATTTTACACGTATAAGGAGAGCATGGCCGTTCCCCCTCATACCACGCCGTCAGGGGAGAGCCAACACGCTTCATTGCGTTCAGTGTGTCGACCTGACGTAAAGCGACTGGGTGACTTGAGGCGCCCACGTAGGCAACCTCGTGGTTTCGCGCTGCGCGAAATTGCAGTGCACTTCCCCTTGTTGAAGATGGTGTTGGACTTGGTGCAAGCGCAGGGTTGGTTTTTCCTGTTGCAAGTTTTGGATCGTTCCAGTAACGATTGGATCGTTCCAGTAAATCCGTGAATCGCTGGAATCGGGGAGGTCGTCATGAAGAAACTGGTATCAGCCCGGCAAGCTGCCGAAGTGGTCCCTGATGGGGCTGTTGTCTCGGTTTCGTCGTCGTCGGCCTTGGGTTGTCCTGATGCTGTTCTAAAAGCCATCGGCGACCGGTTTCAGCAGGACGGCCATCCGCGCGACATCACTTCGCTTCACCCTATCGCGGCTGGCGATATGTATGGTGTTAAGGGGATGGAGTATCTGGCGCAAGACGGGTTGCTGACGCGGGTATTGGCGGGGTCTTATCCTTCGGGTCCATCCAGCCTTGAGATGCCGGAAATCTGGAAAATGATCGTCGAAGATCGCGTCGCGGCTTACAATGTGCCGTCCGGCATCATGTTCGACATGCAGCGCGAGGCGGCGGCGCATCGACCCGGCGTGCTGACGCAGGTGGGTCTGGATACTTTTGTCGACCCGATCCGAGAAGGTTGCGCGATGAACGCACGCGGGGCTACGGACCCGATTGTCGAGCGCGTCGAGTTTGGTGGCCAGACATGGCTGCACTTTCCAAACATCATACCCAATGTCTGTATTCTGCGAGCCACCACAGCAGATGAATTCGGCAACCTGACCTATGAGCATGAGGGCGCTTATCTGGGTGGGTTGGAGCAGGCGATTTGCGTGCGAAATCACGGAGGGATTGTGATTGCTCAGGTTCAGCGGGTAACAGCGGAAGGTAGCCTGCGTCCCCACGATGTCCGCGTACCGGGGCATCTGGTGGACCTGATCGTCGAAGATCCGGACCAGAAGCAGACCACCGAAACACCCTATGATCCCGCGATTTCGGGTCAGATCATGCGGCCCTGGGACAGCTTCTCGCTTGCCGAGCACGGTGTGGAAAAGGTCATCGCACGCCGCGCGGCCATGGAGTTGCGCTCGGGCATGAGCGCAAATCTTGGGTTCGGCATCAGCGCCATGGTCCCCCGGATATTGTTGGAGGAAGGACACCCCAAAGCCGTGACCTGGGCGATTGAGCAGGGTGCGGTTGGCGGCGTTCCCTTGACCGGGTTCGCCTTTGGCTGTGCCTCGAACGCTCATGCCTTTGTGCCGTCGCCGCAGCAGTTCATCTATTTTCAAGGGGGTGGGTTCGACATGTCATTCCTCTCGTTCCTTGAGGTCGATGTGGACGGCAATGTGAACGTGTCGAAGCTTGGGAAAAAGCCCTATCTGACCGCAGGGTGCGGCGGTTTTGTGGATATTACAGCGCGGGCCAAACGGATCGTGTTCTCGGGCTGGTTTGAGGCTGGGGCGAAGATTGATCTGGGAAGCGACGGCATCCGGGTTACCGCGCCGGGCAAGTTCACCAAGATGGTGGACAAGGTTGAACATGTCACCTTCTCGGGTCGTCGTGCACGGGAAACCGGGCAAGAGGTGATCTATGTGACGGAACGCTGCGTGATTCGCTTGACGGATGAGGGGTTGGTTGCGACTGAAATCATGCCGGGGATCGACGCGCAGCGCGATATTATTGCCGCCTCGGGCGGGCGCGTGACAGTGGCAGAAAACGCAACGCTGATGCCGGCCTCTCTGTTCCTTGAAGGACCGATGGGACTGCAGTTGTGAGCAATATCGCCTTTGATATCCGGGGCCACGCGGCGATTGTCACTTTGGACAATGTCGCCAAGTTGAACGCCCTGACGATCCCAATGCTTGACGCGTTGGAGGCCCGCGTGCGCGAGGTTGAACGGGATGCAGCAATCCGCTGTCTGATCTTGACCGGAGCTGGCGAAAAGGCGTTCTGTTGCGGGGCCGATATCGGCGCGTGGGGTGGACTCAGCCCCGCCGAGTTCGCGCGTCATTGGGTGCGGGATGGACATCGTATCTTTGACCGGTTGGCGCGGTTGGGCAAACCCACCATCGCTGCCATGAACGGGCATGCCTTTGGCGGTGGGCTGGAACTGGCAAGCTGTTGTGATCTGCGCCTGCTGGCCCCACGTGCAACCCTCGCCCTTCCCGAAGCGCGGGTCGGTATTGTTCCCGGCTGGTCCGGCACGCAACGCCTGACCCGGCTCATCCCTGAAGGGGCCGTCAAGGAAATGGCCCTGTTTGGACGCAGGATCGGGGCAGACCGCGCGGTGTCGCTGGGTTTTGCGGCTGAAGTGGCCGAAGACGTATTGGGCCGCGCGCTGGAACTGGCTGCTGATCTGGCGGACCTGTCCCCCCGCGCCACTGAAATCGCCAAGAACATGATCCACGCGGCCGTAGGCGAAGACCGGGACGCGGCCGTCGAAGCGCTTGGAAGCGCGGCCATAGCCGCCTCCGCCGACCGTGACGAAGGTGTGAATGCCTTTTTGGAAAAACGTAACCCTAAATATTCGGGCCTGTGACGTAATGAAAGATATGACGATCAACCCAGCCATCCCGTTCGACTTGCCGCCGCTGTTCGAAGGTCGGCATATGATCAACGGAACCTGGCAGGACAGCGCATCGGGCGAGACGTTCGAGCGTCGCTCGCCCTCGCACGGGCATATCGTCAGCCGGTCCGCCTTGGGGGGCGAGGCCGAAGCTGAGGCGGTCATTCATGCCGCCCGCACAGCGTTCGACAGTGGGGCTTGGAGCCGCGCGTCGGGCAAAGAGCGTGCCACGGTTCTTTTGAAGGTCGCTGACCTGATTGAACAGAACGTAGATCGGATCGCCGTCATCGAAACGCTGGAAAGCGGCAAGCCGATCAGTCAGTCCAGAGGTGAGGTCGATGGAGCGGCCGACCTCTGGCGATATGCCGCGTCCTTGGCGCGCAGCACCCATGGCGACAGCCACAACACGCTGGGCGCCGACATGATGGGTGTGGTTCTGAAAGAGCCTATTGGTGTGGTGTCGATCATCACCCCTTGGAACTTCCCGTTCTGGATTCTCAGCCAGAAACTGCCCTTTGCATTGGCGGCGGGATGCACGGTTGTCGTGAAACCCTCGGAAATGACCCCCTCCACCACCCTGATGCTGGGCGAGTTGCTGATCAAGGCCGGGCTGCCGGCAGGCGTGTGCAACATTGTTCTGGGCCATGGCGTACCGGTCGGCAGCGTATTGTCCACGCATCAGGCGGTAGACATGGTGAGCTTCACCGGCTCGACCGCAGTCGGCAAGACAATCAGTGCGGTGGCCTCGGATACGCTCAAGAAAGTGGCGCTGGAACTGGGCGGCAAGAATCCGCAGGTGATCTTCCCGGACGCGGATCTGGAATCGGCGGCGGATGCGGTCGTGTTTGGGGTCTATTTCAATGTCGGCCAATGCTGTAACTCGAGCAGTCGCATAATCGTGCATGAGGACATTGCCGAAGCCTTCACCAAGCGGGTGGTTGATTTGTCCCGTAAGGTGAAATTCGGTGATCCGATGGATCCGACTACACAGGTCGGTGCCATCGTCACGCCGGAACACAACGCCAAGATCGACGCCTACGTCAAAGACGCTCAGGCCGCCGGTGCCGAGATTGCCATGGGCGGTGACCGTCTGCAGGTCGAGGGGCTTGGCGATCAGTTCTACCAGCCTACCATCGTCACCAATGTTCAGCCGGACATGCCGATTGCGCGGGATGAGGTGTTTGGCCCGGTTCTGACGGTCCTGACATTCAAAACACTGGACGAAGCCGTCGTGCTGACCAATGATAGCGTTTACGGTCTGTCGGCTGGGGTCTGGAGTACCAATGTCCACACCTGCCTTGAATTCGCCCGCCGCGCAGAAGCGGGAACGGTCTGGACCAATACCTGGATGGACGGATTCCCCGAGGTTGCGTTCGGTGGGGTCAAGCAATCCGGGCAGGGGCGGGAAATCGGACGATATGGGTTCGAGGAATTCTTCGAAGTGAAATCTGTGGTTATGCGCATCGGCGACAGCCGTGCGCCATGGGTGTCGCAAGACTGAACGGCGCATCAAACATCAATAAGCGCCAGAAAAAGATCGCATTTAGGGAGGAAACAACAATGCGTAAACTTTTGAAAACGAAATCGGTAATTGTGGCAGGGCTGCTGTGTACCACCAGCCTGGCGCACGCCGAAGAGGTTGAGGTTCTGCACTGGTGGACCTCGGGCGGTGAAGCCGCGGCGCTGAATGTTTTGAAAGACGACCTTTCGGGTCAGGGCGTTGGCTGGACGGACATGCCAGTTGCCGGGGGCGGCGGTGAGCAGGCAATGACTGTTCTGCGCGCGCGTGTCACTGCAGGCAACGCACCCACAGCCGTTCAGGGTCTGGGGTTCGATATTCAGGACTGGGCCGCGCAGGGTGCGCTGGCTGATCTGAACGACGTGGCGGCCAAGGAAGGCTGGGACGATGTGGTTCCGGACGCGCTCAAGGCATTTGCAAAGTTTGACGGCAAGTGGGTTTCGGCTCCGGTCAACGTGCATTCGACCAACTGGGTTTGGGCGAACAAGTCAGTGCTGGACGCAAACGGTATCGCCCAGCCGACCAACTGGGACGAGTTCGTGGCCGCTGTTGAGGCGCTGAAAGCGGCGGGTGTGACACCCATCGCGCATGGTGGTCAGGCATGGCAGGACGCGACCGTTTTCGACGCCGTGGCAATGTCCACGCTTGGCCCGGACGGGTACAAAGCCGCCTTTATTGATCTGGACGAAGGCACTTTGGGTGGGGACGCCATGAAAGAGGCGTTCGATCGCATGGCCTTTATCCGCGACAATGTTGACGAGAACTTCTCGGGTCGCGACTGGAACCTGGCGACGGCGATGGTCATCAATGGCGAAGCTGGTTTCCAGATGATGGGTGATTGGGCCAAGGGCGAGTTCCTGAACGCAGGTAAAGTGCCGGGTCAGGATTTCTTGTGCTTCCGCTTCCCCGGTACCGCAGATCAGGTGACCTTCAACGCCGACCAGTTCATGATGTTCGATCAGGGTGGATCGGTTTCGGCAGAGCAGGCGGCGCTTGCCAGCGCGATCCTGTCACCCTCGTTCCAGTCGGCGTTCAACGTGGTCAAAGGTTCGGTTCCGGCGCGGACCGATGTCAGCGACGCGGATTTCGACGACTGCGGCAAGCAGGGCATGAAAGATCTGGCTGCGGCTGCGGCTTCGGGCAACCTGTTCGGCTCGATGGCGCATGGCCACGCGGCGCCCGCATCGGTCAAGAACGCCGTTTATGACGTCGTAACGGCGCATTTCAACGGCGAATATGACAGCGAAACCGCAGTGGCCGAACTGGTCGACGCGGTGTCGATTGCCAAGTGATCAGTGATCCTCGTGACGGGGCGGCGGTTTAGCCGCCCTGTCCAAAGAGGGCGCTCAACGCCTTAAAACACAACTCGCAGGAGGGCGCGCCATGGCTGCTTCAGCCGACGCGGATTTCAAGACTCGCCTTCAGAATTGGATACCCAAGCTGGTCCTGTCACCGTCGCTGGCGATGATGCTGGTCTTTGTGTACGGGTTCATCCTGTTCTCGGTCTACCTGTCGTTTACCGACAGCCGCATCCTGCCGACCTTTGGCTGGGTCGGATGGGAAAACTACGACAAGCTGTGGCGTCTGAGCCATTGGGAAACCTCGCTGATCAACATGGGGATTTTCGCAGGGCTCTATATCGTGATCTGCACCTGTATCGGGCTGGGACTGGCGATCTTCCTTGATCAGAAAATCCGCGGCGAAGGGCTGTTGCGCCCGATCTACCTGTACCCGATGGCGCTGAGTTTCATCGTTACCGGCACGGCGTGGAAATGGTTTCTAGACCCGGGCATCGGGCTGGAAAACGTCATGCACACATGGGGGTGGACCAGTTTCGAATTCGACTGGATCAAGAACCGCGATTACGCGATCTACACGGTCGTCCTGGCTGCTGTCTGGCAAACCAGCGGGTTTGTCATGGCGATGTTTCTGGCCGGTCTGCGCGGCATCGACAATGAAATCCTGCGCGCGGCGCAAATGGATGGGGCGTCGAACTGGAACCTCTATCGCCGGATCATCATCCCGCAACTGCGTCCGGCATTTCTGTCAGCCTTCGTGATCCTCAGCCACCTTGCGATCAAGACTTTTGACCTTGTAATCGCGCTGACGGGTGGCGGACCGGGACGGGCGACCGAACTGCCCGCAACCTTCATGTATTCCTATACGTTTACGCGGAACCAGATGGGGATCGGCGCGGCCTCGGCCACGATCATGCTGATGACCATCGCGGCGATCATGATCCCCTACCTATACGCTGAATTGCGGGAGAAACGCTGATGTCTCAGGCCTCGCAAGATACCGCGATCCGCACGGGCCGCGTTGCCCGCACGCTGATCTATCTGGTGCTGCTGCTGTTTGCGCTGTTCTACCTGCTGCCGCTTTACGTGATGCTGGTGAACTCGGTCAAACCGCTGGAGGAAATCACCGGCGGCGGCATGATGAACCTGCCGCAGGTGTTCACGCTTGAGCCGTGGTTCAAGGCGTGGTCCTCGGCCCAGATCGGGGTCGATCCTACGGGATTGAAGCCTTACTTCTGGAACTCGATCAAGATGGTGGTTCCGGCTGTTATCGTGTCGACCGTCCTTGGTGCGCTGAACGGTTACGTGCTGACCAAGTGGCGGTTCAAATACGACACCATCCTGTTCGGGCTGATGCTGTTTGCCTGTTTCATCCCGTTCCAGATCGTGCTGATCCCGATGGCGCGGATGCTGGGCATCATCGGACTGGCGGGCACGACTTGGGGTCTGGCGCTGGTGCATGTGGTCTATGGGATCGGGTTCACCACGCTGTATTTCCGCAACTACTATGCCGTGTTCCCGACCGAGCTGATCCGCGCGGCGCAGATCGACGGGGCGGGATTCTTTCAGATCTTCTGGCGCATCCTGCTACCTAGCTCGGGCCCGATCGCGGTGGTGTCGATCATCTGGCAGTTCACGAACATCTGGAATGACTTCTTGTTCGGCGCGTCGTTTGCCGATGCCAATAGCCAGCCGATGACTGTAGCACTCAACAATCTGGTGCAGTCATCGACGGGTGTTAAGGAATACAACGTACATTTTGCTGGCGCCATTCTGGCCGCCATGCCAACTCTGCTCGTCTATATCGTGGCCGGTCGTTACTTCGTCCGCGGCCTGATGGCGGGTTCCGTGAAAGGATAAGGCGTCATGGGCTTTCTCGATATCGACAACGCGACCAAGTCTTACGGCTCGGTTGAAGTGCTGCACAAGGTCGACATCTCGGTGCAGGAAGGAGAGTTCCTCGTTCTGGTCGGGCCCTCGGGCTGTGGCAAGTCCACCTTGCTGAACATGATTGCAGGGTTGGAAGAGATCACCAGTGGTGAGATCCGCATCAAGGATCAGGTGATGAACGGGGTGCACCCGTCGAACCGCAACATCGCCATGGTGTTCCAAAGCTACGCGCTGTACCCCAACATGACCGTGGGCCAGAACATCACCTTTGGACTTGAGATGCACGGTGTCCCCAAGCCCGAGCGTGAAAAGGCCATGGCCGAGGTCGCCAAGCTGTTGCAGATCGAACAGTTGCTGGACCGCAAGCCGGGGCAGCTTTCGGGCGGTCAGCGGCAGCGGGTGGCCATGGGGCGGGCCCTGGTGCGTGAGCCGGATGTGTTCCTGTTCGACGAACCCTTGTCCAACCTTGACGCCAAGCTGCGCGTGGACATGCGGACCGAGATCAAGAAGCTGCACCAGAACCTTGGCACCACCATCGTCTACGTGACCCACGACCAGATCGAGGCGATGACCCTGTCCAGCCGTATCGCCGTGATGAATGGCGGCTACGTGCAGCAACTGGGCACCCCGCAAGAGATCTATGACACCCCCGCCAATATCTTTGTGGCGACCTTCATGGGCTCGCCCGCGATGAACGTGCTGCCTGCAAAGGTGGTGATGTTGAACGGGCGGCCCCACGCCGAAGTCGCCTTGTTTGACGGGTCGATGGCACAACTGCCCTTCAGTCAGGACAACCTGTCCCATTGGGACGGGCGTGACATCCTGTTGGGCATTCGGCCCGAGACCATCACGGATATGGATGGCGCGGATCGAAAATCCTCAAACATTGCGACGATGACCAACCGGATCGTGGTGACCGAGCCCGCCGGGTCAGACACGTTTGTCTCAATGCAATTGGGCGGGCGCGATGTGATTGCGCGGATGCGCTCGGATGCCGAGGTCTCGCCGGGGCAGGATTTCACCTTTGCCGTGAACATGGAAAAGGCTGTGGCCTTCGATCCTGAAACCGAGAACCGCATTCAGGGGTAATGCAACCCGACATCCTCATAATCGGGTCCGGCATGGGCGGCGCGACCCTTGCGGCAGCGTTGGCCCCGTCCGGTCGTCGCATCCTGATCCTTGAGCGCGGCGTCAGGTTGGAACCGTCTGCGCAGGACCGGGATGCTAAAGCGATCTTTGGCGATGGCGTGTTTCGTCCTGATGAAACGTGGTTGGACGGACATGATCAGCCGTTCAATCCCGGAAACTATTACTTTGTCGGCGGCAATTCGAAATTCTACGGCGCGGCTCTGATCCGGTATCGGGCCGAAGATTTTGCCCCAATGCTGCACCGTGACGGCACAACACCGGGCTGGCCGATTACTTATGATGATCTGGAACCCGATTATCAGGCCGCCGAAGACCTGTATTGCGTACGCGGCGATCCCAGCCAAGACCCGACCGAGCCACCGCATTCCGGTGCTTACCCGTTTGGTCCGGTGACGCATGAGCCGGACATGCAGGATCTGTTTGCACGGCTCCGGTCCGTTGGCATGTCGCCGTCAACCATCCCGCTTGGGCTGGATCTGGACAGGTGGCTGGCCGCTGGCGTTACCACGTGGGACGCTTTTCCCAACACCTGCGGCGGCAAGATGGATGCCGAAACCTGTGGACTGGCCGAGGCACTGAAACATGAAAACGTGACACTCAAGACCAACGCGCGTGCGCAGCGGCTTGTTGCAGACGCGAATGGTCGGGTGAGCGGTGTTGAAGTTGAAGTGGACGGCCGTCAGGAGACACTGACCGCGCCGATTGTGGTGCTGGCAGCGGGCGCGGTTCAATCTGCGGCTTTGCTTCTGACTTCTGCGGATGCGGCGCGCCCTTCGGGTCTGGCCAATCGGTCGGATCAGGTGGGACGGAACTTCATGAACCACAACTGCTCGGCTGTGCTGGCGCTGCACCCACTACGCCGCAACAGGTCGGTCTATCAGAAAACCCTGATGGTGAACGATTTCTACCTGACAGACGGTCAGGGTGGGGCTCCGCTGGGTAATATCCAGATGTTGGGCAAGATCACCGGTCCGATCCTCGCGGCAACGACGCCAATGCCTAGTTGGGTTGCTTCGTTGATTGCAGACCGCAGTTTCGATTTCTACGCCATGTCCGAGGATCTGCCTAACCCCGACAGCCGCGTGACGCTGAAGGACGGGCAGATTAGGCTGGACTGGCAGCGTTCGAACTGGGACGCGCATTTGGAGCTGGTGCGCGTGCTGAAGCGCAAGCTTCGCAAGGCAGGTTTTCCCGTTGTTTTGTCCAGGTCCTTTGACCGCCGCACCCCGTCGCATCAATGCGGCACCGCACGGATGGGCGCGGACCCGACCGCAAGTGTGGTGGACACGTTCTGCCGCAGCCACGACCACCCGAACCTGTTCATTGTCGACGCCTCGGTCCTGCCGACCTCGGCCGCTGTAAACCCCGCATTGACCATCGCGGCGCTGGCCTTTCGCGCCGGACGCCACATCCAGGAAAGAGAATGGGCCGCATGACCGCTGGTTACGACTTTATTGTTATCGGAGGCGGTTCCGCCGGATCAGCCATCGCCGCCCGCCTGTCGGAAAACCCCGACGCGCGCGTTTTGCTGCTCGAGGCCGGTGGTGGCGACCGCAACCCCCTGTTCCACCTTCCCGCAGGGTTTGCCAAGATGACCAAAGGCATCGGGTCGTGGGGATGGAGCACAGTTCCGCAACGCTCGATGCAGGACAAGGTTTTCACCTACACGCAGGCCAAGGTGATCGGCGGCGGCTCGGCCATCAATGCGCAGATCTATACGCGGGGCGCGGCGCAGGATTATGATGAATGGCGTCAAATGGGTTGCGAAGGATGGGGTTATGACGACGTTCTGCCCTATTTCAAGAAGTCCGAAGACAACGATACCTATAGCGGGGAATTCCACGGTCAGGGCGGTCCGTTGGGCGTTTCCATGCCCGCCGCGCCGCTGCCGATCTGTGACGCGTTTATCGAGGCCGCGGGGCAGGTGGGCATTCCGAAAA
Source organism: Ruegeria sp. HKCCD7221 (assembly GCF_013031225.1). Taxonomy (NCBI): domain Bacteria; kingdom Pseudomonadati; phylum Pseudomonadota; class Alphaproteobacteria; order Rhodobacterales; family Roseobacteraceae; genus Ruegeria; species Ruegeria sp. HKCCD7221. The sequence goes on from NZ_WPZE01000011.1 coordinate 15,194, forward strand.
CCACCGATGTAAACGGGGAAAAGCAGGACGGGGCAGGCTATTATCAGCTCACCCAGCGCAACGCGCGCCGATCATCCTCGGCCATGGCGTTTCTTGCGCCCGCGCGGTCGCGGTCCAACCTGACGATCCAGACCAATGCGCAGGTGCGCCGGATCACCGTCGAAGGTGGTCGGGCCACAGGGGTCGAGATGGCCGATGGCAGCAAGATTACCGCGGACCAAGAGGTGATCCTGTCCTCCGGCGCGATCGGTTCGCCGCGCCTGCTGCAACTGTCGGGGATTGGCCCGGCAGACGGGTTAAGGGCGCTGGGGATCGACGTCGTGTTCGACCAGCCCAATGTAGGCGCGAACCTTCAGGATCATCTGGACCTGTATGCGATTTGCGAAGTCACGGGCCCGCACACCTATGACCGCTATGCCAAGCTGCACCTGTCGGCGCTTGCGGGTCTGCAATATCTGCTTACACGTAAAGGGCCTGTCGCCTCGAGCTTGTTTGAGACTGGGGGGTTCTGGTACGCAGACGAAAATGCCCGTTCGCCCGATATTCAGATGCATCTGGGTCTCGGCACGGGGATCGAGGCCGGGGTCGAGGCGATGCCCAATGGAGGGGTGACGCTGAACGCGTGCCACCTGCGGCCACGGTCCCGAGGTTCGGTCCGGCTGCGCAGCGACAACCCGGCAGATATGCCCTTGATCGACCCCAATTACCTGTCGGACCCCTATGACCGTGAGATGTCCATTCGTGGCTTGAAACTGGTGCAGCAGATTTTGGCTCAGGACGCGCTGAAACCCTATGTTCTGGCCGAGCGTTTGCCGGGGCCGGATGTGCGCACCGACGAAGATTATTTCAACTTCATCAGCGTCCACTCCAAAACCTCGCATCACTGCGCCGGAACCTGCCGTATGGGGAACGACGATCAGGCGGTTCTGGACCCGCGCCTGCGGTTCAACGGGATCGAGCGGTTACGGGTCGCCGATGCCTCGGTGATGCCGACGGTGAACTCGTCCAACACAAACGCGCCGTCGATCATGATCGGCGAAAAAGCGGCAGACATGATCAAACAGGACAACGGATACGCGACATGATCCGACATATCGTACTGACCAAATTCAAACCCGACGTACCGGAAGACACTATCCAGAGCATTTATGCCGGGCTGGCCGCCGTGACCGAAAAATTGCCCGGTGCGCGGAGTTTCACAGGTGGTCGCTCGGAAAGCCCCGAGCAGATTGAGCGCGGCTATATGCACGGCTTTGTCATCGACTTTGACAACTGGGATGCGCTGCAAAATTACACCGACAATTCCGAGCATAAGGCATTGGGCCGTCAGCTTGTTGAAAACGCGGTCGGAGGGATTGACGGCATTCTGGTGCTGGATTTGAACGTGTAGGCAAATATTCGGGGTAAACAGAACAGGGCGACATAGAATATGGGCCAGAGACCAACGATCTTAGACGTGGCAAAGCACGCAGGCGTTTCAAAATCGACTGTCAGCCTTGTTTTGCAGGGAAGCGACTCGGTCAAGGCTGAAACGCGCGACGCGGTCCGCAAGGCGATGGCTGAGATCGGCTATGTGTACAACCGTTCTGCCGCAATGCTTCGGTCATCCTCATCCGGTTTGATCGGATTGGTGATCAATGATCTGCGCAACCCCTTTTTCACCGAGTTTGCGGCCCTGTTTCAGATGGAATTGGCGCGAAACGGCTTTGCCACGGTCATGGCCAACACGGATGAAGATCCAGAACTGCAAAAAAGCATGATCTCGACCCTGACCGAGCATGGGGTTTCAGGGTTCGTGATCTCTCCGGCGTATGGCGATGTCGAGGACACGCTGGCCCTGTTGGCCGCGTCCGGTACACCGACATTGCAAGTGTTCAGAACCCTTGATGCGCAGGCGCAAAGCCTGCCGTTTTTTGCGCCGGATTATCATCTTGGCAGTCGTATGGCGACCGAACATCTGTTGGAGAAAGGGTGCAAACGCGTCGCCTTTCTGGGTGGTTTGGAAGGGCGCCCTGTCACGCAGGAGCGCATGAGCGGCTATCTGGAAATTCTGAACGAAAAGGGTTTGCCGCCACTGGTTTTGACCGGCGAGGCCACACGCTCTTTCGGGAAGTCCATTGTGGGACAGTTGCGGCGCGACCATCCGGATGTGGATGCCGCGATCTGTTTCAACGATCTGGTGGCTTTGGGTGTTATGTCAGCGTCGCATCAGTTGGGGGTCGAGATTGGCACCGACCTGCGTGTGGTGGGGTTTGACGATATCGAAGACAGCAAGGACAGCCACCCGCCCTTGTCTTCGGTTTGCTGTGACATTCCCGACTTTGCCAAGTCTACGGCGGAACAGATCCTGAATTGGGTCAAGACCGGAACGAAACCCAGCAGCCTGAATCGCAGCCCGGTGCGCCTGATCGCGCGCGCCTCAAGCGATCTTTAGTCAGGCGAGACTTGCTGAAGAAAAAGGAGAAGATCATGTCTGAGGTAAGAGTTGCTGTTCTGGGCGCATCGGGCTGGATGGGCCGCGTTCACACGATGGCGTTCCAGACCTTTCCGCATTTTTTTGGCAACAGCTTTGGTACTGCGCGGGTCACGGCGCTGGTTTCCTCGAATCCCAACGCCGTGCAAGAGCTTGCGTTTCGCGCCCCTGACGCCAAGATTCTGAAGACTTGGCAAGAGGCCGTGGCCGACCCTGAGATCGACCTGATCGACATCTGCCTGCCTGACAATCTACATTACGAGGTGGCCAAGGCTGCGCTTTTGGCGGGCAAGCACGTGTTTTGTGAAAAGCCCCTTGCCGACACCGCGGCCGAAGCGCTGGAGCTGGCCCAGATCGCGCGGGAAAAGGGCGTGATCACCCGCGTTGGCCACGCCTTTCCCCGCAACCCGGTGCATGACCGCGCGAAAGAGATTATCGAGGCGGGTGAGATTGGTGAGATTACCCTGTTCAAGGGCTGTCAGCATGTCGACATGTACGGGAATCCGCAGACGCCCTATATGTGGCGCGCCGACGGGGATCTTGCCCCCACCGGCATTGTTGGGGACACGGGCTCACATGTCTTCAGCTTCATGGATTTTCTGGTCGGGCCGGTAACATCCTTGATCGCGGACACTTATGTCGTGACCGACAAACGCCCGGTGGTGGAAGGTCTCGGCCTTGGTGAAGTTCCCGAACTGACCGGGAATGAAGAATGGAAGCCCATCACCAACCCGGACGGCGCGAATCTCCTGTGCCATTTCGCCAACGGAGCCCGCGGGATGGTCGATTTTAGCCGCACCGCAACGGGCCGAAAATTCATGCAAAGCTATGAGGTTTACGGCACCAAGGGCAGTCTGGCCTACAATTATGACGAACTGAGCCGTCTGAGATTCTACACTAATGATGATCCGACCGGTCGGCGCGGCTATCGTGAGATTGATGTTGGTCCCGAGCACGACACCTATGGCGCGTTTCTGCCGCTGCCCAATTTTGGGCTGGGCTATAACGAAAGCAAAATCATCGAAGCCGCCGAAGTCATTAAATCCATCACCACAGGCGAACCGATGTGGCCCACTTTCGATGCGGGCCATCGCATTTGCCAGATCGTCGACGCCTGCATGTCTTCATCGCGCCTGAAGCGCTGGGTCGATATCGACTGATACGCCATAAGGACCGATCTTCATGAGCACCACTGTCCCTCAGGATATTCTCGATGCACTGACCGATGTGGCCATGCCGCGCCTGCGGCCGGAACCGGAATTGTCGAGAACCGTCCGGATCGGCGGGTATGACATTCCCGTCCATGCCTGCGGAGGTCTTGTGATCGGCAGCGGAGCCGCCGGGTTGCGCGCAGCCGTCGAGATGAAAAGGCGCGACGTGGACGTGACCATCGTCAGCCAGAGCGCGTGGGGCGGGACCTCGGCCTGTTCCGGTTCGGACAAACAGACTCTGCACACGGCAAATACGAAAGATCATGGCGATGACTTTCAGGACATGGCAGCGGCAATTGGGGCAGGCGGCGCAATGGACGAGGACACGGCATATATCGAGGCGGTCGGCTCGATCCGCGCGATGGCATCCCTGCAATATCTGGGGCTGCCCCTGCCGCAGGATGCGCTGGGTGGCACCTTGCGCTACCAGACGGATCATGACGAGGTCGGGCGTGCCACAAGCTGCGGTCCCCGCACCTCGCGATTGATGGTGCAGGTGCTGGCGCAAGAGGCGATCCGGCTGGACATCCCCTTCTTTAACCATACGACGGCTGTAAACGTTCTGACCGAAGATGACCGCGTGGTTGGCCTGTTGGCAATCCGCCCCAAGGCCAGTTCGGATGCAAACCCCTATGGGCTGACGCTGTTCACCTGCAATGCACTGGTCTTCGCGGCCGGAGGGCCCGGAGAGCTGTACCGCGACAGCGTGTTCCCCAATGGCTGTTTCGGCACGTTGGGGCTTGCGCTTGAGGCCGGTCTGGAACTGGTCAATATCACCGAAAGTCAGTTTGGCATCGGCACGCGGCGCGAGGGGTTTCCGTGGAACCTGTCGGGCACTTATGTGCAAGTGATCCCGCATATTTATTCGGTGGATGACAGCGGGGCCGAGCATCACTTTCTGGCTGACTATTATCGCAGCACGCAAGAGATGGCCTCGAACATCTTTCGCAAGGGCTATCAATGGCCGTTCCATGCCACACGGATGCTGGACTTTCAGTCCAGCCTTGTCGATCTGGCAATCGTGCTGGAAAACCAAAAAGGTCGGCGGGTGTTCATGGATTTCAACCGCAACCTTCTGCCTGTGCCGGGTGATCAGCCGTTCAGTCTGGACCATTTGGATGACGATGTGCGCAGCTATCTGCGACATGCCGGGGCCGTTCACGATCTGCCAATCGACCGGCTGCGCCATATGAACCCGCTCTCGATTGAGCTGTATAAGCGCTACAAGGTGGACATCACTATCGACCCGTTGGAATTCGCGGTGAATAACCAGCATATGAATGGCGGTATTGCCGTGGATATCTGGGGCCGCACCAACGTCGCCGGGATCTATGCAGTTGGAGAAGCCGCGGGCACCCATGGCGTCACGCGACCCGGTGGATCGGCTTTGAACGCCGGACAGGTTTTTGGCACCCGCGTCGCGGAACATATCGCGGCAAGCCGGATGGCGCATGAGGCGTCGAAACTGGAAATCACCTCCTTGGCAGAACACGCGTTGACCCGGATTGAGGCAACTCTGAATACCAACAGCTCCCGCGACGCTGCCGATATTCGTTCCGAAGTCCAGGCCCGCATGAGCGATCACGCCGGCATCCTGTGCACGCCCAAGGACGTATCGGCCGCGCATAAGGCGGCCAGCGACCTGAACGCGCAAATCCGGCGCAACGGGATCTCGTTTAAGCGCAGCGGCGAGGTCGGGCGCGTATTGCAATGGCAGCAGATGTCGCTGGCCTCCGAAGCTGTATTGGCGGCGTTGGATCATTATATCGCCAAGGGCGGCGGCAGCCGCGGGGCCCGCGCAATTTGCGATCCCAACGGGGATGCTCTGCCCCAAGCGGCGCATGGACCGATACCGGAGGTTAGGTTTCGATCCGAACGAGAAGCAGACATGCGCGAACAACTTCTCGTTCATATGGACGGCGAGGATATGGTTGTGTCGCACCGAAAAATCCGCAGGTTTGATCAAGATGCCCGTACTTTTTTCGAACGTGACTGGCCCGCGTGGTTAACCGGGGCCATCTACGATCAAAACGATGGGGATACGGTGCCTTGCTGAGTTTCACGTCAAACAAGGCCGTCGCGATTGGTGAAGCCATGATCGAAATGGCCGATTTGGGCGACGGTTCGTACAAGCGCGGCTTTGCCGGGGATACGTTCAACACCGCCTGGCATATGGCGCAGATCCTTGGCGAAAAGGCGTCGATTGGTTTTGTCACGAAGGTCGGGACCGACAAGGTCTCGTCCGCGTTTCTTAAGCAGTTGGACGAGGACAGTCTGGTAACGGATGGGATAGGCCGGGTCACCGGTCGCACCATGGGCTTGTACATGATCGAACTGGATGGCGTCGAACGCAGTTTTCAATACTGGCGCGAGGCTTCGGCGGCGCGTCTGCTTGCGGAGGATCGCGATTGGTTGCAGCAGGTGGTCGAAGGTGCGGGTCTGATCCACCTGTCCGGGATTACGCTGGCCATTCTGTCGGCCCAAGCCCGCGCGGTTTTGTGGGATGTGCTGGCCGAAGCGCGCTCGGCCAACGCCTTGGTTTCTTTCGATCCGAATATACGCCCCCGGCTTTGGTCGTCTGCCGATGAAACGCGTGAGACGATCGCCAGATTCAACCAGATCACCGACATCGCATTCCCCAGCTTTGATGATGAACAAGGTCTATGGGGCGATGCGTCCCCGGCGCATACCGTTGAACGGCTTGGGGCAGCGGGCATTTCGGAAGTTGTCGTCAAGAACGGTCCAGCCCCTATGTTAGCGTTGGCGGACAGTCAGATAACGACGTCTGAGACCCCCAAGGTCGAAGGAATTCGTGACACTTCCGGGGCTGGCGATGCATTCAATGCGGGTTATCTTTCGGCACGCTTGAGCGGAAAGCCTCAGGCGGCGGCAATCGCGTGGGGTCAAAAGCTGTCGGGTGAAGTTATTCGGCACTATGGCGCGCGCATTCCCAAGGCCGCGATGCCTCGTTTTGAGAACTGACCAATGTATTGGATCGGGCCACCCGAACGGCCACGATCAGGTCCGGGACACGCTGGTTTTGCGCAGAACAAACGTCCCGATTTCAGTGCCTAAAAATTGCTCATCCTGCTGTTTCATACACCGCTGTTGACCGGAAAAAATTTGACTGAACAGTAAAAAAATGCTGCCATCCCTGAAAACAGGAGAGTGTGATGGCAAAAAATAACATGACAAGAAGACTGTTTCTTGCCGCTGTTGCGGCGGCGTCAACGATATACTCTGTCGGTGTGGCTGCGGCCGAAACGGTCAAGGTTGCAGCGATCTATACGCTGCCCGTGGAACAGCAATGGATCAGCCGTATCCACAAGGCGCTTAACGCGGCGGCTGAGAGGGGCGACATCGAATACGTCTTTTCCGAGAATGTGGCCAACACCGACTATGAGCGCGTGATGCGTGAATATGCCGAACAGGGCTCGCAACTGATCGTGGGCGAGGTGTTCGGGCTGGAGCGCGCCGCGCGCAAGGTGGCCAAGGATTACCCGGACACGGCCTTCCTGATGGGATCGTCCTTTGGGCCTGTCGGTCCGAACTTCTCGGTCTTTGACAACTGGATTCACGAGCCGTCCTACCTGACCGGTATGGTTGCTGGTGCGGCCACGGAATCGAACGTTATTGGTATGGTCGGCGGATATGCCATCCCCGAGGTGAACCGCCTGATGAACGCCTTCATGGATGGCGCGCGCGAGGTGAACCCGGATGTCAAATTCCTCGTGACCTTCATCGACAGCTGGTATGACCCGCCCAAGGCCAAGGAAAGTGCGATTGCGATGATGGATGCAGGCGCGGACATCATGTATGCCGAACGCTTTGGTGTGTCGGATGCTGCGGTGGAGCGTGGCGTCAAAGCCGTTGGCAACGTGATCGACACGTCGGGTGATTATCCCGGTACGATCATGGCGTCGGCTCTGTGGCACATGGAGCCCACCATCGACAAGGCCATTGCCAACGTCGCCAGCGGGTCGTTCGAGGCCGCGGATTACGGCCAGTACAGCTTTATGGGATATGGCGGCGGTTCCATGGTTCTGGATGAAGAACTGGTGCCCTCCGATGTGGTCGAAGCGGTCAACGCGCGACAGGCCGAGATTATGGACGGGCTGTTCCGCGTCAACGTGAACGACGACCGACCCGTTTCCGACAACTGATCTTGTTCGGGCCGGTCCACAAACTGGCCCGTTTTTCCAATGACAGATTCCACAGTTCTGAAACTCAACGGGTTGAGCAAGCATTTCGGCCCGGTCATCGCCAATGACAATGTCAGCCTGACCCTGAACAAAGGCGAGGTTCTGGCGTTGCTGGGCGAAAACGGCGCGGGCAAGACCACGCTGATGAATATGCTGTTCGGGCATTACCTGCCCGATGCCGGCTCAATCGAGGTTGCGGATGAAGGCGGGGTGTTGCGCCCTCTGCCGCTGGGCCACCCGCAGGTGGCGCTGGCCTCGGGCGTAGGGATGGTGCACCAGCATTTCACATTGGCCGAGAACATTTCGGCCCTCGACAATATAACCTTGGGATCGGAACCCCTGATTTCCCTGCGCCGCAACCGACGTGCAGCGCGGCGCAGGATCGAAGGCATCATGGCGCAAAGCGGTCTGTCCGCGCCTCTTGATACGCCGGTTGGCCGACTGTCGGTAGGCGAAAGGCAAAGAGTGGAAATCCTCAAGGCGCTGTACCGCAATGCCCGCATACTAGTGCTAGACGAACCAACCGCTGTTCTGACCCCGCAAGAAGCGGATACATTGTTCGAAAACATCCGTCTGATGACCGATGAAGGTCTGTCGGTGATCTTCATCAGTCACAAGCTGCGCGAAGTTCTGGCCTTTTCGGATCGCATTGCCGTTCTTAGGCATGGTCGGAAAGTCGGAGAGATGGCCACATCCGACGCGGACGAAAAGTCGATCGCGCAGATGATGGTTGGCGCTGAGACACCCGAGCTTGCCGGCTCTTACCTGACGCCCGGTGATCCGGTCCTGACCATGTCGGGCGTATCGGTCGCGGGGCGGTCCAAACGCGACACGCTGACGGCGATCGACCTGACGGTACACGCGCATGAAATTCTGGGGATCGCCGGGGTTTCTGGTAACGGTCAGAGCGGGCTGGCCAATGTCATCGCAGGTCTTGTGCGCCCAGAACAGGGTCTAATCAAGGTTGATGGAGTCGAGGTTACCTCACCCACCCCGGCCAAGATGGTGCGTGCGGGGGTTGGCCGCATCCCTGAAGATCGCCACCATGAAGGCATCGTCGGTGCCATGACCGTGGCGGAAAACATGGTTATCGAACGGTTGAACGATCCCGAGGTTCAATCATACGGGTTGTTGCGCCGCGAAGACATCCAGGACAATGCCGAGCGTTTGTCGAAAGCCTATGACGTGCGCGGGCCGGGCGTGGATGCGCCTGCGCGTCTGTTGTCCGGGGGCAATATCCAGAAACTTATTCTGGCACGTGTCTTCGATCTTTCGCCCCGCCTCATCCTTGCGAACCAGCCGACACGCGGTCTGGACATGGGTGCCGCGGCCGAGGTGAGCAAGCGCCTGCTGAATGCAAGGGCGCGTGGGGCGGGTGTGGTACTGATTTCCGAGGACCTCGACGAATTGCTAAGCCTCGCCGACCGCATCGTGGTGATCCGCGACGGAGAATTGCACGAGGCACCGGGGCGCGACCGTGAACAGATCGGGTTGATGATGGCAGGAGAACCGGCATGATCCGCATTGAACCACGTCAGACCCAGTCGCGGGCTTTCACGTTGGGCGTTCCCATCCTATCGGCCGTGATCGCACTGGGCTTTGCCGCGATCCCGCTGTTGGCGGCCGGTGCAAACCCGATCGTCGCCTATGCCGAGATGTTTCGCGGCGTCTTCGGTTCGGTCTTTGCGTTCTCCGAGGTGTTGACACGCGCCACGCCACTAATATTCACCGGGCTGGCCGCCGCTTTTGCCTTTCGCGCAAAGCTGTGGAACATCGGGGCCGAGGGTCAGTTGTATCTGGGCGCGATGGCTGCGGTGGCCATCGGGTCGGGGGTGCTGGATATCTCAGGCATCTTGCTGTTGCCGCTGATTGTCCTGATGGGCGCTGCGGCAGGGGCGGCGGGGATGGTCGCCCCAACCTATCTGAAAACCCGCTTTGGCGCGGATGAGGTGGTGACGACGCTACTGTTGAACTTCATCATCCTGATCTTTGTGCAGATGATGTTGGAAGGGCCGCTGCAGGACCCGGTGGGGCTGGGCTGGCCACAATCAGCACCGGTTCTGGATCAAGGAATGCTGCCGCCACTGATGGAACGGATGCGGGTGCATTCGGGGCTTGTTTTGGCTCTAATACTGGCGGGATTGGCCCAATTCATGCTGGCGCGTTCCGTCTGGGGCTTCAAGCTACGCGCTGTGGGTGAGAACCCCGCCGCCGCGCGCCATGCGGGGATCAACGTCAACCGCTCGCTGTTCGGCGTGGCCATCCTGTCGGGTGGTCTGGCCGGGCTTGCGGGCGTGAGCGAGGTCGCGGGCCTGAAGGGATACCTGACCGCCGACTTGTCGCCCGGCTTTGGCTATACCGGCATTGTCGTGGCGATGCTGGCGGGGTTGTCGCCGGTGGGCGTGGTGATCGCCGCGCTGTTCATCGCCTCGGTCTTTGTGGGGGCTGACAGCATGAGCCGCGCGATGGGCGTGTCGTCTTTCCTGGCGGATCTGGTGGTCTCGGTTTCGCTGCTTTGCGTTCTGGTCGGCGGGTTTGTCGCCCGATATCGCATTGTCCGAGCCAGCACCGCGAGGGCTGCATCATGATGGATATTCTTAATATTCTGCTCTCTGAAAGCTTCTGGGCGGCCTCTCTGCGCATCGCGACACCGTTGATCTTTGGCGTGCTGGGCGCGCTGATCTGCGAACGTGCAGGCGTGCTGAATCTTGGGATCGAGGGCATCTTTGTCGTCGGCGCCATGTGCGGCTGGATGGCCGTCTGGCTGGGCGCGGGTCTGTGGGGTGGCGTGCTGGTCGCGGCACTGGCAGGGGCGTTCTTTGGCTTGCTTCATGCGATCCTCACAGTGCCTTTGGGATTGTCACAACACGTTTCGGGGTTGGGGATCACGTTGTTTGCAACCTCGGTCAGTTATTACACCTATCGCACGGCGCTGCCGAATGTGTCGTCACCGCCTCGGATCGAGCCATTTCAGCCGCTTGACCTGCCGGTTCTGTCAGATTTACCCTTTTTAGGATCTGTTTTGTTTCAGCAAACGGCGCTGACTTGGCTGGCGCTGCTGCTGGTGGCGGTGGTCTGGTACGTGCTGAACCGCACAGCGCTGGGCGTGGCGATCAAGGCTGTTGGGGACAACCCTGACAGCGTTGATGCGCAGGGTCTGTCGGTTTACGGCCTGCGGATCGGGGCTATCGTGGTCGGGTCGGCGCTTATGGCGCTGGGGGGCGCTTTCCTGACCATGAGCGCCTTTGACGCTTTTTTCTTCGGTATGGTCAATGGGCGCGGCTGGGTCTGTATCGCGTTGGTCATTTTCGCCAGTTGGCGTCCGGGCAAGGCGTTGCTGGGCGCGCTGCTGTTTGGCGCGTTCGATGCGCTTCAGGTACGATTACAGACCGAGGTCGGCGCGCTGGTCCCCGGTCAGGTCTTCTTGATGGTGCCCTATGTTCTGTCGATCATCGCCCTTGTGATCGCAGCGCGCTCGGCCGATTATCCGCGTGCATTGCTTACCCCTTGGTTCAAAGGTCAACGCTGATATGGTCGATCTGCTTATCAAAAACGCCACCCTGACGGACGGTCAGACCGGAGTGGACATCGCCTGCGCCGACGGCAGGATCACAGCGGTCGAGGCCGGGATCACCGCAGACGCCGCCGAGGTCATAGATGCCGAAGGTCAGTTAGTTTCACCCCCCTTCGTCGACCCGCATTTCCACATGGATGCGACCCTATCACTGGGCAATCCGCGCATGAATGTCTCAGGCACTTTGCTTGAGGGCATCGCGCTGTGGGGCGAGTTGAAGCCGTTGCAATCCGTTGATGACATCGTCGCCCGCGCGTTGCGCTATTGCGAGTTGGCGGTGGCCAAGGGGATCGGTGCGATCCGCAGCCATGTGGATACCTGCGATGATGAACTGAAAGGCGTGCAGGCGCTGTTGCAGGTGCGTGAACAGGTGAAGGATTACCTTGACCTGCAACTGGTGGCCTTCCCGCAGGACGGTGTGCTGCGCGACCCAACCGCGATGCAAAACACTATCCGTGCGCTGGATATGGGCGTGGACGTGGTGGGCGGCATCCCGCATTTCGAACGGACCATGGCGGACGGGGCGGAATCCGTGCGTCTGCTGTGCGAAATCGCGGCCGAGCGCGGCTTGATGGTCGATATGCATTGCGACGAAAGCGACGATCCCCACAGCCGTCATATCGAAACGCTGGCCTTTGAAACCCAGCGTTTGGGTCTGAATGGGCGAGTTGCGGGATCACATCTGACCTCGATGCATTCGATGGACAATTACTATGTCTCGAAACTGATTCCGCTGATGGTCGAGGCAGGGGTTCATGCGATCCCGAACCCATTGATCAACATCATGCTGCAAGGCCGCCACGACACCTATCCAAAGCGCCGGGGTCAAACCCGTGTGCGCGAGCTGCGCGATGCGGGGATCACGGTGGGCTTTGGGTCCGATTGCGTGATGGACCCTTGGTATTCTTTGGGCAAGGCCGACATGCTGGATGTGGCCTTCATGGGGTTGCATGTGGGTCAATTGTCCAGCCGTGCCGATATGACATGGTGCTTTGACGCGGTGACGCAGAATTCTGCCCGGATCATGGGGTTTGAGGGCTATGGCGTCGCCAAGGGGTGTGACGCGAATTTCGTGCTGTTGCAGGCCGCCGACCCGATCGAGGCGATCCGCCTGCGCGCCCATCGTCTGGCCGTGGTGCGCAAGGGGCGGGTGATCTCGCGCTCGGCCCCGGTGACACATGCGCTGAACCTGCCATCTGCCCAGCGAACTTTGGACGAGGCGCGCGTGCCGTTCGAAGGGTAAGCCTCATACCTTTGGCAAGGGCAGGCACCCCGGCAGGCCCGCAGGCAGAACCAACCGCGCACCGCTGGAATAGAGCGCCTTGGCAAAGCCCGGCGCGTCTGACGCCACCGTCACGCTAAACCGCGACGCGGCCAGAACTGCCGTGTCACCCGGCAACCTATCCAGCATCCGGTCTTGCGGCAGCACGACCACATAGGCTGGCGCTTCGTCCGTTAGCAACGCCACGACCACCAATGTCGATAGCCAGCCCAGCACCAACAGGGGCAGGGCGATCAGAACGGACCTAATAGTCATGGATGTGTTCCAGCGTCAGGCCAGAGCCGTCCAACTGGCGCAGTCGTTCGGCAAGCTGCGGAACCTTGACCACGATCAGGTGACGGTAATCGTCAAATCCCTGGCGCGGCGCGCTGAAAACCGCTCCCTCTTCGGTTGGCTGATCGGACAGGGCCGTAAACATGATGTCATCATTCCCTGCGATTTCGACCAGATCAACGCCATCACGCGCCATTTCGACCAGAAGGTTTGTCAATACGCGATACCGGGGCGTTTCAATCTCGGTCCCTTCGGGTCTAGAGCCGATGACCTGCACATCCGGGTAAGCCGGAAGCGTTTCGGGCGCGGTGATAATCATGCGCAGGGTCAGTTCATCCGTGCCCACCTGAGCGACTGCCTGTTCGATAAGGCCGGCGTAACCGTCTTTGACCGTGTTTTCGAACCCCAAGGCGATTGCGCGTTCGCTGTCACGCAATGACCCACTGGATTGGCTCAACAGGTCATGCGCATTCTCTGCGAAGGGCCATTTGTACCAAGGCACCTGTTGCAGAAACCGGGCGTATTCTGCCGCCTGCTGCGCCGACAGGTCATCCAGCGGTGCACGTTGCGGCCCACGCAGAGCTGTGAACAAGCGGCCCAGTGTCTCTTCATAGGCGGCCTTAAGAGCAAGCTCGGCCGTGAAGCTGGTGCTGATGACATAGACCATCTGCTTGGTCGCAGCATCGACCTCGCCATGGGCCGATGCGCTTTGCGACAGGGCGCAGAGCGAGCTCCAGAACCCGGTGATTCCCTGCCAGAAACCATAGTCATGCGGATCGCCCTGCCGCAGAACCTCGGCGTAATCCTCATAGGCGTGCACGATGTGCCATTCCGGATAGGTCATCAGCGTCCGGGTCTCAGGCCGGTGGTGTTCGGGAGGCAGCAGGGCGTCATAGGGTTTAAACTGCGCCGTTCCCTTGCAGCTTGTCTCGACATAGACGATCGGGGCAACAAGGCAGATCGCGACGACCACAATCAGCAGAACCAGTCGGCGCATCCAGCGCAGTAGAAATCTCATGCCGTTCTCCTGATATCACGCAGACCCGCCCAAGCCGCGATACCGCCCAAGGCCAGATGTGGAAGGTTTGCAAAAATACGTCCCATCGACAGGTCAATTCCTGCGGACGCGTTGGTGAAGATGCCAAGATCCAGATAGCCATAGCCTGTGAAAAACCCGAAAACGCCATCCCCCAGATAGGCCAGCCCGAACAGGATCAAAAAGGTGCGCGCGGCGCGGTGTGACCACAGTCCGGCCACCAGCGCCCAGACCGCCGAGGCGACGTGTAGCGCGTCGTCGTAGATATCGAGTGCAAAGATCCCGAACGCCAGTCCGTTTTCATCCGTCAGGCCGGGGACATAATTCAGCGATGCCGCGATCATCAGCGCGACGAAATATACAAGGCAGAGTTTTTGCAGATTGGTCATAGTTGCCCCAGATAGCTGTCCCAAAGGTTGTTCCGAAGCACAAGCCGGGGGTCCAGTTGGCGTTTGGCCTGCGCAAATTCCGCTGCCCGCGCATAGGCCGAGGTCAATTGATCCAGCCGCGCATGCGGACGGTAGGGCAGGTAATATGCGCCCCCGATCTCGACGATCCGGTCTATCAAAGCCTGCGTCATCCGAGCCATGTCCGCCTCGGCGCGTTGGGTCATTTCCTGACTGAACGACATTACGGCGGCGATCCGGGGCTCGGACGCGAAGGACAAAACCGCCTGATCATCCTGCGCGACATAGCGCAGGGTGACGTTTAGAAACTCCTGATACGAGGCGGGGATCACCTCGCGGCAGGCGGTCAGGAAATTGTCGAACGCATCGAAACCCACGAAGTATTCGTGCAGGATATCGGTGCGGTCCGGGTTGCGGTCGTCCAGTGTGACGACCGGTTCGTTGATCAGGGAATTGCGGGTTGCGTCGCCGCCGCCCAGAGCCGGCCCAAGCGTTGTTTCGTTCCACCAGCGGAAGCTTTTGAATGCTTCGCTTCCCAGTTGCGCCCGATACAGGCGGCTGGCCGCGTGCGACATCCACCCTGATCCTGCGGCTCGCGGTAATTCGGTCTGGTCATCTGTCTCGCGATAGGTGATCAGCAGCGCTTTTTCGAAAAACGTGTCGCGTTCCACGTTGAGCCGCCCATAAGCCATCGTGACCGCAGGGTCGTCGATCGCGGATTGAAAGGCCGCCGCAAAGCCCTGTGCCTCCATCACTTCGAATGATGGAGACAGGCGGGTGTTTGGGACCATTTCCACGTCCATATCGACGATGATCCCAATCAGGCCGTACCCACCCATGCCAAGATTGAACAGGTCGGTGTTCTCGGTGGGTGAGCATGTCACCAGCTCTCCGGTTGGTAGAAGCATCCGCAGCGACCGAACCGTCGAGCCCATCGGTCCAAACGGCACGGGCCAACCATGGGCGTTCACCGAATAAGTGGCCGCAACGCCGAAATCATGGTTCGATTGCATTACCTTGGGCGACCACCCCGCCGGGTCCAGCGCGGCAATTACCTGTGACCAGCGCGCACCCGCATGTGCGCGATAGGTTTTGGCTGCGCTGTCGATCTGCAAAGCGCCATTGTCAAAGGTTATTGCCGTCCCGTCGCGTGGAATGGCCTGCCCGCCCATTGAATGACGCGCTGCGCCCACGTTGACAGGGCGACCTTCGGCGGTGGCTTCGGCTAGTTCGTTGCGAAGCGCTGTGATCAGCCTGTCCCCTGCGTCTTCGGTCAGAACCAGATGCTTGTTGATCGGTGTCGGTGACAGCCCGCTGGCGTCATTCATGATGGTATCGGACGTCGGGGCAAAGGTTCGGTCGGTCCCGTCATAGACCGGCAGATCCGAGCCTAACCAACGAGAAAGCCCCCATCCTGCAACGCCCCCTGCGGCAAACAGGGCGGCCCGTCTGGTGAAATTCGTCATGACTCGGCCTCATGTCCCTGCGAGTTGGCAATATTTGTCAGCATTTTGATCAATGTATCCTGAAATTCCAAAGGGCTTTCGATTTGCGGAATGTGCCCGACCCCAGCGAGGGCATCATATTGGGCGTCTGGAATCAAAGCACGCAAGTCTGCGGCTTTATCCAGCGGTGTTACTGTATCCTCGACACCCCAAATGATCCCAACAGGCAGATCGAGCGCCCGCCAGTTATCTGGCCGGGTGCTGAGTGCATCCTGAGGCGGAACCAAAAGATGTGGCAACCACTGCGCCACGGCTGCGGTATAGCCTTCACGCTGCATTGGGGCTTGCAACAGGGCCACGCGTTCGGGCGTTGCCGCGGACTTGTTGTGGATAAACCCGCGGAGGAATGTCCGGGTCAGCATAGGGTTGGATATGGTTGCGGCGACAATGTGCCTATTTAGGGTCTGATTCATCAGAAACACGGGTGTTTCCGTTGCGGATTCATGAGTGCCCAGACCAATGGCCCCGTTCACGATGATCATTCCCGAAACAAGGTCGGGCCGGCGCATGACGGCCTCGGACACCGGACCTGCGCCGATCGAGTGGGCAACGACAATAGGCGGCTGATCCAACGCCTTAAACAGGGCGACGACGCGCTCTGACTGTTTTACACGGCCATATTCGGGGGGGTGCGGATATTCCGACCAACCGAACGGCGGCATGTCAAAGGCGATTGCGCGAAACCCGGCCTCAGATACCGCGTCGAGAGTTGGCTGCCACAAGCCTGACCAGGCGGCTGTACCATGCGCAAAAACAACAGGAATATTCTGGGGCTGTCCGCGTTCCAGCACGAAAATAGCGCCGTCGGACGTATCAATTAGCCGCCCACCATCCGGTAAGTCGTGACCGGCTGCGATGGTTTCGCGAACGTCCGCTGCCAGACGGAAACAGATCAGAACCACGGCAACAAGCAATAAGCCTGAAACAAAAAACCTGATAAATTTCTTCATTGGGACGATAGTTGTGCGCCTGCGGAAATAAAACAACCGCTGGAAAACCCTACTGCGCAATAGTGCGGCGCTTGGGCCATACTGGGTGAGCCTGCTAGTGTTCTTAGCTGTTTCACCCTGATTAGAGCCTATGTTGGTATCAAATCTTTCCTCGACCGTACCTGTAGCAACACCCTAGACGTCGGGGTGAGGACTTGTTCTTTGGGAAAACGGAGGTTCAAACGACTTCAATTCGGTTTGGTCACAATCAGGTGTTGCAACTGTCAAAATGATCTGGATGATCATGGCCACCAGGACCGAAAAAACGGTCGGCCGTTGAAAGGCGGCATTAACGAAAACCCGGGGAGACTAAAATGATCCTAAGAAACCTGATGATTGCTGCCAGTGCGACTGCATTGATGGCGGCAGGCGCATCGGCTGAAACCTTGCGCTGGGCGCGTGCTGGCGATGCGCTGACGCTTGACCCGCACTCGCAAAACGAAGGTCCGTCACACACCATTCGCCACCAGATGTACGAGCCGCTGATCATCCGCGATGTGACCGGTGCGTTTGAACCCGCGCTTGCGACCGAGTGGGGGCCCAAGGCAGATGACCCGAATGTCTGGGTCTTCAAGCTGCGCGAGGGTGTGAAATTCCATGACGGCGCTGACTTCAACGCCGAAGACGTGGTGTTCAGCTTTGAGCGCGCCAAGCAGCCGAACTCGGACATGAAAGAGCTGATCGGCTCTATCACCGAAGTGCGCGCGGTCGATGACTATACCGTCGAGATTGTCACCGATGGCCCGAACCCGATCCTGCCGTCGAACCTGACCAACCTGTTCATTCTGGACAAAGGCTGGGCCGAGGCGAACAACACCGTCAACGTGCAGGATTTCGAAGGTGGCGAGATCACTTATGCGACCACCAACGCCAACGGCACGGGGCCATATAAACTGCAAAGCCGCGAGCCTGACGTGAAAACCGTGATGGTGCGCAACGACGACTATTGGGGCATCGACCAGTTCCCGATGGAAGTGACCGAGATCGTTTATACCCCCATCCAGAACGCTGCGACCCGTGTGGCAGCGATGCTGTCGGGCGAGGTGAACTTCCTGCAGGACATGCCGGTGCAGGATATTGAGCGCGTAAACGGCGCCGATGGCCTGATGGTCAAGCAAGCCCCGCAGAACCGCGTCATCTTCTTTGGTATGAACCAGGGTTCGGACGACATCGAAGCGGATAACGTCGATGGCAAGAATCCTCTGGCCGATGTGCGGGTGCGTCAGGCGATGTCGATGGCGATCAACCGCGATGCGATCAAGCAGGTCGTGATGCGCGGTCAGTCGCAGCCTGCGGGTATGATCGCACCGCCATTCGTCAACGGCTGGACCGCCGAAATGGACGGTGAATCCTCAACCGATCTGGAAAAAGCCAAGGCACTTATGGCCGAGGCGGGCTATCCTGACGGTTTCTCGCTGCGGCTGGACTGCCCGAATGACCGCTACATCAACGATGAGGCGATCTGTCAGGCGGCCGTTGGGATGCTGGGTCAGATTGGCGTGACCGTGAATCTGGACGCCAAGCCCAAAGCGCAGCACTTCCCGCTGATCACCGACAGCAAGACAGACTTCTACATGCTGGGTTGGGGTGTGCCGACATATGACTCGGAATACATCTTCAACTTCCTTGTACATGGTCGCGAAGACGATATCGGCACTTGGAATGGTACCGGCTATCAGGACGATGCGCTGGACGCGAAGATCAAGTCGCTGGCGTCCAACACTGATCTTGACGCACGGAATGCCGACATCGCCGACATCTGGCGAGTGGTTCAGGATGAAGCACTTTACATCCCCATTCACCACCAGGTCCTGAACTGGGGTATGGCCGACGGTGTAGGCATCGAAGTGGATGCCGAAGACCAGCCCAAGGTCAAATACTTTACCATGAACTAAATCGGTTCCAACAAGTATCAGGCAGGGCGCGAGTTCCGCGCCCTGTTTTTTTGTGTCGGCCTGAGAATTCCTTGCGTGCGCACAAAAAACCAAGAACACTCGGCAGCAGAAAACAGGGAGACATCACAATGATCCTCAGAAACAGCGCCATTGGCCTGGCCCTTTTAGCTGCGACCAGTGTTCAGGCGGCCGAGTTCAAATGGGCCTCGACCACTGATCCGCAGACCATGGATCCGCACGCCGTCAACTCGGCCCCGGTCCTGGGCTTTCTCAACAATGTCTACGAAGGGCTGGTGCGTCGCGGCAAAGACATGACGGTCGAACCCGCACTGGCCGTAAGCTGGGAGCCCATCGGAGAGGGCGACGGCTGGCGATTCAAGCTGCGTGAGGGCGTGACCTTTCATGATGGCAGCAGTTTTGATGCGCAGGACGTTCTGTTCAGCTATCAGCGCGCCTCGGGTGAGGCCGCCGATACCCGCAGTTGGTTCGCCCCGGTCAGTGAGGTGATTGTGGTAGACGATTACACCGTCGACATCATGACCACAGCACCCAACCCGCTGTTCCCGTCCTCGATCGCCAACTGGATGATCATGGATCAGGGATGGACCGAAGCCAATGATGCCGCTGTGCCCGACAAGGAATCTGGCAACTACGCCACGATCAACGCAAATGGCACCGGGGCCTTCAAGGTGACAGAGCGAGAACCGGGGTTAAAGACTGTGTTAGAGCCGCATGGCGACTGGTGGGGTGAGGTCGAGCACAACATTACCCGCGCCGAGTTCAACCCGATCCAAAACCCGGCGACCGCTGTGGCGGCGCTGCTGTCGGGCGATGTGGACATGATCAACCCTGTCCCCATTCAGGACGTTGCGCGCCTGAAGGAAAATGGCGATGTCGACGTCATTCAGGGGATCGAGGCGCGCGTGATCATGCTGGGCTTTGACCACGAAGCCGAAGCGTTGAAATACACCGATGACGCAGGCAATCCGAACCCGTTCCGTGACGTGCGGGTCCGTCAGGCCATCGCGAACGCGGTGAATGTCGATGCCATTCTCGCCACGACCATGCGTGGCAATGCCGAGGCCGCCTCGCAATTGGTCAGCCCAGTCATGAGTGGTTATTCCGAGGCCAATGCCGAACGCCCCGCCTTTGATGTCGAAGGGGCCAAGGCGTTGCTGGCCGAGGCCGGTTATGCCGATGGGTTCTCGTTCGGTCTGAAATGCCCGAATGACCGATATCTGAATGACGAAGCGGTCTGTCAGGCGATTGTCAGCATGTTGGCTCAGATCGGAGTGACGGCGGAACTGGACGCCATGCCTGTCCGCAACTATTGGCCGGAACTGCGTGAAGACAATTACGACATGTATCTGCTGGGCTGGAGCCCCGGAACCTTTGATGCCGAACATCCCGTGCGCTTCCTTGTCGCCACGCCGAACGAGGAAAAGAAACTGGGCAGTTGGAATTTCGGCGGCTACTCGAACGAGCGGGTAGATGAGCTATTGCCGATGATTCAGTCCGAACTGGACGCCGCAAAACGTCAGGCCATGCTGGATGAGGTGACGGCAATCTATCAGGACGACCATGTGTACGTGCCGATGTATGTGCAGCCCCTAGTCTGGGGGACCGGCAGCAATATCGACCTGACACAACGCCCGGACAATTTCTTCATCCTACGCTGGGTGACGGTGAACTGACCGCATGGGTGTAATGATCGCCGGGGTCTACCATTTGGAAGACCCCGCCCCGGACTCAAAGCTTGACGGCGCATACCGCCGTCAGGCGTCGACCATCCGCAACGCTTTGCCGGGTGATCCTGTTGAAGCGGGTCGGTTCCACCTTTACGCCGCGTGGAACTGCCCTTGGGCGCATCGGGTTTTGCTGACCCGCGCGGTCAAGGGTTTGGAAGACGTGATCACGGTTGCTTATGCCCGCCCGCGTCGAACGCCCGATGGTTGGGTCTATGACTTCGAGGGTGAGTATTCCGATTCCCTGTTCAACGTCACCGCGCTGCATCAGGTCTATGCAAGGGTTGATCCCGCCTATACCGGGCGTATCACGGTTCCCTTGCTGTGGGATCGTGTCGAAAACTGTGCTGTGTCCAATGAATCCGCCGATCTGGTGCGGATGCTGGGTACGCTTGAAGGATATGGCCCGAACCTTGCCCCGCCGGATAAGCTGGAGCAGATCGACTACTGGAACGCAAAGATTTACCCGCACCTGAACAATGGCGTCTATCGCGCCGGGTTTGCCCGCACGCAAGAGGCGTATGAAGCCGGGTTTCAGGACGTCTTCGCCATGCTGGACGAAATCGAATCGCATCTGGACACCAACCGCTATCTTTGCGGTGACGTCCTGACCGAAGCTGATCTGCGCCTGTTTCCGACGCTTGCGCGCTTTGATGTGGCGTATCACTACGCATTCCGCTGCAATTTGCGGCGGCTGGTTGACTACCCGAACCTGTGGGGATATGCGCGCGATCTCTATGCACGACCCGAGATCGGGCGGACAGTCAAACCAGACATCTATAAGGCAGGGTATTTCTCACCATCCGAGCTGAGAAATCCTTTGGGTATTGTCCCGTTGGGGCCAGAGGTCGACTGGACGGCTCCGCAGGATAGACGGTCGCTGTCATCCGCGACATCTTGACCATTCGGTCAGGGCGTGCGTAGACACGAAGATCAATGGGGAAAGTGAATGTTCGCATATATCGTCCGAAGGATGTTCCAATCCGTGATCGTGTTGCTGGTCGTGGGTCTGGTCGCGTTTTCAATGTTCCGGTTTGTTGGCGATCCGATCGACAACATGCTGGGGCAAGAGCGCACTCAGGCTGACATCGACCGCCTTCGCACCGAGCTTGGTTTGGATCAACCGTTTCCAGTTCAATACTTCAAGTTCTTGCAAGGTGCCGTGCAGGGCAATTTCGGCGTTTCATACCGCCAAGGCCGCCCGGTGTCGACGATCATAGCCGAGCGCGCGCCTGCGACTTTGGAGCTTGCCTTTGTGTCCGGTTTCCTTGCGATCACGTTGGGCATCGCTCTGGGCGTATTTACGGCGATACGACGACAAGGGCTCGCTGCGAACGTGATCATGACTGTCAGTCTGATCGGGGTTTCGTTGCCCACGTTTCTAATCGGTATTTTGCTGATCTATATCTTCTCGGTTGAACTTGACCTTCTGCCCAGCTTCGGGAGGGGCGAGACCGTTATGATTGGAGACTGGTGGTCCACAGGTTTTCTGACGACCTCGGGGCTCAAGGCGCTGATCCTCCCGGCGATCACGCTGGGCCTCTATCAGATGACACTGATCATGCGGTTGGTGCGGTCTGAAATGCTTGAGGTGATGCGCGCTGACTATGTCCGCTTTGCCCGTGCCCGTGGATTGTCGGACCGGGTGATCAACTTCCGCCATGCGCTAAAGAACACTCTGGTGCCGGTGATTACCATCACCGGATTGCAGCTTGGGTCGATTATCGCTTTCGCCATCATCACCGAGACTGTGTTCCAGTGGCCGGGTGTCGGCCTGTTGTTCATCAACGCGATCCAGTTCGTCGATATTCCCGTCATGGCCGCCTATCTGATGCTGATTTCGGTCATGTTCGTGACGATCAACCTGATTGTCGATCTTCTTTACTATGCCATTGACCCGCGCCTGCGTGTCGACGCGAGGGCCACATGACCGATACTCTCGATACCCCCAAAGCCCCGGAAAAGACGCGGTTTGCCAAGTTCTGGGACAGCGATTTCGCCTGGTCCTTCCGGCATTCGCCTGTGGCGATTATTGCCACGCTGGTTGTCGTTGTTCTGGTGCTGTCGGCGATCTTTGCGCCGCTGATTGCACCTTATAACCCGTTCGATCCTTCGTCGCTGAACCTGATGAACGGGTTTACGCCGCCTGGCACACCCAACGCGTTCACGCAGGAGACATTTCTGCTGGGCACCGACGATCAGGGGCGGGACGTGTTCTCGACCATCCTGTACGGGATGCGGATTTCCCTGTTCGTGGGGGCCTCAGCGGTGCTTCTGGCTTTGATTATCGGCGTTGTTCTGGGTCTGGTCGCGGCCTATTTCGGTGGCTGGATCGAGACTCTGATCATGCGGATTGCCGACGTACAGCTAACCTTCCCGGCCATTCTGGTCGCCATGCTGATCTTTGGTATCGCAAAGGGTGTTACCCCACCGGAATACAGGGATGAGATGGCGATCTATGTTCTGATCGTCGCGATTGCCTTGTCCGACTGGGTGCAATTCGCGCGCGTGGTGCGCGGCGCGGCGCTGGTTGAGAAAAACAAGGAATACGTTCAGGCCGCGCGCCTGATCGGTCGCGGGTCTTTCCCGATCATGTTCCGCCATATCTTGCCCAACGTCCTCAGCCCGGTTCTGGTGATTGCCACGATCTCATTGGCGCTGGCGATCATTGCCGAGGCGACGCTGAGTTTCCTTGGTGTAGGCGCGCCTCCGACTCAGCCGTCGCTGGGCACGCTGATCCGCATTGGGCAGGGCTTCCTGTTCTCGGGTGAGTGGTGGATTCTGTTCTTCCCGGCCTGCACCCTTCTGGCGCTGGCCTTGTCCGTAAACCTGCTGGGCGACTGGCTGCGCGACGCGCTGAACCCCAAGCTGCGGTGATTTCATGAGCCTTCTGACAATCAATGACCTGACGGTCGAATTCCCGACCCGCCGCCAATTGTTTACCGCCGTGGACCATGTGGATCTGTCGGTTGAACCGGGTGAAATCCATGGGCTTGTGGGCGAATCCGGTGCCGGTAAATCCACTATCGGGGCCGCCATCATGGGGCTGCTGGACCGCCCCGGTCGTATCGCAAGCGGTACGATCAAGTTGAGCGGCGACCAGATCAGCGGTATCGACGCCGAGGCGATGCGTGGGCTGCGCGGCAAGAAGATCTCGATGATCTTTCAGGATCCGCTGACTTCGCTCAACCCGCTGTTCACCGTGCGCGAGCAACTGGTCGAGACTATTCAGGCGCATCTGGGTGGCTCGGATGCCGAGGCCAACAAACGGGCCCGCGATCTGATTGACCGGGTGGGTATCCCTGACCCTGATACGCGGCTGGATCAATACCCGCACCAGTTCTCGGGCGGGATGCGGCAGCGCGTTGTGATCGCTCTGGCGCTTTGCACAGAACCCGACGTGATCATTGCGGATGAGCCGACGACCGCGCTGGATGTGTCTGTTCAGGCGCAGATTCTGGACCTGATCAAGGAACTCGCGACCGAACGGCAGGTGGGCGTCATTCTTATCACGCACGACATGGGTGTGATTGCAGACACCACCGACAAGGTGACGGTGATGTATGCGGGAAAGGTCGTCGAAAGTGGCCCGACATCGCAGGTCATGGGCCAGCCGACCCACGAATATACCAAATCCCTGATCGCCGCCGTGCCGCGCCCGACGCTGAAACTGCATCGCTTTCCCCAGATCAGCTATGGCGGGCGCGAAACCCGCTTTGCGATCGAGGATATGGCCCGCCACTGGCCCAAGGTCGACAATGACACCAGCAAGCCTGTGTTCGAAATTCGCAACTTGACCAAGAAGTTCCTGCAAAAGCGTGGGCTTTTGCCATGGGACCGCACCTATTTCACCGCAGTTGACGATGTCAGCTTTGATATTCGCGCGGGCGAGGTGTTTGGCGTGGTGGGCGAGTCCGGCTCGGGCAAGTCCACGGTCGCGCGGATGATCGCAGGGCTGTATCCGGTTGACGGCGGGTCGATCACTTTTGAAGGCAAGGTGGTCAGCGACCTGACCGACAAAGCCGCGCTGGATGCCTATCGCAAGAACATCCAGATGATCTTTCAGGACCCGTATTCCTCGTTGAACCCACGGATGCGCGTGGATGAGATCGTGGCCGAACCGATCCGTCATCACAGGTTGATGGACGGAACCGACATCAAGCGCCGCGTGGATGAGCTGCTGGATCAGGTGGGGCTGGGTCACGAGGCCGGGTTGAAATACCCGCATGAATTCTCGGGCGGTCAGCGTCAGCGGATTTCGATTGCGCGCGCCCTTGCCACGCAGCCGCGTTTCCTGATCTGTGACGAACCGACCAGTGCGCT
Source organism: Ruegeria sp. HKCCD7221 (assembly GCF_013031225.1). Lineage (NCBI taxonomy): Bacteria > Pseudomonadati > Pseudomonadota > Alphaproteobacteria > Rhodobacterales > Roseobacteraceae > Ruegeria > Ruegeria sp. HKCCD7221. Next base: position 40,109 of record NZ_WPZE01000011.1, read on the forward strand.
GGACGTGTCGATTCAGGCTCAAATCCTGAACATCCTGAAGGATTTGCAGGAACATCTGGGTCTGACCTTGCTGTTCATCAGCCATGACCTTCCGGTGGTGCGCCAGATGTGCGACCGGGTCGCGGTTATGAAACAGGGCAAGGTGGTCGAACTGCAAGAGACCAACGATCTGTTTGCCAACCCGCAAACTGAATACGCAAGCGAATTGCTGCGCCTGATGCCCAAACTCGACGATCTGTCGACCGAGGGGTTAGAAGCTGAAACTTGAACCCAACGCCCGATTTTCGGGCTTTGGGCTATACCAAAAAATTAAATTAGTTAACGATTGCAGACTCGGACGGGTCTGCTGTGCTACGCCTATGTCTGAAGTTGGGGGCTTCAGAGGGGCGATATGTCTCAGGACCTTAGGGACTGGCTAAGCGCACTTGGTTTGTCTGACTATGCGCAGGCCTTTTTGGATAACAAAATTGATTTCGCAATTTTGCCCGATCTGACGGGCGAAGACCTGATCGAAATCGGAGTGACCGCCGTCGGTGACCGCCGGCGTCTTTTGCGTGCGATTTCCGAACTTGAACCAGTCGACCTTGTTCAACCTTATGAACCGCAAACCCCGCTTGAGCCCGCAAAGCGACAAGTCACGGTCATGTTCGCGGACCTCACAGGGTTTACCCGGCTGTCCAGCGAGTTGGACGCCGAGGACATGCACGCGCTGCTGAACGAGTTCTTTCACAAGGTGGATCACGTCGTCGAAAAATTCGGAGGACGGATCGACAAGCATATCGGCGACGCGGTGATGGCTGTATTCGGCGCGCCGATTTCACACACCAACGATACCGAACGCGCAGCGCGGGCTGCGTTGGAGATTCATGCGGCTCTGCCCACCCTGACACGGCCCCTGTCCTGCCATATCGGAATCGCATCGGGGCAGGTCATCGCCAGCACGACAGGCAGCGAAGCCCATACCGAATACACCGTCACCGGCGACGGGGTGAACCTTGCCTCGCGGGTGACAGACATGGCTGCGCCGGGTGAAACGCTTGTGTCACATGACATTCAGCGCGCGTTGGGGCCGCTTTTCGTGGGCGAGTCTATGGGGGCCAAGGCCATCAAGGGCCTGAACGAACCCATCGAGCTTTGGCGGCTGGATCGGATGGCGAGGAACATCCGTTCGCGCCGTCACCGTTTTGTGGGTCGCGAGCGCGAGATGTCGTTGTTCTCGGCCACGTTCGACCGATGCCAGCGGCACGGCAAGGGCGAGGTTCATATCGTTCTGGGTGAGCCGGGCATCGGCAAGACGCACTTGTCTGAACAGGTTGCCGAACTTGCCGACAGCTTGTCTTACGCCGTGCATACCGGCGTCGTCATGGATTTCGGTGCGCGCGAGGGGCATTCAGCCATTCAATCCGTGGCCCGCAGCATGTTGGGGCTTGAGGCAACCGATAACGCCGAAACCTGCGCTGAGGTGGCCAAAAGCGCAATCGGCAAGGGTTGGGTGTCGCCGTCCAATGCCACGCATCTGAACGCGCTGCTTGAGCTTGAACAGGACCCCGGACTGGCCGAAGTCTATGCAGTCATGGACAATGCCACCCGCCTGCGCGGGCGGCGTCAGGTGATTGACGAGTTGATTGCCGCCTGCAGTCAGGACAGCCCGCTCTTGATCCAGATCGAGGATATCCACTGGGCGACGCCCGACATCCTGACGGCTTGCGCCCATATCGCGGCCGCTACGCGTGACCTGCCTTGTGTGTTGCTGATGACCAGCCGTGTCGAAGGCGACCCGATTGATCGCGATTGGCAGCTTGGCACCGAGGGCGCGCTGGTTTCGAAACTGGAACTGGCACCTATGGGGGATGATCAGGCCCGGCAACTGGTCGAAGAGTTCACCGGCATAGACCCCGAACTTCTGGACGCCTGTGTGCGTCGGGCAGGTGGCAACCCGCTGTTTCTTGAGCAGTTGCTGCGCAATATCGACGTGCTCAAGCGAGACTCGGTTCCCGGCAGCATCCAAGGCATTGTTCAGTCACGGCTGGATGCATTGGATCCGTCCAGCCGATCCGCGATTCAGGCGGCCTCGGTTCTGGGGCAGCGTTTCTGGCCTGAGGTTTTGAACTTTATTCTGGGAAAAGGGCATCTGGATACCTCGACACTGATCCGCTCGGCCCTGATCCGCGAGGCAGGGACAGATCTGATGTTTGCGCACGCCCTGATCCGGGACGGGTCCTATGCCACGCTGGTAAAGTCCGAGCGTACACGGCTGCACCGCGAGGCTGCCAAATGGTTTGAAGAGCGGGACGCGACCCTGCGCGCACAGCATTTGGATCGCGCCGGGGCCAGCAACGCGGCGCAAGCCTATCTTGAGGCCGCTGAAAACCTGATTCAGGGCTTCCAATATGATGAAGCCAGCCCCCTGATCGAGCGCGCTTTGGAATTACCGGCCCCGGATGGTGTTCGGTTCGATCTGTTGTGCGCACGCGGGGAAACGCACCGGTTGCAGGGATATTCAGAAGACGCGCTGCGCGAGTTCAAAGAAGCAGCCAGTCTTGCCGAAACCGATGAGCAGACCTGCCGCGCCTATATCGGGTTGGCGCAAACCGACCGGCAGGCAAGCCTGTACCAAGAGGCGCTGGATAGCCTTGAAATCGCCGAGGCTGCCGCTGAACGCTGCGGATCGGAAAGAGACATCGCGCAGATCAACTATGTGCGCGGCAACATCTATTTCCCGCTGGGTCAGGTCGAAAAGGCACTGGCCAGCAATGAAAAAGCGCTGACTTTGGCGCGCAAGTTACAATCGGCGCGGTTGGAGGTGGGCGCTCTTAGCGGCTTTGGTGACGCCAATTTCATGAATGCCACCATGCGGTCGGCGACCGGGTTTTACACGCAGGCCGTCGAGCGTGCGCGCGAAGAAGGGTTGGTGCGGGATATGGCTGCAAACCTGCACAATCTCAGTGTTGCGCGCAGTTATTCCGGCGACGTGGCGCAAGGCAAGGTGGACGCGCAGGAAGCCATAGAGATTTCGCAGAAGTACTTTGCCTTTGTGCCGGAATGTGTGGCCCAAACATGTCTTGGTGTGGCGCAGACCTTTTTGGGTGAAATGGACGGCGCGCTGGAGTCCTTTACCCTCTCGGCCGAAATTGCCGCCCGAGTTGGGGCCAAGCGGCTGGAGGCGCAGGCGCTGGAGCATCTGGCACGTACACAGGTCTATGCCGGGCAGAAGGATCAGGCGCGCGAAACAGGTCGGCGGGCCGTGGACATTGCGTTGGAACATGGGCGCAACTTTGTGGGGCCAAAGGCGCTGTCGGCGCTGGCCTTGGCTGAAACAGACCCTGACAAACAGGATCAACACTTGAAACTGGGCGCACAGATCATTGCCGAGGGCTGCGTCGGGCACAGCCATTTGCATTTCTACCCCGATGCAAGCGCCGTCATGCTGGCGCGGCAGGAATGGGACAAGGCCACCGGATATGCCGACGCATTGGCCCGTTTTACCGCCGATGAGCCTTTGCCAATGGTCGATCTTTCGATCCAGCACACCAAGGTTCTGGCCGCGTGCGGTGGTTGGGGCATCCCGTTAAGCGCACATGAAGAGTTCGAAGCGCTGGGCGCTGGTTTCTCTGAGATGGGTATCACACAGTCCCTGGTCGGACGTCTGGACCAAGTTTGAAAGGGACTGAATGAGTATCGAAAAGAAGGTTTGGTTGATTTCCGGTGCCCTGACGCTTGGACTGCTTGTGTTGTTGTTCAGGCTGTTGGTGGCGCTGAACCATTTCGAAGGCGACCCGACGCAACTGCCTGATCAGGCATCGGTCGACGGCTATCTGCAAGACCTGGAAAACGTGCCGGAGTATCAGGTCAGGACCGGAATTTTCATCAAGTCGTTTGTTTTCACCGATGCCAGCGATGTCCATGTCACCGGATATGTCTGGCAGCATTACGAAGACGGTGTGCATGACGCGATCAAACCGACCGGCGATGCTGTCGGGTTCGTGCTGCCCGATGCCTCGGACGCCGCCAGCGGGATGATCGAAGAAGCCTATCGCATGGATCAGGACGGCGAAGAACTGATCGGCTGGTATTTTGAACAGACCCTACGGCAGAATTTCGACTACACCAGCTATCCCTTCGACCATAAAACCGTATGGGTCCGGTTCTGGCCCGCCAGTTTCGACACCGCCGTGGCCCTGATCCCCGATTTCGCGGCCTATCCAGCCACGGGCCCCGATGACATATTCGGGATCGACAGCCGCATCGTCATGGGCACGTGGGAGCGCGAGAATACCTATTTCGACTATCGCCTGTCCGATCTGGGCACCACGCTGGGCATCAGTGATGCCGAATTCCAGACCAACCTGCCCGAGTTGCACTATAACTTTGTCATCAAGCGCAACTTCGGCAACGCCTTCGTCGTTCACATGATCCCCCTGATCGTCGTTACGATGCTGCTGTTTGGCGCAGTCATGACCGTGACCCGCCGGCCCGAGTTGATCGAGCGGCACGATTTCAGCACCTCTAGCGTGATTGGCACCTGTTCGGTTCTGTTCTTCGTGATCCTGCTGGCGCATGTGCAACTGCGTGAAGGCTTTGCCGGATCGCCGGTGATCTATATGGAATCGTTCTTTTTCCTGATGTATTTCCTGTTGCTGGCCGTTTCGGTGAACACCTACCTGTTCGCGTCCGAGGCCGTGCCGTCTCTGCGGTTCATCCACTACCGGGACAACCTGATCCCAAAGGCCGCGTTCTGGCCCTTTGTGTTGATTTGCACGGTGGCGATCACGGCCTACAACCTTAGTCTCAAGGCCGACCCCGAGGATGAAGCCGTGATCGAGATGCTTAACTAGGGCGTTGGCTGGAACCCCGGTTTCGGCGTGCCCGTGGCCATGTCCAGCGTGTATTCCGCCACGATGCCGGACGTGCCGTCGGCCCATTGGTCCAGATATTTGGTCGGGTGGGCGATGACGTAGACATAGGCAGGCTTCTTGACCCCGTCCATCAGCACGTTGATCCGCTTGCGGACATAGACATTCTCGGGCGAGCCGGGGCCGTGATAGCCTTCGAGCTTGTCCAACTCCTTCAGCCCCGAGGATGAGACGCGATAGACCTCACCCCGGATGGGTTCGCCACGCCCTTTCTGATCGACCAGCGTGGCCATCCGGTGCAGGTAGCCGCAATTGGGATTGTCGCAATGCGGCTCGTGCGGGACGATCAGGGGCATGCGTTGCCGGGTAACGGCCTCACCCACGAAATCGTCCAGCACGTCTGCATGGGCGTCGTGGTTGGGGAACCCTTTCTTGAGCGACCCGTAGGTGAAATACAGATAGGTCCGCTCGCGGTCGTCGATCAGATCATTGTCGTGGTCTTCCTCGGGCGCGATGACGGTATGGGCATTGGCCCAGTCATCCAGCATGGCCCTGATCTTGGGTTTGACCTGCTTTACGTCTTTGGCATTCTTCGGGTCCCGCAGGAAGTTGATGCAGTTGCTGGCGTCGATCCCCGGCGCGCCTAGAAGCACTTCGACCATTTTGGCCGAGTTGTTCATCACCGCCACATGCAGGCTGGTAAACCCGTGATCGTTGGTGGCGTTGACGTCGATGCCGCGGTTAATCAACTCCTGCGCCGCCTCAAGATCGGGCTTGCCAAGGTTCTGGCCGTTTTCATGCAGCTCGCCTTCGCCACCCGCCGCATAGTGCAGAAGGGTATCGCCGTTGCTGTCATCCACGATGTCGATCCCGGCCATGCCCTTGTCGATAGCGTCAAAAACACGAGTCCATTGCGCGAACTCGTCCGAGGCTGCAGCCTCCTGCGCCCATTTGCAGATATTGTGTTCCTGATCGGCCAGTTCTTCGAACGCCTCGTCCAACACCTCCATGATCTGATCCGGGGTGGCCATCATGCCGATCCCCATCATGCCGTTGGACAATCGACCCTTGCGCGGGCCAACGATATCGACCCCCAGATCGCGCAGTTTTTCGACATTGTTCTGGGTGGTGACATTGTTCCACATGTTTGTGTTGCAAGCCGGGCAGAGGATCACCGGCTTGTTCCGGTATTGCCATGCCACAAAGACCGAGGTCAGCAGGTTGTCGGCGATCCCGTTGGCGATCTTGCCCATCGTGTTGCAGGTCACCGGCGCCACGATCACGCAGTCGGCCCAGTCACACAGCGCCAGATGCGAGGCGCGCAGGGGCATCCCGAACTCGGTATAGCGGAAATTCCATTCGTCATCGTCGCGGTAATAGTCGTGATGCGAGATGTAATCCTCGATCGTCTTTGGTTTGGCTTTCTTGATATTGCCGGTTTCCTCTTCGACCTCGATATCGCGGAAAAACTTCTCGGCTGACACGGACGGGATCAGCTTGACGTTATGCCCCGCATCCTTGATCCGCTTGACCAGATCGGGAACCTTGTCTGCCGCCGACGACCCGCAGGCACACAGCAGCACATTGCGCTTTTCGCTGGGCGCATCGGTCAACCCGCCCTTGGGGTAGCCAAAGATGTTCTTGTCCAGACTGGGCGATTCATGGCGCAGCAGCACCGGCAGCCCGGCTTCCTTGACGCTTTTCTGAAAGCTGCCATCCAGCACCACATCGACAATATCTTTTCTGCGACCCAGGCATTCGCCCTTGAAGAACAGGTAGGGTGGGTTTTCCTTCCCAGTCATTATCGTCAATTGCCGCCGCATTTTCATTACGTTGGCCCCGTGGCCTTCGACGTCAATCAGCCGGGCACTGGTGATGCCGATATTGGCCAACATACTGCGCAGCATATAGGACCAGGGGTCCTCATCCGCGTAGAACAGCACAATCGGGTTGGTGTTGACGATGCGTTCGACATCCGTGGGGTCTTCGGGCGGTTCATGTTCCTCGATCACCAACATTGCCGGGTTTCCGAGGTCGCGCAGACCGCGGAAGATATGCCCGCGCGGGGCCTGCCAGACTTGCGAGGTTGCCGGGCTCATATCCACGACCGTAACCAGATCGGTCTTTTCGTCATAGGCGATGCAAAGGCACCAGAACTCTTCCAGCAGGGCTGTCTCGCGAAAGACATTTGCGGGGGGGCGGATGACTTCGAACCCCAGCACGCGGTTGAAATCAATATTGATCATCAGATGGCGATCGTCGTGCGCATTCAGGCTGTGCAACTGATCGCGGAACCAGTCCTCGGGCGATTTGTCGTCCTTGTCGGGGCGTTCTGCATAGCTTCGGAAAGTGCTGCCCAGATGCACGTCAGGTGTCTGGCTGAGATAGCGCTGCGCCAGCGCGTGCATCTCCTTGGCCGTGGAAACCCGGCTGAGCGCGTCTGTCAGATTGGCCTGTGTCGCGATCAGCAGCTTGTCTTCGTCGACCTGCTGGTCGCCCAGAATGTTCAGGCTTTCGGCCAAAACCCCCATCGAATTCATGTTAGGGCTGGCCCGCCGGAACAGGTTGCGGCGTTTCTTGGGGTCTTTTGCCAGATATTCGGTGCTGTCTACGTAATTGCAATCCTGTTGCAGCGTTTGCAGCGTGGTCTTCACCGCATCCAATGCCGAGAACCGCAAAATCCCCCGCGACCGCATCGAGGTTCCGTCGCGGTCGGACATACCTGCCCATAGCCGGTCAATCGTCGTCACCCACAGCTTGCCGTATTTCTCGGGGTGGACATCCATCATATGCACCAACCCGGTGCTGGGGTTGCATTTCGCGATGATCGCAAAGTGACCGCCGGGCATGTTCTGTTTGCCATGCGCCACGCCGACCTGAAAATTCGCCACCAGAATGTCGTTGTCGCCGCCCACCCGGTTGGATTCGTCAATCGCCGCAAGCAGCAGATCGACCGAGGTCGTGGCCTCGTCCATGAAATAGGCCTGCACTTGTATCTTCTTGCGCAGGCCCTGCGTGTGGATGAATGTGCAGGCGACGTCATAAAGCTCGCCCAATGAAATCCCGTCATTCACAACAAAGGATGTGGGCAAAGCGCATTCGCGGAAGATGTCGTTGACCTCGCAACTGAAGCCCAATGCCGACATGCTGAGCGCGGCCGCCGTGACACTGCAACAGTTGATCGGTTGCTGGAAGTTCTGCAAATGCACGCTGACCAGATCGCCGAACAGGGTTGCGTAACAGGCTTCGCGGATTTTGACCGGGATTTCGAACCATTGGTTGCTGGACAGGTAAGCCAGCTTGGTGCCGGGCGTGGCCACGGCCTCGAGGCTGACGGGAATGTCAAAGATTTCAAGATGCTCTTCATAGAAATAGTCGCCGGTATCGGCGGTGGTCAAAGTTGTTCCGTCCTGCCGTAACTGGACGATGCCGGAAAGAACGACATACATGCCCTGCGGAGGCAGAACCGTTTCTTCTGCAATGTCGAAGAATTCGAAATGCGCGTTAATTGCCGCGCTGTCGCTGGATGAAAGAATGGAATGAATCAGTTTCCAATCCCCATCCGTCGGCTCGAATGGTTTTGAATTATCAATCGGATCTTTTGGCACGCTTATTCCCCCTGAACTCGTCTTGAAACTATCACTGACCAACACCGGCTCTTGGCTGGTAACGGGCCCCAAATCGGTTAGCTGGAAACGAAACCGCCCCTCATAGCGCCCGGCGCTGGATGGGCTGGAGTTTGCAAGGAATTAGTGCGCAATACCGGCCCAATAGAGCGCACATTATCGTATTTGTTGACGAAAATCACTGATACAGTTGGGGTGGCGCCCCCTGCCAACGGCACGGGGGTCAATGGTTGATTGCGTTCAGGTCACAACACGCAATAGGGGTCGGTCGCGGCGGATGGCGCCAAGATTTCGTCACCATGATGAAAACTCCGACACTATGACGGATCATTCCGTGTTTCCGACAAGATAACCCCTGCGAGCCGGACAAGCGGCCCGTCATACTTTCAGAAAACGAAAGAGGAGGCGCGTTTTGAGCTGGAATATCTGTGTTATCGGAGCAGGCAAGATCGGTCAGATGATCGCGACCCTGCTAAAATCTTCGTCCAATTACTCGGTCACGGTTGCGGATCGTGATCTGTCAGCCCTGTCGGTTCTGAACCGCCAAGGCATTGCGACCCGGCAGATCGACGTCAGCAACGCGGCGCAATTGGCCAAGGCGCTGACCGGCTTTGATGCCGTCATCTCGGCCGCTCCGTTTTTTCTGACCCCGCAAATCGCCAATGCCGCCAAGGCTGCAGGCGCACATTACTTTGACCTGACCGAGGATGTTGCGGCCACCAATGCCGTGCGCGAATTGGCCAAAGACAGCGCAACAGCATTCATGCCGCAATGTGGTCTGGCACCCGGGTTTGTCGGAATCGCCGGGGCAGCGCTGGCGTCAGAGTTTGATGAGTTGGACAGTTTGCACATGCGGGTTGGTGCTTTACCGCTTTATCCGACCAATGCGCTGAAATACAATCTGACATGGTCTACCGACGGGCTGATCAACGAATACTGCAACCCCTGCGATGCCATCGTGAACGGCGACCGGGTCAAGACTGCGCCGCTGGAAGATTACGAGGTGCTGGGCCATGACGGGGTGGAATATGAGTGTTTCAACACCTCGGGTGGTTTGGGCACATTACCCGAAACGCTGGACGGCAAGGCGCGGGCAGTATCCTATCGCTCGATCCGATATCCCGGCCATTGCGATATCCTGAAACTGCTGCTCAAGGATCTGGGGCTGGAGCGTCGCCGCGATCTGCTCAAGGATATTTTCGAGGCCGCCCTTCCGCGCACGGATCAAGACGTGGTGCTGGTCTATTGCACCGCAAAAGGCATGATCGACGGAAGCTTGCGCGAGAAGTCCCTGATCAACAAAAGCTATGCCCGCAAGATCAACGGACAGGTCTGGAGCGCCATTCAGGTCACCACCGCCGCAGGCGTCCTGGGCGTGGTTGATCTGATGCGCACCGGGGCGCTGCCTGCCAAGGGCTTTATCCGGCAGGAACAGGTGGCCCTGTCTGATTTCCTGAACACCGAATTTGGTCAGCTTTACCGCGCTGGCGACGCAACCCCACAGAACAAGGCGGCCTGAGATATGAAAGACATCGTGATGACTGCGCAAACAACCCTTGCCAATCTGGACCTGACAGCGGCTGAGCTGACCGGCGGCACTCTGCCGGTGCATTCCCCCATCGACGGCAGCCTGCTGGCCGAGGTGCATGAAACCCCTGCGAGCGACATGGAGGCGGTGTTTGCCAATGCCAAAACTGCATTCAAAGCCTGGCGTACTGTACCCGCCCCGCGCCGGGGCGAGTTGATCCGCCTGCTGGGCGAGGAACTACGTGCCGCCAAAGAAGATCTGGGCGCGCTGGTCAGTTGGGAGGCTGGCAAGATCACCTCGGAAGGTTTGGGCGAAGTGCAAGAGATGATCGACATCTGCGACTTTGCCTTAGGTCTGTCGCGGCAGCTTTATGGCCTGACCATCGCCTCTGAACGCCCCGGCCACCGGATGATGGAGACATGGCACCCGGCGGGGCCGGTCGGCGTGATCTCGGCCTTCAACTTCCCGGTTGCGGTCTGGTCGTGGAACGCGGCGATTGCACTGGTCTGCGGCGATACGGTGATCTGGAAACCGTCCGAAAAGACGCCGCTGACCGCGATGGCCTGCCAGAAGATCTTTGAACGCGCACTAGCCCGTTTCGGCGATGCGCCCGACCACCTGCTGCAAACCCTGATCGGCGGTGCCGCGCTGGGCGAGGCGCTGGTCGCCAGCGAGGATGTGCCGGTGATTTCGGCCACCGGTTCCACCCGCATGGGCCGCGCGGTTGCCCCCGTGGTGGCATCCCGCTTTGGTAAGTGCATTCTGGAACTGGGCGGCAACAACGCGATGATCGTTGGCCCTTCGGCCGATCTGGAAATGGCGGTGCGCGCGATCGTGTTCTCGGCTGTGGGTACGGCTGGTCAGCGCTGCACCACGCTGCGCCGCCTGATCGTGCATAACTCGATCCGTGAGGAGCTGGTGGGCCGCCTGAAAAGGGCCTATGCCGGTCTGCCTATCGGCAACCCGCTGACCGAGGGCACTTTGATCGGCCCACTGGTCGATGAGGCATCCGGCGCGGCCATGATCGCTGCTTTGGAATCGGCCAAAGCTGAGGGCGGTGCGGTATTCGGAGGCCAGCGCGTGACCGACGGTGTGCCGGATGGTGTCTATATGCAACCCGCCATCGTTGAGATGCCCGGCCAGACGGCGACCGTGAAAACCGAGACTTTTGCGCCGATCCTTTATGTGATGGGCTATGACGATTTCGACGACGCCATCGACATCCAGAACGACGTGCCGCAAGGCCTGTCGTCCTGCGTGTTCACCCTAAACATGCGCGAGGCCGAGCAATTCCTGACCGCAGCCGGATCGGATTGCGGAATCGCCAACGTCAATATCGGGCCGTCGGGGGCCGAGATCGGCGGTGCCTTTGGCGGTGAGAAAGAAACAGGAGGCGGGCGCGAAAGCGGCTCTGACGCGTGGAAGGCCTATATGCGGCGCCAGACCAATACGGTTAACTACTCGGCTGAATTGCCGCTGGCGCAGGGCGTCAAGTTCGACATCTGAACATCCAGACCGGCGATGCCCCAAGCGTCGCCGGTTTTTCAATCGGCGAACAGGTAGTCCAACTGCAAGATTGCCCGGGCCTTGTCTGGTGAGACACCCAAAAACGCTGTAATTGCCGCTTCCTTTTCTGCAGGAGTATCGGTTTCCCGAATACGCTGGTAACTGCCAAGACCGGCCCCCTGTATCAACTCGGATTCGTAGGCAAGCGCGTTGCGTAGGGTTGGCACAAGTTCGGCTACGGTCTCGTCGGGGCTGTTCTCACCAGCCAGACCTATGCGTCGGGCGTGGCCGATCAAGTAAGCATCTGAATACGCGCAATCAATCTCCAACACATGCGCATGGGACTGGTCGGTATTAAAATCCTCAATGATCTCAAGGTTGGCGGGATCGACGCAAATAACCAGCTTGTCCGTTTCGAAATTGTCGAACAGCAAACGCACGACCGCGCGCCGGTGCCGAGACCGTTTGCCCAGCGTGGTTTCAATGCCGCCCAGATCGGGCAGGGCCGTGTCTTCTTCATTAAACAGGTATTCGATACAGGGGATGTCTGTCTCGGACATGATCTGATCGACGAGCCGTTTGGCTACATGCCATTTCTTACAGACGATCAGATAAACTTCGCGGTTCGGTCCAAGGGTATTGCCCGCCTCCCAGAACCGTTGACCATACCGGCGTCCAACGCGGCCGCGCCCGGTCAGGAACCTGTGCAGGTTTCGCCCTTCATCCGTTATCCGGAACGTGACGCCTTCGGTGGCATAGAGTTTGCCCAACCTGTCTTTCAGATCATGAGCTTCAGAGCTGATCTTGCGGGCAAACAGATAATCCTGCCCCAGCAACATATCATAATGGTCGTTGTAAAACGTAACCGGCATTCCATAGTCCGAGAACATCAGGAATGTGGGCGTGCGGTTCTCGATTTCTTCTTTCGAAACAAGATGGCGAACCAGGGTCTGAAAGAAAGTCTCATCCGGAATCCAGGTGGTTGAGAAAAAGCGGATCACATCCGGGCGCTTCTTCAGGAATTCCAGAATCATCTCGATCGTCCGGCGGCGCAGGCACCACCACTGGCTGCCGATCATGACCTGAATGTCGTCGGGAACGTCGCGTGTCAAACCAAACCGCTTTTGCAGCTCGTAAGCGGCATAGAACCACCGGCTTTGTGTTCTTTCGTTGAAGTAATGCCGATAGATCAGCCGGTCTTCTTTCATCCCGGTCTTGATCCACTTGCTTTCAAAGAAGTCGTGGCTCTCGATAAAATCCATGTCGCGCTCGTCCAGAAAACGATGTGCGTATTCCGCCGTCTTGATTGCCATGCAGTCGCCCGACAGCATGTAGAAATGCGTTGCACGAGGAAATGCATCCACCGCCGCTTCGATGGCGTGCAGGGTGGCCTGAACCAAAGACCACTCTCCCCAGCCACATCTGATCCGCTTGGTTGCGAAAGTGACGTTTGCGTTGTGCGCAAGAGCGTCCCGAATTTGGGCATAGGCCGCGGCGCTGGCGCGTGCGTCGAAGTGAATGGCCATGCAATCCCCAGCGGCGGTCAATTGCTCGGCTTGTGCAATGATGGCCTCGGGGTCTTTGTGGCACAGCAATATATAGGCAATCCTGGCCATTTCAGTTCTGTGAATTCCGTTTCTGCCCGTTTCCAACCGTGATACTGAGGATGAGCGATTGAATAAACATAATATTTTTGGTTTTTTGATCTCAAAAGCGGGCAGAAATTTTAGGTTCTGACACGCGGAGGAGGCAAAGCAGATGGGTTTTCCCGGCACATGGATGACCGAGAGCGAAAGCATGGTGTATCGGGTTGTGCCGAAATGCGCCTGCTCGACCATTGGACAGATCATGTATTATTCGGATCATGGTCGGTTCTTTGATGGTGATATTCACGACGCAGATGACGGAATGCACAAATGGGCGTTCGAGACCAGTCAGGATGTGATTTCCCAAAATATCCGAAACCACTCGTCTTATACCTTCACCTGTGTCCGCAATCCTTACACGCGTATCCTCAGCTCCTTTTTTGACAAGATCTGCGGCATTCAGCGAAACGGCAAACGGTACCGGGGCAATCTGGTGCCGACGCTGATCTACAATTACGGGATCGAGGTTGGCGGCGATGACGGCAAGGGTGAGTTCGATCAGATCGCCAGCTTCCGTCGGTTTCTTTTGTTCGCGCGCGACACGATCCGGTGGCGCAGGCCGATGGACCCCGACATTCATTGGTCCGCCATGTCGGGCCATGTCTCAACCTTCATCGTGAATGGCGGACGGTATGACAAGATTTTCTGGACCGAAGCGTTCAACGACGGAATGCAGGATGTCCTGAACCATCTGGATACGCCGCATAATGTGGAGCTGTCCACAATCCCGCGCTTCAACGAATCTGAGGGGCATGGCCCAAAGCGCGCGCATCCGGTTGCAGACTATTTTGACGACCTCTCGATGCACTTGGTCTACGAAATCTACAAGCAGGATTTCGAGCTGTTCCGGTATGATTTTGAGAACCCGGCTAACAAGATGCCAATTGGTGAAATTGATCTGGATGAGGTTCATGCCAAACTTGGCGACTGAGTAAGGGGCAGGTTCTCCCGCCCATCATCAATGTCTCTGACAAGACATCTCCTCTGGTTGGGCCCGGCGCCGCGCACCGCGCGGCGCCGGGCCCAAGACTGAACGGGGTATCGGCGCAGCCGATGGCGTAGTTCGGGCGCGGGAGGGTTTGGGTGGTTGGAAAACCCGGCCCGTCATAATCGCGCGCCGGGTCAACACAGTCACAACTGGCGCACTGCTCCCTTAGCCGCACTTGTCGTCAGTTTGGCATAGGCCTTCAGTGCCGTGGACACCTTGCGTTTGCGTGCGGCGGCAGGTTCCCAGCCTTTTTCGTCCTGTTCTTCCCGGCGCGCGGCCAGTTCTTCGTCGGACACCGCCAGATGGATCGAGCGGTTGGGGATGTCGATCTCGATCTTGTCGCCCTGATGCACCAGACCGATGACGCCACCTTCGGCCGCTTCGGGCGAGACGTGGCCGATCGAAAGGCCCGAGGTGCCACCCGAAAACCGCCCGTCGGTCAGCAGCGCGCAAGCTTTGCCCAGCCCCTTGGATTTCAGATACGAGGTCGGGTACAGCATTTCCTGCATCCCCGGGCCACCGCGCGGGCCTTCGTACCGGATAACGACCACGTCGCCCTCTTTCACTTTGCCGGTCAGGATGTCGTTCACCGCCTGATCCTGGCTTTCGCAGACATAGGCCGAGCCGGTGAAGGTCAGGCTGGCAGGGTCCACACCGGCGGTTTTCACGATACAGCCGTCGCGCGCGATGTTGCCGAACAGCACCGCCAGACCTCCATCCTGACTGAACGCGTGTTCCTTGGACCGGATCACGCCGCCTTCGCGGTCAGTGTCCAGTTCCTTGTACCTATTCGATTGGCTGAACGCCTGCGTGGTGCGGACGCCACCCGGCGCGGCCTTGAACAAATCCTGCGCCTTGGGGTTGTTGGCGACCTTAATATCCCAATTGGCAATTGCTTCACCCATCGTTGCCGAATGCACGGTGCTACAATCATCGTGCAGCAGACCGGCGCGGCTGAGTTCGCCGAGGATCGAGAAGATGCCGCCCGCGCGGTGAACGTCTTCCATATGCACGTTCTCTGTGTTCGGCGCGACCTTGCACAAACAGGGTACTTCGCGGCTGAGTCGGTCCATATCGGACATGGTGAAGTGCACCTCGCCCTCATGCGCGATAGCCAGCAGGTGCAGCACGGTGTTGGTGGACCCGCCCATGGCGATGTCCAGCGACATGGCGTTCTCGAACGCATCAAATGTGGCGATTTCGCGGGGCAGGAAGCCCTTTTCATCCAGATCATAGTGGCGCTTGGTGATCTCGACGATGCGGCGACCGGCCTCAAGGAACAGCTCTTTGCGGTCTGAGTGCGTGGCCAGCGTGGACCCATTGCCCGGCAGGGCCAGACCCAGCGCCTCGGCCAGACAGTTCATCGAGTTCGCGGTGAACATGCCCGAGCACGACCCACAGGTCGGGCAGGCGTTTTCCTCGATATGCTGGACCTGTTCGTCGGTGTACTTGTCGTCGGCCGCGGCGACCATCGCGTCCACGAGGTCGATCTTTTTGACGTCGAGATCGGCGATGTCGATCTTTCCGGCCTCCATCGGCCCGCCCGAGACAAAGATCGCGGGTATATTCAGGCGCATGGCAGCCATCAGCATACCCGGCGTGATCTTGTCGCAATTCGAGATGCATACCATCGCATCGGCACAATGCGCGTTGACCATGTATTCGACCGAATCTGCGATCACCTCTCGTGAGGGAAGCGAATACAGCATCCCGTCATGACCCATGGCGATCCCGTCATCCACGGCGATGGTGTTGAACTCTTTGGCGACACCACCGGCGGCCTCGACCTCGCGGGCAACCATCTGGCCGAGGTCCTTCAGGTGAACGTGGCCCGGCACAAACTGCGTGAACGAGTTGACGATTGCGATGATCGGCTTGCCGAAATCGTCATCCTGCATCCCGGTGGCGCGCCACAGACCGCGGGCACCGGCCATGTTGCGGCCATGGGTAGAGGTTCTGGATCGGTACATTGGCATGATGCTGTTTCCCTTATGCCCCGGTTGCGATGGCGGGGTGTGTGCGTTATAGCGCACGTAACACATGTGCGCTATAACGCACAAGAGGATTCGAAAGACGAACGATATGGCACCGGATGATATAACGCTGAAACTGCGGGATGTGCGCGCGGCCTCGGGGCTGAGCCTGTCCAAGGTGGCCGAGATGACAGGCGTCAGCAAGGCAATGCTGGGCCAGATCGAGCGGGGCGAATCCAGCCCGACCATCGCGACCCTGTGGAAGATCGCCAAAGGATTCCAACTGCCACTTAGTGCTTTGATCGGGTCGTCGGCGCTGCGCGACCCTGCCGATTCCAGCCTGTTCCGCACAGTGACCTTTCCCGGCAGCATCGAGGTCAAGATCGTCTTCCCCTATGATCCCGCACTTGGCGCGGAAACCTTCCACGTTGATCTTGCCCCAAACCAGAGCCACGAATCCGCCGCCCATGCCGCCGGCGTGACCGAGGAAGTGTTCGTGCTGAAAGGTGCATTGGAAATCTTGCGCGACGCGGAATGGGTGCCGTTGCAAGCCGGACAGGGCCTGCGCTTTGCTGCAGACATTCCCCATGGTTATCGGGCGGGTGATGAGGGTGCCGCATTTCTGAACATGCACCACTATGGTCAGGCCGGATAAGCGGACCCGCGACCTTATCCAGCCTTGAACCCTCAACCCTGCGCGTATAGGGAAAACCCAAACTCGCTTTGGGGAGGCTTTGATGCAGGACGATCCGAAAACCCTCGTTTCAACCGAATGGCTTGCAGCCCATCTCAAGGACCCGGACCTGCGGGTTCTGGACGGTTCATGGTATTTGCCGCAGCAAGGGCGGGATGCAAAGGCCGAGTATGACGCGGCCCATATTCCCGGCGCGCGGTTCTTTGACATTGACGAGATCTCGGATCGTCGCTCGGATCTGCCGCACATGGCGCCCCCGGTTGAAAAGTTCATGTCGCGCCTGCGGGCGATGGGGGTTGGGGATGGTCATCAGGTGGTGGTCTATGATGGCGCCGGGTTGATGTCCGCCGCGCGGGTCTGGTGGCTGTTCCGTCTGATGGGTCAGGAAAACATCGCTGTTCTGGATGGCGGTTTCCCCAAATGGCAGGCTGAAGGGCGTGAGATCGAAGACCTTCCTCCGGTCATTCGTGACCGTCACATGACGGTGCGCGTGCAAAACCATCTGGTGCGGGACGTCACGCAGGTGTCTGCGGCGGCGAAGTTGGCCGATCACGAGATCATTGATGCACGCTCTGCCGCCCGATTTGCAGGGACAAGCGCGGAGCCGCGTGAAGGCTTGCGTTCGGGTCATATTCCAGGCTCGCGCAATGTGCCGTTTGGTACGCTGCTGAACAAGAACGGCACGATGAAGTCGCCCGATGAATGCCGCACCGTGTTCGAGGCCGCTGGCGTGGACCTGTCGAAACCCGCCATTACCTCATGCGGGTCGGGTGTAACTGCCGCGATCCTCAGCCTTGCGTTGGAACGCTTGGGCAAAAAAGACCATTCGCTTTATGACGGCTCCTGGGCTGAATGGGGTGCGTTCCCCACCCTGCCCGTCGCAACCGGAGAGACCTGATGTTCGAAAACCTCAAACCGCAGCCCGCCGATAAGATCCTGGCGCTGATGCAGATGTACCGCGAAGACCCGCGCGATCAAAAGATCGACCTAGGTGTTGGCGTCTACAAGAATGCTGAAGGCGTGACCCCGGTCATGCGCGCGGTGAAAGCGGCTGAAAAGCGCATTCTGGAAGAACAGGAGAGCAAGGCCTATACTGGTCTGGCGGGCGATCCGGCTTTTGCGGATGCGATGATCGGCCTGATCCTTGGCACCTCGGTTCCGCGTGGCAACATCGCGGCTGTAGCGACGCCCGGCGGCACCGGGGCGTGTCGGCAAGCGTTCGAGATGATCCGCATGGCCAACCCTTCGGCGCGCGTCTTTGTGTCGAACCCAACATGGCCGAACCACCTGTCGATCCTGAACTATCTGGGGATGGAGACCGTTCAGTACCGCTATTTCGACAGTGAGACCCGAGGCGTTGATTTCGATGGCATGGTCGAAGACCTGAAAACGGCCAAGGCGGGCGACGTGGTTCTGCTGCATGGCTGCTGCCACAACCCGACCGGAGCCAATCTGAACATGGTTCAGTGGCAAGAGGTCGTTAACATCATCAACGAGCTTGGCCTCGTCGCGATGATCGACATCGCCTATCAGGGCTTTGGTGATGGTCTTGAGGAAGATGCGCAGGCTACCCGCCTTGTTGCCTCGTCGGTCAAGCGTTGCCTGATCGCGGCGTCTTGTTCCAAGAACTTCGGTGTATATCGCGAACGCACCGGGCTGTTGATGGCAATCAGCGATGATGCGGCGCAGACGGCGCTGAACCAGTCGACGCTGGCCTTTCTGAATCGTCAGAACTATTCCTTCCCGCCCGATCACGGGGCGCGGGTCGTGACGACAATCCTGAATGACGACGCCTTGCGCGCGGATTGGGCGGCCGAGCTGGAAGAGGTTCGCCTGTCTATGCTGGGTCTGCGCCAACAACTGGCCGACGAGCTGCAAAGACTGAGCGGGTCCGACCGGTTTGGCTTTGTCGCCCAGCATCGCGGCATGTTCTCGCGCCTTGGCGCAGCCCCGGAACTGGTCGAGAAGCTGCGTGCTGATCACGGCATCTATATGGTCGGCGACAGCCGGTTGAACATCGCGGGTCTGAACGCCAACACGGTGCCGATTCTGGCACAGGCGATTGTCGACGTCGGCGTTTGAGTTATCCATCACAACCGTTAAAGCCGCGCAGCATTGCGCGGCTTTTTTGTTTTTGACCAATTCCAAAAGAAAAGGCCGGGCGCGAACGCCCGGCCTTTGAGTGGTGAACTCAGGTCTTAGCCTTTGGAGAACTCGGGATATGCTTCCATCCCCAGTTCTGCCATGTCGAGGCCGTTGATCTCGTCCTCTTCGCTGACGCGAATGCCGACAACGGCTTTCAGGATGCTCCACAGGATCAACGCGCCGACAAAGGTGAACACGCCGTAGGTTGCGATGCCCAGAAGCTGGGTGCCCAAGGATGCTTCGCCGTAGAAGATCACGGCGATGGTGCCCCAGATGCCTGCGAACAGGTGAACCGGGATCGCGCCGACAACGTCGTCAATCTTGAACTTGTCCAGCATCGGAACCGCGAAGACCACGATGATACCGCCGACAGCACCGATCCACAGCGCGCCGAACAGGGTCGGGGCCAGAGGTTCGGCTGTGATCGAAACCAGACCGGCCAGCGCACCGTTCAGCACCATGGTCAGGTCAGGCTTTTTGTACAGCAGTTGTGTCAGGATCAGGGCTGTAACAGCGCCCGAAGCGGCGGCCATGTTGGTGTTGGCGAAGATACGCGAGACGTCTGTTACGTCGCCCACAGTGCCCATTGCAAGCTGCGAGCCGCCGTTGAAGCCGAACCAACCCAGCCACAGGATGAACGTACCCAGGGTTGCCAGTGCCAGGTTCGAACCGGGCATCGGGTGGACCTTGCCGTCCTTGTATTTGCCGATCCGCGGACCAAGGATGATCGCGCCTGCCAGCGCTGCCCAGCCACCGACCGAGTGTACGACGGTCGAGCCAGCGAAATCCGAGAAGCCAGCTTCAGACAGCCAGCCGCCGCCCCACTGCCAGGAACCTGAGATCGGGTACATGATACCGGTCAGTACAACGACGAAGATCAAGAAGGGGAACAGCTTGATCCGTTCGGCAACGGCACCTGACACGATGGAGGCGGTTGCAGCCACAAAGACCAACTGGAAGAAGAAGTCCGAACCGATCGAGGCATAGTCCAAAGCAGCCTCGGCAGGGTCGACGCCGACCGGGTCAAGCACGGTTGGGCCGCCAATGGCAAAGAAACCATTGAAGTCGCCCGGATACATCGTGTTGAAGCCAACCAGCCAATACATGATCGCGGCAATGGAAAACAGCGCCACGTTCTTGATCATCTGCATGGCCACGTTCTTGGAGCGCACCAGACCGCCTTCAAGCATGGCAAAACCTGCCGCCATGAAGAAGACCAGGAACCCTGCCATCAGGAACAGCAGCGTGGTGAAGATATACTGGGTATGGAGCGCGGCTTCGCCGTCGGCGGCCTCTTGCGCCAGACCCATCTGCGGCAGCGCGACGATCGCGGCAGCAGGGATGAGAGATTTCATCAGGTTCATTGTCAGTCCTCGAATGATTGTGAGTGGGGGCGCTTACAGCGCCTCTTCGTTGGTTTCCCCGGTCCGCACGCGCAGGGCCTGCTCGACATCGAGGACGAAAATCTTGCCGTCACCGATCTTGCCGGTCTTGGCGGTTTTGGTGATGGTCTCGACGATCTGGTCGGCCATCGCAGCGGGCACCACGATTTCTAGTTTGATCTTGGGTACGAAGTTCACGGCATATTCCGCACCGCGATAGATTTCTGTGTGACCCGATTGCGAGCCGAAGCCCTTGATTTCGGTCACCATCATGCCGCGCACGCCAGCTTCGGTCAGTGCCTCGCGCACCTCCTCCAGCTTGAACGGCTTGATTGTCGCAATGATCAGTTTCACGTTGATCCCCTCTGCTTCCCGGTCTGTCCGGCTTGTTTGCACTCGCAGCAAAAAAGCGCGGCTGACGGTTTTAAGGAACGCTGAGTGCGACCGAACGCTGGGGAAATTTGCAGCTAGGTGCACAATTTTTGCACAGATTGAGATAAATGCCCGAAAAATGTGCAAAGTGAGGAAGAGATTTACCGGAAATTCGGACCTCAACTTCACAGGTGTTGCAGGGTATGGTGCCTCAAAACGATAACCGGGCAGAGTTCGGAAATGACAGATTCCAAGCGCCGCAAAACTCCTTTGGTGGCGGATAAAAGATACCCGTCCAAGGGCCGTAAACCCAAGGCGACCAAACGCACCGCGAAACCTGCGGGAAAGAAGGCTGTCGCACGTAAAACCACCACACGAAAGCCCACCCGCAAGAAAACACGCAAGAAATCGGCCGGTGGCGGCGGAGGGATATTCCGCAGGATGTTCCGCTGGCTGTGGCGGATGATCTGGGGCGTGACATGGCGCGTGGGGGCCGTTTGCGCGCTGTTGCTGGCGCTGGCGATTGGCGTTGTCTACACCTCGTTGCCCGATGTTGATTCGCTTTTGGACGGCCGCGCGCGCGGGTCGGTCACGATGCTGGACCGCGACGGTAAGGTGTTTGCATGGCGCGGTGACCAGTTTGGCGGTGTCATTACGGCTGATACCGTGTCCCCGCACCTTAAACACGCGGTCATCGCGACCGAGGACAAGCGGTTCTATCGCCATTTCGGTGTCAGCCCGCGCGGGGTTGCCAGCGCCGTGCGCATCAACCTGAGCGAAGGCCGGGGGCCGCTGTCGGGCCATGGCGGTTCGACCATCACGCAGCAGACGGCCAAGTTGCTATGTCTGGGCGTTCCATACGATCCGGCTGAATGGGAGTCCGAGGCGGCCTATGAAGCTGATTGCCGTAAGGGGTCGTTGTGGCGCAAAGCCAAGGAAGCCGTTTACGCGATGGCGATGGAGGTCAAATACTCCAAGGACGAAATCCTTACCATCTATCTGAACCGGGCGTTCCTTGGCGCAGGTGCGCGAGGGTTCGAGGCGGCCAGCCAGCGGTATTTCGGGATTTCAGCCGCCGAAGTATCTCCGTCCGAGGCCGCGATGCTGGCGGGTCTTCTGGTCGCGCCGACCCGGTATGCGCCGACGAACAACCTGCAACGCTCGCAGGATCGGGCGCGTCTTGTGGTCGGGTTGATGGAGGATCAGGGATATCTTTCCCCCGCGCAGGCCAGCGAAGCCCGCGCCCGTCCCGCGGAACTGTCCGAAGCTGCCGCCGCGCGTGCAGGCGGATATTTCGCCGATTGGGTTATGGCCAGCGGACCGGAGTTCTTCACCCGCAACACGACCGAGGACGTGGTGATCCGGACGACTCTGGATCAGCGCCTGCAAAAATCGGCTGAAGAGGCGCTGCAATATATCTTTCAGGAAAAGGTCCGCGAAGGGTCCAAGGCGCAGGCCGCGATTGTCGTTATGTCCGCAGATGGGGCTGTGCGCGCCATGGTCGGCGGTCGCAAGACGCGTGTATCAGGTGCGTTCAATCGCGCGACACAGGCGTTGCGCCAGACCGGATCATCCTTCAAACCCTTCGTCTACGCGACAGCGTTGGAGCTTGGGTATTCCCCGCTGGATACGGTGGTGGACGAGCCCTATTGCATCAATATTCCCGGTTCGGGTCAGTGGTGCCCCAAGAACTATACCAACAAGTTCTATGGTAGGGTCACGCTTGCGGATGCCTTGAAGAACTCGCTGAACATCCCGGCCGTCAAAGTGGCCGAGGTTGCGGGGCTTGAAAACGTCCGCACTGTCGCCAGCGGTTTTGGGATCGCCAATGATCTGGCCGAAGGTCCCGCCCTTGCCCTGGGCGCGTCGGAAAGCACGCTGATTGAGATGACCGGCGCTTATGCGGGTATCCTGAACGGTGGCTCGTCCGTGGAACCTTATGGTCTGACCGAGTTAAAGCTGCTGGGGGACCAGGCGCCCGTAATGGTGACGACGACCGGCATCGGAGAACGCGTCATCAACGACAAGGCGGCCAAGCAACTGACATGGATGATGGAGCGCGTGGTCTCGGAAGGCACCGGCGCGCGGGCGCAGCTTCCGGGCTGGCAGGTGGCGGGCAAGACCGGCACGACTCAGGCCGCGCGCGATGCTTGGTTTATCGGGTTCACGGCGGATTACGTGGCGGGTGTCTGGATGGGTTATGACGACAACACGCCCCTTTCCGGTGTTACCGGCGGCGGGTTGCCTGCGGAAATCTGGAAGGAAACCATGCTGCGCGTGACCGAAGGGATGACGCCGACGCCCTTGCCGATGCTGGCCCCGGACCCGCCCGTGCGAACCGCGCAGCCCCGGCAGCAACGCCGCAGGCAGGGCAACGGGTTCGAGAACGCCATTAACAACCTGTTGAACAATATCTTCGGCAATTGATCGGGCAAAGAAAAAGGCGGTGCGCTGGGCACCGCCTTTGGCATTTGTATGCTCGCGTGATCAGACGGTTTCGTCCAGCGCCGCCAGAATCGCGTCACCCATTTCGGTGGTCGACACAGGTTGCACACCTTCCTCGGCCAGCAAGTCGGCGGTGCGGACACCATCGGCCAGAACTTTCTCGATTGCGGCTTCCAGACGATCGGCCTCATCCCCTTGGTCAAAGCTATAGCGCAGCGCCATGGCAAAGCTCAGGATACAGGCGATCGGGTTCGCCTTGCCCTGACCCGCGATATCAGGGGCCGAGCCGTGGACCGGTTCGTACATTGCCTTGGGCCGGCCATTGGCCATCGGTGCACCCAACGAAGCGGATGGCAGCATCCCCAACGAGCCGGTCAGCATTGCCGCGCAATCGGACAGGATATCGCCGAACAGGTTGTCGGTGACGATCACATCAAACTGCTTGGGTGCGCGCACCAACTGCATTGCGCCATTGTCGGCATACATATGGGTCAGCTCAACCTCGGGGTAATCCTCGGCCACACGGTCCACGACCTCGCGCCAAAGGATGCCCGATTCCATGACGTTGGCTTTTTCCATCGAGCACAGCTTTTTGTTCCGGCGCATCGCCAGTTCAAAGGCCGAGCGTGCGGCGCGTTCGATCTCGGATTCGGTGTAGCGCTGGGTGTTGATGCCCACGCGTTCGTTACCTTCTTCGAAGATGCCGCGCGGTTCGCCGAAATAGACGCCCGAGGTCAGTTCGCGCACGATCATGATGTCCAGACCGGCGACGATGTCTTTCTTCAGCGATGAGAAATCAGCCAGCGCGTCAAAGCACTGCGCCGGGCGCAGGTTTGAAAACAGGTCCATTTCCTTGCGCAGGCGCAGGAGGCCGCGTTCAGGTTTTACGCTGAAATCCAGATCGTCATATTTCGGGCCACCAACCGCGCCCAGCAATACCGCATCGACCTCTTGCGCCTTGGCCATGGTCTCATCCGATAGGGGCTTGCCATGGGCGTCATAGGCGGCACCGCCGACCAAATCCTCGCTCACGTCGAACGCCAGACCGCGGTTCGCGCCGAACCAGTCGATGATGCGGCGGACTTCGGTCATGACTTCGGGGCCAATACCGTCTCCGGGCAGGATGAGGAGCGAGGGGTTGGACATGAAGGATCTCCTTGCGTTTCGTCGCAATGGCCCTAGCGCCTGCGCAGCATGGGGTCAATGCGAGGAAGCTGTAAGCTGCAGGTAAAACCCGTATCTGTGCCCGGAACGACGAATTCCTGAAGAAATGCTTGCCACGCGCGGCCCTGCCGACGCTCAGGTGTTCGGTAGAAACGCCGCGTTGAACGCCTTGCACACCCACTCAACAGTGACCTGCACGCGCTTGTACCCAACAGTATCCGGGTTGAGATAGAGGTACAGGGTGCGGCTGAAATCCGGACGACCTGTGCCAACACGCACCAGATCATCGCGCCCTTCGGCAAGGCACATTGGCAGCAACCCCTTACCCGCCCCCGCAGCAACGGCCGAGACCAGCACGCTGGCGTCCGTTGCAGTCAATCGCACTTTTTCGGTTTGTTTGCTCAGGCGTCTGACCGCGCGGTTGATGATTGGGCGGCTGGCCTCTTCGTCAAAAAAGGCAACCCAGCTTGCAGGTTCTTCTTGCAGGTGGGCGGCGTGGTAAACGGCGTAAGGGACCTGACCCAGTGTGACCGTGTATTCCGCAGATTCGGGCGGAACTTCGAACCACATCTGAATTGACGCCTCGCCCGAGATGCGCGTTGTTGCGGCACGGGTCATGAACCTCAGGTCCAATCCGGGATTTTCGGCAAGAAAACGATCCATCCCTGACAAGGCCAGGCGCTGCATTGTCCACGAATTCCCGACTATACGCATCATCCCTACAGCGCTGGCATGTGATTGAGAGATTTCGTCGGTCAGTCGGTGATAGCTTGCTTCGATTTGTAGCGCGCGTTCGATTGCAATGGCCCCGGCTTCGGTCGCCACAAACCCTGACTTAGAGCGAACAAACAGGATCACCCCAAGCTCTTGTTCCAACGCGGTCAACCGGCGGCCCATTGTGGTCGCGTCCACATCAAGGAAATGTGCGGCGCCTGTCAAAGAGCCCGACCGACTAATGGCCAACAGCACTTTCAGATTGTCCCAGTTCATTTTCAGGCGTCCTGCAAATTTGCATGATGTTGATGCAGATTAGCGGCTTTTTGTCCGCAGATTTCAATTCTAAAGTTCCGGCGTTCCGAAAGAGAGACAGCACTTTCCATATTTCACAGTGGGTTACGAGTACGCTTTTTTGGATGGTTTGGGCCGGTGCGGGTGTGCGTCGGCCCGTGAAAAAGGACAAGTGAATGCAAAGATACTCAAAACTATGGGCTGCGACTGCATGTCTGGCGTTAGTCGCCGCCTGTGGTCAAACAGAAGCCCCAGAGCCGATCCAGCCCGAGCCTATTTTCAATAAATACGGAGACGTTGTCGGTTGTACCGGCGGGGCCAGCCCCAGTGGTGCGAACCCGGACCAGCCCTGCCTGCCACCGCCGCCACCGCCCCCCGGAGGGTGCGATGACTCGGCGGTTGCTGGAACGGCATCGGTTCCCTGCTCGCCAACCGGTGAAGAGCGTGAGCCTGAAGATAGCTCAACCTCAGGCGGGGGGCGTGACCCGGGCGATAGCTCAACCTCGGGCGGGGGGCGTGACCCGAGCGATAGCTCAACTTCCGAAGGCGGCCGTGATCCAGGTGGAAGTTCAACACCTGGCGGCGGTAGCGATCCGACCGGAAGTTCGTCCACCAGCGGAGGCCGTGATCCTGCGGGCGGAGGGTCATCCTCGGTACCGCGGACCTGATACTGCATATTTTGGGTAACGAGTTCTTCAGGGTTTGAAGACGATCCTCGACAAAGGACAGGGCAGCCAACCGGTTGCCCTGTTTTGTCAGTTTCACTCCAATTCCAGATCGACCCAAACCAGCCGATGGCGGCTTGCTGTTTGCGCCGCCGTTCGCCCTTCGGTCCCTGTATCAGGCCAATAAACACCGCTGTCCCGAACCGTCCAATGGGCCGAGGGCAACACGTAATCCACCCGCATATCACCCGTTGCTTTCCAAGTGACCGTCGCCAAGTCGCCTGTCGCGTCACGCGGCTGGGGGTCTTGTAGCAGGGGATGGGACAAAAGCGCCTTAATCGCCTGTTTACGCCCCTCTCCGCGGGTCGGGTCCTGATTGGCATCCCCGGCGATCACGTAAGGGCCTTTAGGGGCGCTGCCTAGCCGACCTTCCAGAACGTGCGACCACACCTGTATCTCATCGTGATTGCGGAGCCCGTTCCGATCTTCCGGCCCGTCAAAAACGGGGGGTGCCGCGTGAAAGGTCATCAGGTCGACCGGCCCAAAAGGTGTTTCAACCGGAACCACCCACTGTGCGACCGAAGGCAACCGCTGTACCATTTGCGCGTCTTCTGACGGATAAGGTTGCCCGTCTAATACAGGCAATTGCGCATCCGGCAGGTCCCGCCAGAGCAAAGGCGAAAAATCCTGAACCTCGTATTGGTTGATGGGATAACGCGACAGGACCGCCATGCCGCCATGCCCGGTGTATTTGCCCCAACCCTGCGCGTCGCCCGGACCATGGGTGCGACCGTCGCCGTCCATATCCAGGCCTGTCTCCAAACCCGAATTTGGCCGCGCGGCAAACTGATGGGGGTAGTCCAAACCGGCCTCTCGCAACTGTTCAGTCAATGCGGCAAGCGTTTCTCCGCCAAAGTCCCAGTCGACACCCTGCAACGCGACAATATCGGGGTTGACCGCTGTCAACACCTGCACCACAGCCTGAACCTGTGCGTCGCCGCGCCGAATATCCCTGAGCAACAGGCCCGGCCCATCGCGGCTGAGTTCGGTGTTAAAAGTTGCCACGCGCACAGTCTCAGCCTGCGCCATAAGGGGCAGTACTAGCAGGAATAGTATTCGGATCATGCGGTCTGAGTGGACTCGGCCGTGGAATAGGCGCGACGTTTTTCAACGATCAGGTTCGCGATACGAAGGGTCGCCATGCCGCGCATGATCATACTGGCGGGCAGGAAAGCCCATGCGCTCATGGTCCAAATCAGGGTCTGCGGATTGCTGAGTGAAATGGGATCCGCATAATTCGTCAGCATCTTTATCATCGCGGGGATCAGGAACGGCAGCAGCACCCCGATCGAGATGTTGAGCCGCCCATCGCGCTGAAGGCGCGTGACCACATCGCCGCCTTTGGTCGGATCGAACAAGGGCAGGTTGGTCCAGACATTGAACGCACCGTTGCCTGTAGGCCAGCCACGCAATTTCACGGCGTAGGCAAAGCTGCCAATCGTAACCAATGCCGTGAGATAAGCGACACTGGCAGATATGCGAACCAGTTCGATCAGGGGCGAGCTGGCATCTACAGGCAGCATCAGCACGATCAGGCGAACTGGCGAATACGGAAAGTCGACGATATTGGCCACGCTCAGGCCAACCGAATAAAAGACAGTTGTCAGATGGGTCGGCGCATAGGCGTTCTTACAGATCAGTGTCAAAAACATGATCATTGTGACCAGACCAACAAATCGCAGCCGGTTCACCGGGGGCGCGTCCCGGAACTCAATAAAGCTGGGGAAGGCCGAGTTGTATTCCGCAAAGGTCAGGAAAAACGCAAGAATGGCGAGAAACACGACGATCTCGGTCCCATTCGTTGACGATGCGGGCAGATACAACGCGGGGGTCAGCACGATCAACGCAACCAATATTCCCCGTATTGCCGCCCCTGTTGTGCGCGCAATCACTATCCGAACCCTTTCAAACTGGACCGGTCGGTTCTGTGCCGACTTCATTCCAACTTGTGCCCGCCGTTTGTTTTTTGACGGATGCCTCTTTAGCGCCAACACTGGCTGCCTCAGGCACTCCACTCAAGCCAAGGTGCAGAAAACACGTGATTTTGGGCAAAATGATGGCGAAACTGGTGCGGGTTTGCATCATTGCTGACGCAAATCCGACGTGTAATTTAGCATTGCCCCTACATGTTGTGGTTGCCGCGAATTTAACCCCTAGAATGCGAAAGAGGCCGCCGAGGCGACCCCTTTAGGTTGAGTGTTCACAGAATCATCCATAGAATCATACCCAGGGGCGGGCCTGACTCGCGTGATCCTCGAATTTGTCGATGTGATGTTCTTTCTCCATCGACAGGCCGATATCGTCCAGACCGTTCAGCAGGCAGTGCTTGCGGTGCGGGTCGATGTCGAACGCGATTTCGACGCCATCCGATGTTGTGATCTTCTGATCTTCAAGATGCACGGTCATGCGGGCGTTTTCGCCTTTATGCGCGTCATCCATCAGGATCGCATGATGCTCTTCCTCGACCACGATGGGCAGGATGCCGTTCTTGAAGCAGTTGTTAAAGAAGATGTCTGCAAAGCTGGTCGAAATTACAACCTTGATGCCGAAATCCTTGATCGCCCAAGGTGCGTGTTCGCGCGACGAGCCGCAGCCGAAATTGTCACCGGCCACCAGAATCTCGGTATTGCGGTAGGCGGGTTTGTTCAGAACGAAGTCTTCGTTCTCGCCGCCGTGCTCGTGATAGCGCATCTCGTCAAAGAGCACGACGCCAAGGCCGGACCGTTTGATGGTTTTCAGGTGCACTTTGGGGATGATCATATCGGTGTCGATATTGATCAGTGGCATTGGGGCGGCCACCCCGTGGACTTTGTCAAACTTTTCCATGTTCACACTCCTGCGGGAGAGGGCCGACCCCTTGCCCCGCGTTTAAGCTTGTTTCGCTTCCGTTGTTGCGTCGTTGGGTGCGTTCTTGACGAAGAACGCCATGAAGACCAAACCGAACCCGTTGAACAGCATCTCGACCCCCAGGAAGATACCCAGAATGCTCATCAGCACTGCTGGTTCACTTCCTACATAGGTCCAGATGATACCCGCGAGCACGATCGACAAGATGCCCGAGATCATTGTCGGCCAGAAATACTGTGTTCCGCGCATTTGGAACGACAGGATAACCCGCGCGATGCCGCCTGCCATGAACAGGATCAACATGACCACCGCCAGGGTGAGCGTTCCTGCAAGCGGCTGGGACATGAAGTTCCAGCCGAGGAACAGCATCACGGCACCCATGATGAATGACAGAATCTTGTTGCCGGTGCCTTCGACAGAAAATCCGCCGACGACCTGCAACGCGCCCGATATCAGCAGCAACACGCCAGTTACCACTGTCACAGCTATCGAAGCCACCACCGGCGCGCCCAGCACAAAGATGCCAAACGCAATCGAAAGTAGCCCCAACAAGAGCCATTTGACCCAATCACTCATTTCAGTCTCTCCCTCAAATATTCAGATATGAGGGTAGCTTACATCATTTCGCGGACGTCTGTCAGCCGTCCTGTGATTGCCGCCGCGGCAGCCATCGCCGGGCTAAGAAGATGGGTGCGTCCACCCCGCCCCTGACGGCCCTCAAAGTTGCGGTTCGAGGTTGCGGCGCAGCGCTCGCCCGGTTGCAACTGGTCGGGGTTCATCGCCAGACACATGGAACATCCCGCCAGACGCCATTCGAAACCGGCCTCTTTGAAGATATCCGCCAGACCTTCTTCTTCGGCCTGCAGTCGTACAAGGCCCGAGCCGGGCACGACCATGGCGCGCATCCCGTCCTTGATCTTTTTGCCCTTCAGGATTTCAGCAGCGGCGCGCAGGTCTTCGATCCGACCATTGGTGCACGACCCGATAAAGACGGTGTCGATTTCCACGTCGCTGAGTTTCTGACCGGCTTCCAGACCCATATATTCGATCGAACGGCGCGCCGCGTCGACCTTGCCGCCTTCGAAATCTTCGGGGTTCGGCACGGTTGCGGTGATTGGCAGCACGTCTTCGGGGCTGGTACCCCATGTGACGACAGGCGCGATGTCTTCACCGCGAAGGGTCACGACCTTGTCGAAATGTGCGCCTTCATCGGTATAAAGCGTTTTCCACCACTCCATCGCGGCTTCCCACTGGGCACCTTTCGGGGCATGCGGGCGACCTTTGACATATTCGAACGTGGTCTCATCGGGGGCGATCAGGCCCGCGCGGGCACCGCCTTCGATGGCCATGTTGCAGACGGTCATGCGGCCTTCCATCGACAAATCGCGGATCGCTTCGCCGCAATATTCGATGACGTAGCCGGTGCCGCCGGCGGTGCCGGTTTCACCGATCACGGCCAGAGTGATATCTTTGGCGGTTACGCCCGGCTGCAATTTGCCGGTGATTTCCACCTTCATGTTCTTGGACTTCTTCTGGATCAGGGTCTGAGTGGCCAGAACGTGTTCAACCTCGGACGTACCGATACCGTGGGCCAGCGCGCCAAACGCGCCGTGGGTGGCGGTGTGGCTGTCGCCGCAGACGACGGTCATGCCGGGCAGGGTCCAACCCTGTTCAGGGCCAACGATGTGGACGATGCCCTGACGGACGTCATGCACCGGGTAATAGTGAATGCCAAAATCCTTGGCGTTCTTGTCAAGTGCCTCGACCTGAATGCGCGATTCCGGGTTTTCGATCCCGTTCACACGATCCGGCGTAGTGGGCACGTTGTGGTCCGGCACCGCGATGGTCTTTTCCGGCGCGCGTACCTTGCGGCCCGCCATGCGCAGGCCTTCGAAGGCCTGCGGGCTGGTCACTTCGTGAACCAGATGGCGGTCGATATACAGCAGGCAGGTGCCATCATCGGCTTCGTGGGCGACATGGGCATCCCAGATCTTGTCATAGAGCGTTTTGGGGGACATCGGTCCTCTCCCGTATGTAATGAGAAATAGCTGGCGAGGTGGCTTAGGCTGCGCGTAGGCGCGCCAGAACCGTGCGGGCAGCCCCATAGAACCGTTCGCGCAGACGCGCGCGATCTTCCAGATTCTGAAGTTGGGCCACATTGAGTCTCATGCGCACCAGATATATCGCGCGATCCCGGCAATCAAGGTTCAAAACCGCCGCGGACTTGCATCGTGGGGCTTTGGTCTTCAATCTGGTCGTGAGGAGGCGCTGCATGAACCAAGACCTGATCCCAAGTTCGGTGTCAAAGCTTTATGACGATATGGTCGCGGCCTTCTCCTCTCAGTTTGAAAATTTTGCCGAACTGATCGTCACACCGGGCTGGCGGCAGTACCAGATTATTATCATCCTTTGTCTGTGGGGAGCGGCATTTGTTCTAAAGCTGCTGACCCAGGGCCGTTGGGATACCTGGGCGCGCTCGCGCACCGGGTGGCCTAAGTGGCGTTTGCGGGTTCTTGTACAACTGATGCAGCGCCTGACACTGGTGTATTTCGTGGTGCTGTCATGGGCGCTGTATCTGGTCATGCAGCAGATCACATGGCCTTCGCGCAGTTACATAATCGGCGTGATCGCAACCTTGGCCGCTGCGTGGCTGGCGATTGCACTGGTGGCACGGTTGGTGCGGAACCGAACGCTGCGACGCATCTTCAAATGGGCAATGTGGGTCTATGCAACGCTTGTTGCCCTGAACCTGACCGACGACGTGGCCGGGTTTATGGATGGAGTGGCGATTTCCATAGGTGACCTGCACATCTCGGCCCTTGGGATTCTCAAGGCTGTTCTGCTGATCGGCATTCTGTTGACGCTGGCGCGCGTGGGAACCCGTGCAGCCGAGCGCGGCTTGATGAGCAATGACGATATCACCCCGTCGATGCAGGTGCTGCTGGCCAAAGGCATTCAGGTTCTGATCTATGGCGGGGTTTTTCTGGTCGCGATCCGCACGCTGGGCTTTGACCTGACCGGTATCGCGCTGTTGTCCGGCGCGATTGGTGTGGGGATCGGGTTCGGGCTGCAAAAGGTGGTTTCGAACCTGATTTCAGGGATCATCATCCTGATGGATCGGTCGATCAAGCCGGGCGATGTAATCTCGCTGGGGGACACGTTCGGTTGGATCAACGCGCTGGGCGCACGCTATGTCTCGGTCGTAACGCGCGACGGGCGGGAGTACCTGATCCCGAACGAGGACCTGATCACCAATCAGGTGGTGAACTGGTCGCATTCCGACAAATTCGTGCGGCTGGATCTGGAGTTTGGCACCAGCTATTCCGACGACCCGCACAAGGTCCGCTCGACAGCCGTCAATTCCGTTAAAACCGTGTCGCGGGTATTGAGCGGCGGGTCTCATGAGCCGGTCTGCCATATCACTGGGTTCGGCGACAGCAGCGTAGACTATGTCCTGCGCTTTTGGATTAGTGACCCGACCAAGGGGCTGACCAATATCCGCGGCAATGTCTATCTGGCGCTGTGGGATGCATTCCACGCCGAGGGCATATCGATACCCTTCCCGCAGCGCGAGGTGCGGCTGCTGCCCGACGCAGGCTCGCAACAGATCGCAGAGGATTGAGCCTGCGTTGAGTGGCGCTTCATTGAAATGTTGCAATCCCCTTGTTACCTTATTAGTACCCCGGCGCCGGGATTGCATGGCGCGCAGCAAAGGAGGACTATGTCCTGTCTCTACATACCCAGGCGGGTTTGCCCGCCGATGACGGGGCCAGCGTGATGGCCCACTCTCAGTCAATCAGCGACAAGCTGCTTGAGCGTATCCTTTCCTCACTTTCCGATGACAAGGCCGAAGACGTCGTGCAGATCAACCTGCAAGGTAAGTCTTCTGTTGCGGATCACATGGTGATTGCCTCGGGTCGGTCGACCCGTCAGGTGGCGGCCATGGCGGAAAAGCTGACGGATCGCATCAAGCAAGAATTCGGTTTCACCTCGAAGGTCGAAGGTAAGGATGCCGGCGACTGGGTGTTGATTGATACGGGCGATGTGATCGTCCATATCTTCCGCCCCGAAGTGCGTGAATTCTATCAGCTGGAAAAGATGTGGCTGCCTGCGGGCGGCAGCGCCTCAGCCAACTGAGGCGCCATCCCGGCCTGTATTGAAGGGCCGGAGGCGAGAGAGATATGCGGATCAGCATAGTTGCGGTCGGGCGATTGCGCGCCGGACCCGAGAAAACCCTGCTTGACGATTACCTGACACGCTTTGATCGGACCGGGCGCGCCTTGGGCCTTGGCCCCGGGCGGGTGATCGAGGTTGAAGACAAGAAATACGCGGGCATGGGGGCCGAGGCGACTTTGCTGCGCAAGGCGCTGCCCAAAGGGGCCGTGATCTGTACGTTGGATGAACGCGGGCGGGTGATGTCCTCACCTGATTTTGCCACAAAGCTGGGCGGCTGGCGCGATGCCGGACGGCAGGATCTGGCGCTGATCATAGGCGGAGCAGACGGAATAGACCCTAATCTGCGGGCTGAGGCTGATTTTTCCCTCTCATTCGGGTCGATGGTCTGGCCCCATATGCTGGTCCGTGTGATGCTGGCCGAGCAACTTTACCGGGCCGCAACCATCCTGTCTGGCGGCCCCTACCACCGGGTCTGACCATGGCGCAGCTATTGATCGTTTACCATTCGCGCACCGGCGGGGCCCGACAGATGGCGGAAGCCGCAGCCAAGGCCGCGCGAGATGAGGCGGATGTGGTCCTGAAACCAGCTGATCAGGCCGGACCGGACGATCTGTTGCAAGCCGACGGCTATATATTCTGCGCGCCCGAGAATCTGGCCGCAATTTCGGGTCTGATGAAGGAGTTTTTCGACCGCAGCTATTACCCCGTTCTGGGTCGAATCGAGGGTCGCCCCTATGCCCAGATGGTCTGCGCCGGGTCTGATGGCGAGAATGCTGCGCGCCAAACCGCCCGCATCGCAACCGGCTGGCGGCTGAAAGAGGTGCAGCCGCCTTTGATCATCTGCACCCATGCGCAAACGCCCGAGGCGATTTTGGCCGAGAAAACCATTCCCTCCGACAAGCTTGAAACCTGTCGAGAGCTTGGACTGGCCATGGCCGCCGGGTTGCAAATGGGCGTGTTCTGACCTCAGTTCAGGTCGACCACATAGGTATCTTTGGCCCACCCATCCGTATTGGTGCGGGCCTGTACCTGAACTTGCGTGACGCCGTCAGGAATCGCCACACCGCTAAGGGATCGGGTAAAGGGCTGTTCATTCTCATGCGGGTGATGCAGCACGCGCATTCCCAGCTCTTGCCCCTGCATATCCAGCACCCGCCAGCCATCGGCATAATCGTCCCAACCCGTTTCGGGGTGAAGGACAGTCACGTCGAATCGCCACGTCCCACCGCTCTGTTGCGCGGTGACGTTTTCAATCACGGGATCGTCGGCAAAGGCGGGTGTGGCCAAAAGGGCGGTCAGAACAAGATATCTCATGATGTGAACCTAATCGTTTTGGTGCGACCCGGCGATCACGATCCAGTGTTGAGCAGAACCGTGCGCGAATGCGATGCGAACTCACGCCGATACAGCATGGCAAGTGTCGTTACCGTGCCGGCAATCAGCGCCAGAGGTCCCAGTATCCACGCCACAGCCGCCAACGCGAAATAGGTCGCCCGCAGGCCCCGATTGAAGCTGCGCGCGGCGGTGACGCAAATCTCGGCCGCTTGGGCGGCACGGGGATAAGCGGCAGGGTCTTCGGGTTCATTGGGGACAGCGGCCATCAGCACGGCGCAATAGCCAAACAATCGGTGTGCCCAGACGTATTTCAGAAAGGCGTTGGCCAAAAACAGCAGGATGATCAGAATCTTGACCTCCCACACCATCGCGGGGGCCGTTCCCAGCGCCAGATCCTGCGCCAGCCCGGCCAGCCGTTCCGTATTGCCCAACAGGGCCAATCCACCCCCGATGGCGATCATCGTGGTCGAGGCAAAGAACGTGCTGCCCTGCCGCATTGTGCCGACCACCTGCGCGTCGAACATGCGCGGCTGACGGGTGACCATTTCCTTCATCCAGTCGCGGCGATAGTCATCCATGATCATCCCGACCGAGGGTTTGCCGGGCGACGGATTCTCGATACGCCAGCCGATCCACAGCCATGCGCCGATCAGCAGGGCGATGCCGACAAAGTCCAGCGGCGCGAAGGGCAATGTTTGATCAATCCAGGACATGGGCGCGACACTAAGTCGTGACGTCGCAACTTGCCAGATCGGAAAATTGGTAATATTATTTTACCAAACGGAGGGCCCGCCATGGAAATGCCAAAGCCAAACCCAGACATTCTGCGCCGCAAGGATGTGGTCCTGCGACGCCTGTTACAGGTTCTGCCCGAAGACGCCGTGATCCACGATCCGACTGAGACGCGCGCTTATGAGTGCGATGCGCTGACGGCCTATCGTTGCCCTCCGATGCTGGCTGTTCTGCCATCCACGACAGCCGAGGTCTCGGACGTGCTGCGCATCTGCAACGAAGAAGGCGTTCCGGTTGTTCCGCGCGGCTCGGGGACATCTCTGGCCGGTGGCGCATTGCCCACGGCGGACAGTGTCATTCTGGGTGTCGCACGCATGAATGAGGTGTTGGAGGTCGACTATGACAACCGATTTATCCGGGTCCAGACGGGGCGTACAAACCTGAGCGTGACCGGGGCCGTGGAAGAAGATGACTTCTTTTATGCGCCCGACCCCTCGTCGCAACTGGCCTGCGCGATTGCGGGGAATATCGCGATGAATTCAGGTGGGGCGCATTGTCTGAAATACGGCGTGACCACGAACAATCTGCTGGGCGTCACGATGGTCATGATGGATGGCAGCGTGGTCGAGATTGGCGGCGCGTATCTTGATGCGGGCGGGTTGGACCTGCTGGGTGTGGTCTGCGGGTCCGAGGGGCAATTGGGCGTCGTGACCGAGGCTACCCTGCGCATCCTGCGCAAGCCCGAGGGCGCGCGGCCTGTGCTGATGGGGTTCGATGATAACGAAGTCGCCGGGCAATGTGTGTCTGACATCATCAAATCGGGAATCCTGCCCGTGGCGATCGAGTTCATGGATACGCTCTGTATCAAGGCGTGCGAGAACTTTGCCCATGCCGGTTATCCCGATTGCCACGCCCTGCTGATCGTCGAGGTTGAAGGGTCCGAGGCCGAAATCGACTATCAACTGTCGAAGATCGTCGAGATCGCGAAGCGCCACAACCCCGTTGAGCTGCGCGAAAGCCAATCGGCCGAGGAAAGCGCCAAAATCTGGCTTGGGCGCAAATCGGCCTTTGGTGCGATGGGGCAGATGAACGATTACATGTGTCTTGACGGGACGATCCCTGTGTCTGCTCTTCCACAGGTGTTGCGCCGGATCGGAGAGCTGAGCGAGGATTACGGATTGCCGGTAGGCAACGTGTTCCACGCGGGTGACGGGAATATGCATCCACTGATCCTGTTCGACGCCAACAAGCCCGGCGACCTTGAGAAATGCGAGGCGTTCGGGGCGGATATTCTGAAGCTGTGTGTGGATGTGGGGGGATGTTTGACCGGCGAACATGGCGTGGGGATCGAAAAGCGGGATCTGATGTCGCATCAATACGCGCCTGCGGACCTTGAGGCGCAGATGGCGGTAAAGGATGTGTTCGATCCAAACTGGCTTTTGAACCCGGCCAAAGTGTTCCCGCTGGATGTGTCCGAAGTTCGCAGGATCGCTGCTGAGTAGGGGGCGCTGCCCCCATCGCGGCAGGCCGCGATTCCCCCGAAGTATTTTAAAACAGAAGAAGTGTCATGAGACCTGAAACAGAGGCCGAACTGGCCGAGATAGTGGCTGGACTGCAAGGGCCCGTGCGAATTGCCGGTGGTGGAACCCGAGGGATCGGCGGGCCGGATGACCTTGTTGAAACTAGCGGTTTGAGCGGGATTACCTTGTATGAGCCAGGCGCGCTGACGATCGTGGCGCAAGCCGGAACCCCCGTGACTGAGATCGAGGCCGCGCTGGACGCCGAAGGTCAACAATTGGCGTTCGAACCGATGGATCATCGCGGCCTGTTGGGTACCAATGGCACACCGACGATTGGTGGCGTCGTGGCCGCCAATATCTCGGGGCCGCGCCGGATTCAGGCGGGGGCGTGCCGCGATTTCCTGCTGGGCATCCGTTACGTCGACGGTCGGGGTCAGATCGTAAAGAATGGCGGGCGGGTGATGAAAAACGTGACCGGGTATGACCTGGTCAAGTTAATGAGCGGTGCCTGGGGAACGCTGGGCGTGTTGACCGAGGTTTCGCTGAAAGTGCTGCCCAAGCCCGAGGCGATCGCAACGCTGCAAATCCCGGTCGCGGATGCAGGAACGGCAATTCAGGTGCTCTCTGCTGCATTGAAATCCCCGTTCGAGGTAAGCGGTGCGGCCTATGACCCGCAATCAGGCCGCGCGTTGCTGCGGCTGGAAGGATTTGCGGATTCGGTGGCTTACAGGGTGGAGCAGTTGAAATCCACACTGGCCGGTTTTGGCGCGCCAGAAGAGGTCGAGGGCTTGTCTGACTTGTGGCGCGACATTCGGGATGCCGCTGCGTTCCATGACAAGGAGGGCGATGTATGGCGTATCTCGGTCAAACCGACGGACGCGCCAGAGGTGTCCGCGCGTCTGAACGCAAGCCAGACTCTGTTTGATTGGGGCGGCGGATTGATCTGGGCGCTTGTTCCCAAGGGCACCGATCTGCGCGCTCGTCTAGGAGCGTTCGACGGTCATGCGACGATTGTCCGAGCGGATACAGAAACCACCGCAGAATTGGGCCATTTCCAACCCGAAACGGCTGATGTTGCGGCTCTAACACAAGGACTTCGGCAGAAATTTGATCCGTGTGGTTTGTTCAACCCGGGGCTGATGGGATAGAAAAATGCAGACGACGTTTTCCGAAGAGCAACTGCGAGACCCGGGCATCAAACGCTCGAACGAAATCCTGCGCAATTGCGTGCACTGCGGGTTTTGCACTGCGACCTGTCCCACATATCAGGTTCTTGGGGATGAGTTGGACAGCCCGCGTGGGCGGATTTACCTGATCAAGGACATGCTGGAGAACGAGCGTGTTCCGGATGAAAAAACCGTCAAGCACATTGACCGCTGCCTGTCCTGTCTGGCGTGCATGACGACCTGTCCCTCGGGCGTGCACTACATGCATCTGGTGGATCATGCCCGCGAGTATATCGAACAGAATTACAAACGGCCCTTGTCAGATCGTGCATTGCGCTGGGTTCTGGGGCAAATCCTGCCCTATCCGATGCGGTTCCGCTGGGCGTTGATCGGTGCGAAACTCGGCAGGCCGTTCAAATTCCTGATGCCCGACGCGCGGCTGCGCGCAATGCTGGACATGGCACCGAAACATATCCCACCGGTGAGTCGTAACGATGATCCCCAAAGCTTTGCGCCTAAAGGCGCACGCAGAAAGCGCATCGCGTTGATGACGGGTTGCGCGCAAAAGGCTCTGAATACGGATATCAACGATGCCACCATTCGTTTGTTGACCCGTATGGACTGCGAAGTTGTCGTGGCTGAGGGGGCCGGGTGCTGTGGTGCCCTGACCCATCACATGGGCAAATCAGACGACAGCCATAAGGCCGCTGCCGCGAATATCCGCGCCTGGACAGCCGAGATGGACAAAGACGGGCTGGATGCGATTGTCATCAACACGTCTGGCTGCGGTACGACCGTCAAGGATTACGGGCATATGTTCCGAAACGATGCGTTGGCCGAAGACGCGGCGCGGGTGTCCTCTATCGCAATGGATATCAGCGAGCTGTTGGTGCAGCTTGACCTGCCGGACGGCACCGACAAGGACATGACCGTCGCCTATCATGCAGCATGTTCCCTGCAACACGGCCAAAAGATCAAGACGCACCCCAAAGACTTGTTGAAACACGCGGGTTTCACCGTGGTCGAGCCGGCGGACAGCCATTTGTGCTGTGGCAGCGCAGGCACCTATAACTTGATGCAACCTGAGATTTCTGGAAAACTTAAACAGCGCAAGGTCAGGACTCTTGAGGCGAAGAACCCTGATGTTATCGCCGCTGGCAACATTGGTTGCATGATACAGATCGGTTCGGGCACCGACGTTCCGATCCTGCACACGGTGGAATTGCTGGACTGGGCAACCGGAGGTCCCGTGCCCCGAGCCATGCAACAGGATCGGAAGTCGGACCATGAGGTCCCGATCCTTAGATAGGTGTTGATGCGGCAACGCATCGGTTTCGGTCAGGAACCGCCTGTCATGTCAGCGCCCTATTTTCGCCTCACCCGGTGCGTAGGAAGATGCGTAGATAGCAACGCCGGAGAACCGCTTGCGAAACTGGATCAAGGCTCTAGTGCTGGCATGTTTGCCTATGACCGCCAACGCACAGGATTCCAGACTGAAAAGTCTGGACACCACCGATGCGGGGCGCGCTTGGATGGCTGTGGGTCGCCTCGATATTGGTGGCGCTGGGTTTTGCACAGGCACGCTGATATCCCCGACCTTGGTTTTAACTGCGGCCCACTGCCTATTCGACAAGGTCACAGGTCAACGTGTGGAACTGGCCCAGGTCGAGTTTCTGGCGGCTTGGCGGCTGGGGCGCGCGTCTGCATACCGCGCCGCACGCAGGGCCGTGATTCACCCTGACTACCAGTATGGCGAAGAAGCATCTGCTGCGCGTATCGGCAGTGATATTGCGCTGATCGAGCTTTGGCAGCCAATCCGCAACACGACCGTCATTCCCTTTGAAACAGGGAACCGCCCGGCAAAAGGGGAAGAGGTTGGCGTTGTGTCTTATGCAAAAGACCGGGCCGAGGCGCCTTCGTTGCAAGAAGTGTGCTCGGTCATGACCCGCAAATCAGATGTGTTGGTCATGTCCTGCGATGTCGAGTTCGGATCGTCTGGCGCCCCTGTCTTTTCCTTTGACGGGGATCGGCCCCGGATCGTGTCTGTTGTTGCGGCCAAGGCCGAATTCAACGGGCAGCGCGTGGCCGTTGGAACAGCGGTAGAAGAATCGCTGACCGTGTTGCAGGCTGAATTGTCGGCAGGGCGCGGGTTTATCGCCTCTACAAATTCGAACGGATCAGGCAACAACGTGGGCGCTCGTTTCATCAAACCATGATCCGATTTCTTTTTTCTGTCATTTGCCTTTTTTCTGTGACACTCGCCGCGTCTGCCCAAAGTACGAAGCGCACACTGAATGATCGTGACGACCTTTATGGTTGGGAAGCTGTCGGTCGGTTGGATATTGGTCAAGACGGGTTCTGCACAGGCACCTTGATCGCGCAGGACCTTGTGTTGACGGCGGCGCATTGCGCTCTGAACCGGGCAAGCGGGTCTCCTTATGAACCTGGTGAGGTTACCTTTCGCGCGGGGCTGAGTGATGGGAAGGCGCTGGCGGAACGCAAGGTTGTCCAGATCGCTGTGCATCCTGATTACGCCCGACATCCGAACCTCTCGGCCGAGGCGGTTCGGGTCGACGTAGCGCTGATGAAGCTAGAGCAGCCGATCCCATACTCGGTTGCGGATCCCTTTGCATTGCACAGTGGCCGGGTTGCTGGGAACGAGGTGAGCATCGCCTCATACGGGCGCGGTCGGTCCGAGGCGATCACGCGGGAACGCTCTTGCCGTATCCTCCAGCGTCGACAAGGGTTGATCACGTTCAACTGTGACATCACCTTCGGGTCGTCGGGATCGGCACTGTTGGCGCGAAACGGCCCGCGCTGGCAGATCCTCTCTGTCGTATCCGCAGTCGGGACAGATGGTCGCCAAAAAGTCGGATTTGGCATGGAACTGTCTGGAATCGTGGCGGAATTGAAGTCGGTGCTGCGCCGTGACGCCCCTCAGCCCAAGGCTGCGATACGCCGTTTGCAGGTGGGTTCGGGAAAGTCCAGTTCAGGCGCTAAATTCATCAGCCCCGGCGGGGGTTGAACTCGGTCAAATCTCTACCCATGTGAACTGTATCGGGTCGCCACAAACGGGGCCTGATATCTCATCGCCCGTTCGAACTGGAGGGCACATCATAAATCGCTCAGACTTGAGGATATGACACATGCGTAGTTTTGACTTTGCACCGCTGCACCGCGCCACCATTGGTTTCGACCAGATCGCCGACATGATGGATCGCGTTCTGACAAATGACGTGGCCCAGCCCAGCTATCCGCCTTACAACATTGAAAAAACCGACGCCGACGCGTACCGGATCTCCGTCGCTGTCGCCGGTTTTGCCGAGGCCGATCTGTCGGTCGAAGTGAAGGAAAATGCCCTGATCGTGGCCGGCAAGAAAGCCGCCGAAGATAAGGACCGTTCCTACCTGCATCGCGGGATCGCCACCCGCGCGTTCGAGCGCCGCTTTGCCCTGGCCGATCACGTGCGCGTCACTGGCGCAAGCCATGAAAACGGTATGCTGAACATCGACCTGAAACGCGAGGTGCCCGAGGCGCTGAAACCACGCCGGATTCAGATTTCGTCCGGTCAGGCCATCGAAAAGGATGTGGTTGACGCCAAAGCCGTGAACTAAGGCGATCCGACCAAACAGCGATAATCGCGCCTCTCTCGATTATCGCACCATACGCCCCGCGTTCCTCCAGACGCGGGGCGTTGTTTTTGGGCGGGGCTTCAACTTGGCATAAACCGCTGCGACCAAAGATACGTGTCGCTTGCACCCTTGTTTCCCTTCATCCGTGGTGCCAAGTTGGAAACACAGGCTATTCCGCGATTTTTATGTTTCGTTGTTTCATCTCGACAGTGATTGTTCTTTGGCCGATCGCAACCAAGGCGGACGTTTTTCCTCCGGCACTGAGCAGCGACTATTCCCATATGATTGCCACCGGTCCGACAACGAAAATCGGGCTTGTTCGAAACGGAAACTATGCCGACAACACGCTTGGTGGAACACGTCTGGTGGACTCGTTTCGGGGTGCAGGGGGAAATGACGTTCTGATTGGGTACGACTCGGTTGATACCTATACTTTTGAATTGGGCGACGGTGCAGATATCGTTGTCGATCACAGCGTTAACGGAAACAGGATAAAGTTCATTGATGTACCCGAAGGTGCGGTCCGGCGGTTCGAAACGCTCGGGCGTAACGGAGAAACCGACCTATTGATTACCTATGGAGACAATGATGCGATCCGCGTTGTCGGGTGGTCGGAGTTGTCCGAGAACACGAAATCAGGCTGGGCTTTCGACCATGTCTTCCGCCCCAAACAAGAACCAGTCAAAGGCACGCCAAGCTCATTAGTTCTTATTTTGACGGATCCAATGTCGGCGCTAAAGCTGTTCTTGTTGCTTTTTCTAAGCTTTTTCCCGCTGGCCCGTGTTCTTTGGGTCCGGCGGCAGAAATCGAAGGAATAGTGTCCAGAGCGGCCTGTCTGACTGCCAGTCTCTTCAGCAAAGAGACCCTGCGCAACGGCTGCGCAGGGTCACTCTTTTAGGTTTTGACCTAGTTGCCAGCCGTCACCGACCCGATCGACCAGAACATCGTTTCGCCTGAGGCATCGTCGACGCCGTCATTGTCGGTCATCACAAACGCCTCGCCCGAGGGCAGGATCGCCAGGCCTTCGATTTTGTCCAGAACATAACCTCCGGTCGAGGTCAGGTCAGGCAGCAGGTCGCGGATCTCTTCTTTGCTGACGACGGGCAGGGGGTCGCCCAGCGGGGCCGGGGTCATCTCGGCCAGCGGGATGCGGTAGACCTTTTTGGTCACCGCGCGATGGTCGTGCTGATTGTCGCGCTCGATCACATAGACGTGGTCGCCGAAGGCCACGATTTCCGACAGGCCGACCCAACCGGTTTCCGGGTCTGCCTTGGGATAGTGCACGGCACCCCATTCTTTGGTCTCAAGGTTGTAGGCTACCAGTTTCACATGGTTTTCCGGATCGTCTTTCCATTCACGCTGAACGGCCATCCATAGGGTGTCGCCGACGCGGGTAATGCCTTCGAAGCCGAAACGTTTCTCGGCCGCCATTAGTTCGGCAGGCAGGCCGATCTCACCCTTGCGGTCCTTGATCAGACCATCTGCGCTGACGTGATAGATCGCGTGCGGGATCACACGGTCAGTGCGACCTTCGGATGCGACGTAGAAGCCACCCTTGCCGTCCAGCGTGATGCCCTCAAGGTCCAGCTTCTGCGCTGGGTTGCCATCCTGACGGTGGATGCGGATCACGTCCACGATGCGGGCGGGTTGCTGGCTGGGGTCGATCTTGAAGATGGACGGCTGGAAGCCATAAAAGCTGTCATTGACGGCATAGATCATGCCGTCCTCGTCCGCTACCAGACCGGACAGAGCACCCCATCCGATCAACTCATCCGCGCCTTCCGATGTCAGATGCGGGTAGGCGGCGGGGGCCTCTTGATATGCGAAGACCGACACATGCGCACGTGGGCCGCCATCTTCGATCAGATCTTTTTCGTTGGCCGAGATCAGCAGGTTCCGCTCAGGGATCGCCACATAGCCTTCCGGTCCAACGCCTGATGGCAACAGTTGTTTCAGAATCGGGTTCGCGGGGTCAGTGGCGTCATAGACACCCACGACCGAGGCGCGCTCCGCCCCGACAAAGATCATCGGCGTACCGCCAAAGGTGGCTGCGGTTACGCTTTCCGGCTCAACGCCTTTGCTGTC
The DNA here is from genome assembly GCF_013031225.1 of Ruegeria sp. HKCCD7221. Classification (NCBI taxonomy): domain Bacteria; kingdom Pseudomonadati; phylum Pseudomonadota; class Alphaproteobacteria; order Rhodobacterales; family Roseobacteraceae; genus Ruegeria; species Ruegeria sp. HKCCD7221. The sequence continues at coordinate 83,657 of NZ_WPZE01000011.1, forward strand.
CGAGCGTTTGTCGGGGTAGTGCCCGATCTGGATGATGGCCTTTTCGAACTCGGTGCCGTTCTCATACACAACGGTGCCGTCCTTGTGGAAGATTGTCCAACCACGCGAGCCGCCCTCATAGTCGCCTTCATTGGCGGTGGCGAAGTGGTCGTCGTCGATCCATTTCACCGCGTCGGGTTCGCGCAGGCGACCCGGCTGGCTTTCGGTGAAGATCAGTGCGCCGCGCTCATCGGTGGCGTCGATGCCTTCCAAATCCACGCTTCCGGCCGAGAAATGGTTGAGCACGGTGCCATCTTTGGCAACAACCGCGATGTGGTTGTTTTCCTGCAGAGTGACGACGGTCTCGCCAAGGTTGTTGATGTCAACGAATTCGGGTTCGGGATCGGTGGGTGCAACCTCGGCCAGTCCGGTCAGAGAGGCCATTTCCATGCCCGAGCAATCTAGCGCTCCATCTTTCAGCGGCACCAGTGCCAGTTCACCCGCAGGAAGCTGCGGGATGATGCCATCGTTCAGGTCTTCGTCCCGCTCGTTCTCAATCGCCACGGCGACAAAGCTGCCATCCGGCGCAATGGCAACGCTGTCGGGTTGACCGCCCAGATCGCAAGCACCAGTTTCCGCCTTGCCCGCAATATCGACCGAGATCAGCTTGCCCGATGGCGCAACATAGCTTTCCGAGGTGTTCACGCCGACAAAGGCGGTCGCGCCGACGATGCCCACGGACGTCGGTTCTCCACCCACGTCCATCGCACCCAAAGGCGCTGGGTTCGCCGGGTCGGTGATGTCGACCATGCCGATCAAGCCCAAAGGGCTGTCGGTATAGACCAGCGTCATGCCATCTGCGGTGGCCGCGATGATCTCGGGCGAGGTCTCGCGGGTCGTGTCCGCGCCGTCGGCCATGTTTTTCACCACGGGGAAGGACGCAATTCGGTTGAAATTCATTTCTGCCATGGCCTGACCGGCGGTCAGGGCAAGGGCAGATGTCAGGCAGACAGCGCGCAACGACATCGGTTGATTTCCTCTCACTGTTGGATGACAGGGGGATGAACCGGGATCGTTGCGGTGTTGTGACAGTTTGGCTTCAGTTTTGTGACAAACGCGGCCACCGCCGAAACGGTGGCCGACAAAGATCAGACCGACATGCAGATGTATTTCATCTCAAGGTAGTCTTCCATACCGTGATGGCTGCCTTCGCGGCCCAGACCAGATTGCTTGACGCCGCCGAACGGACCCAGCTCGGTTGAGATGATGCCGGTGTTCACGCCGACGATGCCATATTCCAGTGCCTCGGCCACTTTGTAGACGCGGCTCAGGTCCTTGGCATAGAAATACGAGGCCAGACCAAAGATCGTGTCATTGGCCATGGCGATCACGTCATCTTCGTCCTCGAACTTGAACAACGGGGCCAGCGGGCCAAAGGTTTCTTCCTGCGCGACCTTCATGTCCTGCGTCACGCCGGTGACGATGGTGGGTTGAAAGAAAGTGCCACCCAGATCATGCGGCAGGCCGCCTGTCACGACCTGCGCACCCTTTGCGGTGGCGTCCGCGATATGGTCCTGCACCTTGGCTACGGCTTTGTCATTGATCAGCGGCCCGGTGGTGACACCATCGGACAGGCCGTCCCCTACCGACAGGGCTTCGGTCGCGGCTTTCAGCTTTTCGGCAAAGGCATCATAGACACCGGCTTGTACATAGATTCGGTTGGCGCAGACACAGGTCTGACCGTTATTGCGGAATTTGCACATCATCGCGCCTTCGACGGCTGCATCCAGATCGGCGTCGTCAAACACGATGAAGGGCGCATTGCCGCCCAGTTCCATCGAACATTTCATGACCTGATCTGCGGCCTGCCGCAGCAGGATGCGCCCCACCTGGGTCGAACCGGTAAAGGTCAGCTTGCGCACGCCGGGGTTCTCGCAAAATTCCTTGCCAATCTCGCTGGCATTGAGGGACGGCAAAACGTTGAACACACCCGCCGGGATGCCCGCCTGATCGGCCAGAACCGCCAGAGCCAGCGCAGACAGGGGCGTTTCCTCGGACGGACGGGCGACAAAGGCGCAGCCCGCCGCAAGTGCCGGCGCAGCCTTGCGGGTGATCATCGCATTGGGGAAGTTCCACGGCGTGATCGAGGCCGCCACACCAATTGGCTGTTTCAGCACTGTGATCCGCTTATCGCGCTGATGGCCGGGAATGGTTTCGCCGTAAATCCGTTTCGCCTCTTCCCCGAAAAACTCGATGAACGATGCGCCATAGCCAATCTCTCCTACGGCTTCGGCCAGCGGTTTGCCTTGCTCGGCTGTCAGAATACGGCCCAGATCCTCGGCGTTCTCCATCATCAGGTCATACCAGCGGCGCAGGATCGCTGCGCGCTCTTTCCCGGTCAGCTTGGCCCATTCCTTTTGCGCGGCCTCGGCCTGTGCGATCGCCCCTGCCACCTGTGCACGGCTAAGGTCTGCAACTTCGGCCACCACATCACCGCGCGCGGGGTTGGTGACGGCAAAGTTGCCATTGTCTCCATCCACCCACTGCCCGCCAATATAGGCTTGGGTTGCCAGCAGATCGGGGTTCTTGAGGATGGATTTCAGGTCGGTCGTTGCGTCCAGCATAGGTCAGCCTCCGGCAGGAATTTCGGTCGTCGCACCCAAACAGGTGGTACGCAGAATGTCTATGTCCACTGTCCGTCGCAGATCAATCCAAATTTGATCAAAAACTCCGGCATTTGCTGCCCGTGTGGTGCCTATCTTTTTCAGGTGGAGTTTGCCAAAGTTCCGGGGAATTTTGGACGCAAGGGGATGTAAATGGCCATAACATTCCCTATCTTATTGGGTAATTGGACAAAAAAGGGGATAGTGCAGATGTCGAACCATCAATTTGACGCTTTGATCGAAGAGACGCAGGCGAAAGTGCGCGAAAGCCAGTCGCAGATTGAAGGGCTAACGTCGCGGATTGACGCCGCACGCGCCAAGATCGGCACAGCCGAGGCCGATATCGACATTGAAAACGCCACGCTTGAGGATGTGCATGCCCATACCGAGGTGATGAACGCCAATATCGCCGAACTGATTATGGGGCTGGACGACGTCACCAACGCGTTCTCCAAGGATTTCGACGAAATGCGCTCGAAGACAGGGTGGGAATCTTTTGTCGGCATTTTCGCCAAGGCCAAGTCCGAGTCGATGCGACAGGAGCGGATGCGCACCGCCAATATCGACGACAAGTTGCAGGATTTGATCGCCAAATCCGATGTGATCGTAAAGCTGCTGGAAGGGCAGCTATCCGTGCTGGAAGAACAGCGCGTTAAGGTCGAGGACAACCTAACAGGCACGCTGGACGACCGCGAAGCGACCGTGGCCGAACTGGAAGCCTTGCGCGCTGAAATTCAGGATATGGACCCGACGATTATCACGCTGGAAAACAAGATCAGTGTCGAACAGGACGCCGCTGCGCGTACCCAGTTGGAGACCGAACTGGCCGAGCTGAACAAGCAATACAACGCCAAGGTTCAGGACGAGCAGGTCAAGCTGGCCAAGTCCCAGACGCTGGAGCGCTATATCGAAAAAGGTAAGACCTGGGTCGATTCACTCCAGAACCAGGCGGCGACGCAGATGGTGCTGATCAACAAGCTGCAGACAGACACGCAACAACGGGTGGTGCTGTACGACGCCCTGACCAAATCGCTGAAAACCGCGCAGCAGCAGGACGTGGCCCACCGCATCAACGAGATCGGTGTGCAGACTGACCAGGAGGCGCAAACCGCCATGGCCGCAATCGGCACCGCGACCAACCAGAAAATGGCCGACATGCTTGAGGCGCACGAAGGCCACATGGTCTTTGCTCGTGACGTGCTGGAGAAAAAGGCCAAGGCGGATGAACGCTTTGCCCGCCGGTTCGCCTCGATTGTCGAGAAGCATGATAAGAATTTGTATGGGGGGTGAGGCAGTAGCAAATGCTAAAGCTCTCTGATCAAGAACAGGAACAGACTTGGGCTGAGCGAAATGCCGATCTTATTTGGGGAGGCATTTCTTTCGCTTTGTTCTTGGTCGCGTTAGCTCTTTTGTTTTTTGGGGCATATGTGCTGGCTGGTCTTTGTGTTTTCGGCGCATTCTGGGCTCGATACCGGTCAAGCCGGTTCCGCAAGGAACAACCAACAAGTATGGCTTCGAACGATGGTTTCGTTGTTGGCGGCTGCGCCCCCGGTGTCGAATCTGCCGATTGTGGCGGCGGTGATTGATGACCAACCCCACCCAAGACCATGTTGGCTTGACCGACACCTTCGCCTCGCGCCGCTATTTCCGCAAATTCGAGGTGATCACCGTCCACCTCCTGCGCGTGGCTGCGACGATGGAGGCCGAGGGCGCGATCAGCAAGCAAGAGGTGCGGATCGTGTCACGCTACCTTTCGGGGTTGCTTTACACCTTCCGGGCTCTCAGCATGAAATACCTGCTGGTCGGACGCGATACGGGGCGGTTCTTTGGCAGCCTTGCGATGGACAAGCGCGACAGCGGGTTTCCGGTGGCGGCCGAGTTGCTGACCATGGCCAATGACGCGCAGCAGGCGCAGGTGCATTTGGCGAATATGCCTTCGGAATACGACCTGAAAACCGACATGGTCCGCACCATTATTGGCGATCAGGAAATCCCGACCAAGCTGCAATTCGCTCTGTCCCAAAGGCTCTATTATGAGGAATTGCTGAAAGGTCAGCTGTTCTGGGCCCGCAATGATCCCGAATGCCACTGGATCGGGAATGAGGGCGAGCGGCGGAAATTTCTGATCCACTGGGCCGTGTATGACAGCCAGATCAACCTACCGGTCATCTACCTGATGCAGTTGGAGGATGGAGGCCGGACGGCCCTGCCCAAGGACCAACGCCGCTGGCCCGAGGTGCAGGCGCATCTGATGGCGCAATCTCTGGGCGGGCTGAAACTGGTGACAATCGCCAAAGGCTTCGATCAGGATTTCGACGACCTGCACCCCAAACATCTGCGTCGCATCCACGTGGGGCCGATGTATTCTTCGGCCTATACCGAGCAATCCGGCCCCCTGCGGCAGGTGCTGGAGGACGCGCAGGCTCCCGAGGGTCAGGACTGGGCGCTGGCCTGGACCACGGAAGAGCTGAAAAGCGAAGAGGTGATCGAAGAACGCACCGGATGGTTCTCGACCGTTGAGCGTGAGGTGTTTGCGCTGGACCCGTTCGGTGGGCAGGGGGCCGAAACCGGGGCCACGCGCACGCAGCGCTCGATCATCCTGCCTCAGCGCCCGTTTCAGGCTCTGGCCGAGCGCAACCCGCCGGGGTTCGCTGATGTGCGCAAGTTTGTCGTCAGCAAGAGCGGGCAGGTGTTGAGGTATTGAAGCGGGTGGCGGGGCGAAGCCCGCCCGACGGAGTTTGAGTAGGCCGGGCCTCAGCCCGGCATTGCGAGGAATAAGATGAGTTTGACGTCAGATCAGATGGAATTGCGCGAAGACGATATTCGCAAACATTATCCCGCAGCGACCGCCATGCTGAACGGGTTCGAACACGCGCCGCGGATTGCGAAACCAGTTGATGTGGCGGTCGAGCGCTCCTCGGGCGTGTCGACGGGGCGGCGTTTCCGGTCGACCACGCCGGGGCTGGTGACACGGCGCACCGCGCGCGCGGACGGAGTGCATCTGGTTGAACGGATCGAAGCCTCGGATGAGGGCGACACGCTGGTCTCGCCCCCTCAGGCCACCACGCAGCAGGCCATTCGGCGCGCCATCGCCATCGCTCTGGCCGTGGCAGAGACCTATGCCGAGCAAACTCCGCTGGCCGATCTGAAACGTGCCAACCTGGCGGGGGATCTGTCCGCCGCGCGTAAGACCGAGTTTTCCGAATTGTTGACGGCTGAAGCGTTGATCACTTCGCATACCTTCGGCAATGCCTTGGCTTATCTGATGTCTTCGCATCTGGGTGAAACCACGGTTGATCTGGGCGAGATCGAAGAAGTTCTGACCGACAATGGCCAGCTAGCCCTGCACGGTGCGCTGTGGGAGCTGGACCAAACCCTTGCCAAACATGCCCCCGACGACGCCCATCTGATCGCCGCCACCAGCGCATATGCCGAGCAATTGATGGACAAGGTCGCTCTGCGCGCGCAATCGGCTGGCCGTCTGGCCTCCTTTCAGAACGCCGCGTGGCATATCGAGGCGGATGACCTGACCATCCGGGGGTTTGACCCGGCGTCCAAGGCGAAATCCACCACCCTGACCATGACGTTCAAGAAACCGAATGAGGTGGTCGGTAACCATATCGCCAAATATCAGGCCATGAAGTTGGCCAAGATGGTTATGGCCTATGACTTCGACCGCCGCCTGAACCCGTTTGCAGAACTTGGCGGGTTCATCTTTACCTTTATGGGCGACGGTAAACCAGGCACCGGCAAGACCACCCTTATTCAGATGATGGCCGGGCTGATTTACGAGTATTGCCAGAACGCAGGCTATCCGTTCCGCTATCAGAACCTGAGCACCGACAATATCGACAGCTATCAGGGTAAATCCGGCCAGAATGCCAAGGCGTTTATCAACACGATTGTCGACCCCTCGGTCATCGGGTTCGGCACCATCGACGATATCGACCAACTGGCGGGCAAACGCGGCGACCGGCAGTCCTCGGCCGGGCAGCTGGAGATCACCGCCGTGCTGATGGAGAGCTTTGCGGGGGCCAACACCGTTGTGCGCGGCAACTGCACCTTTGGCATGTTTTCGAACTATCCCGAAAACGTAGACGACGCCCTGCGCCAGCGGGCGGGAGCTCGGTTCCTGGTGGACGGACCGCAGACGCGCGAGGATTACATCGACATCCTGCATTTGCTGATGGGCCGCAACCACGACATCCCGCTGGGCGAGCACGACGCCTATGCTGCGCAGGAAATCAAAAAGGCCGTCGCCGCCAGTTTCGAAAGCCACGCCCGCCCGCATGAGGATGCGCTTCTGCAGGTCTATGATCGGGTTTCGGGTCAGATCGGTCAGATGGACACGATCGCCAAGCTGGGCACCTACCTCAAGGCGATCCAGCAGGCGGATGAGCGGTTTACCGGTCGCGCGATCAAGAACATCACCGACGCGGTCAAGGTCCGCGCGATGGATTTCGAACTGCCCGACGAGTGGATGGAGAACCCCGACCTGTTCCTGTTCCGCGACTATGACATCAAGAAAGCCATGATCGAAGACCTGCGCCAGCCGATCACGGTCGAGATGGTGATTCAGGAAATCAACCGCTACGCCGACAGCGAGTTCCGCTATGCCGACAAGAGCGACGAGGTCGCTATCGAAAACGCGGTGCGTGAGATGGGCCGGATGGAAGAGGCCAAGCGACGCTATCTGGAGGGGAAGGGATGATGGGCAGTTTTCACCCGTCTTCAAGAGAGCGGAAACCGTTGATTGACCTGCCTTCACATTTCCTTGTCCGGGCGTTGTTCTGGTTCGTGCTCGCGATGATTTTGACCGGAGGTGCGTATGCAACAACGCATCGTCGGAAAAAGGAAGCAATGACATGACTTTAATGCTTACAATCTCTGGTCTGGCCCTTGTTTTGGGTCTGATCCTGCCCCTGCGCTGGGGCGTCTTCGGGTTTCTGGGTGCCGTAGCGGTTTTGTTCCTGACACAGTTTGGTGTGAACACAGGCGGCGGGTTCGAGGGCACCACGTGGGAGGAAACGCTGATCCTGTTTGAAGGCAGTGTGGTGTCTTATATCGGGTTCAACCTGCAAATCACCGCGCGAGCTTTTGCGTTGCCGCTGTTGGTGTTGGCGGTTGTGGTTGTTGTTCGTCTTAACAGAATGGCGAGGTGACTAACTTGAGATTGATCATCTCAGCAGCCTTATTTGCAGCCCTTTTGGCTGTATTCATGACAGTCACAATTTGTGGTCGGCAAGGGCTACTGCCTGAGAATTTCGATTTCATTCGCACGTGTGGCGCTACCGATTCATCGCGCGAAGTTTTCTTTAGCTTCTTAATGCTGGGGTGCATGTTGGGCGCGATCTTAACATCTCTGCTTGTTGTTTGGCGGTGGGTATCGAAAAGGCGAATCTCATGATCCGCCTCATCGAAAAAGGCCTGATGTTCGGCAACCTCGTCCACATCTCCAGCCCGGCTTTGGTCGAGCGGTATAATCGCGCGTTGCAGCATCTGGCGGGCAAGACTACGGCCCTGACGGACTTCCATGTTGATATTTCGGGTTACTCGCCTGAGATCGGACAAGAGTTTGAAAACCCGCTCTACCTCAATCCAAACGGGGTGAACCGGCAGTTCATCCTGCTGACGACCGAGCAGAAACGCGCGCCTTTGCTGAACGTCAAATTCTCGACCTCGCGCGATATCCTGCGTGAATTCATCGAGATGAACGAGGCGCAGCTTTTTGCCCTGACCGCCACGGATGCCGTGGCCGGAGAGTTGGTGAACTCTGTCTTTGAACTCAACACGCCTGCTGATCTGCTGAGCCTGCGCAGGATCGAGGTTGAGGCAGATACGGTCGGGGGCACCCTGCGCAAGGCTGAACAGTTGGCCGGTATGGTCGAACGTTTCAAGACCGAGGAGGACGCATGGTTTGACGATGTCCTGATCGCTCAGATGATCGAAACCGCACGGGACACCGGTGATGTGACCCGCAACCCGGTGCGCTTGCGCCATACAGCCTTTGATCGGCGCAATTTCTGGACGGCGCATTTCGGCGGGCTGTATCTGTTTGCGGATGTGGATCATCCGGCGGCGGTTTATATGGGCGACAAGCCGGACGGGTTGCCGATGGAGTATTTGCTTCACCAATTGCAGCGCAACGGGATCGCGCAGTTTCTGGAAAATAACGCGTTGGTCGAAACGATCATCGAGGCTCGTGGGCTGAACTCGGCCGCTATCTTGCAACAGAAGATGGATTTCCTGACGATCGCTGCGGCGGCAGATGCCGGTGTCGATCTGACTGGGCTGGACCGCGGCGATATGCGGCGTTTGGCGCGCAACCACTCGGATCGCTTGCCTGAGGCGTATCATGGGCTTGCCGAATTGTTGCGTTGGGCGACAGATGGCGGGCCCTGGCCGCGCATCACCTCGGATCACCCGGCCTATTTCTACACGCTGCGCGCTGCGGACACGCCCAACCGCGATCTTGTGAACATGCTGCTGGCCGAACTGGCCCCGCTGGACCCGCGTCAATTGTTCATCTGCCACAAGGAACTGTTCTACAGCACCTACAAAACCTGGCCCGAAACCAAGAAAGCCTTTGTTGCCGACTTCCTCGCGCGCGAGTATCAGGTGGACAAAGCCGGTGCGCGCGCGGCTCTGTTCGGTCACGAACCGGATATGAGCGGCGAGGACCGGGTAAGTGATGATATCATCGCGCGCGTTGGCCCCTGGGGCGCAGTAGGAAGAGGTTGAATGTTCGTCGCTCTGCGATTTTTGATCCCTTTGCTGATCATTCTGACGGTGATCTATTTTGTTCTGTCGCTTTATTCCCGTTGGGTTCGACGCGGCAAATTGATTGCGCATTGGGAAAAGAAGGGAATTACCGGTGATCGTGAAGCCTTTTTGAAGCGGGGCATGAGGCAATATGACAGGTCTTTCCGCAAGAAACTGCTGCTGGGTGTCTATGTCGTCCCGCTTGGGGCAATCGCCCTGTTGTTATATATTACAAATTTCATGTGAGGGCCGGACAGATGGTCTATGTTAAATGGGCGTTTATCATACTCTTTTGGGGGTCTGTTGCGGCAGTACTGGAGTATACTTTGCCGCAACAGGACGTTGTCCGGGTCGTCAAGACCGAGGTGCGCCGGGTCGATTTTGGCGAGAATTCGATTTTCTGGGCGCAGCAGGATACTGGTCAGGAAGGCGCGCAAACTGTCAATCGTGATGTGCGGTTCGTTGAAACGTTCCGCCCTAACGGAACCCCGCGCGTTTACCGCAACGAGGATACCGGGTGGGGATGGCCGCCCTATTTCAAGCTCGACAGCTCTAATCTGCAGGCAGAGCTGACCAATCTGGTTTCAACAGCAGCAGATCCGCAATGGGTGGTGTTGCGCCACTATGGCTGGCGCAATCAGCTTATGTCGATCTTTCCCAATGTGGTGTCGGTGCGCCCGGTAGACAGCCCGGATGTGCGATTGATCCCGTGGTTCAATATCATTTTCCTGACAGTGTTCTTTTCGATCCTCTGGGCAATTTGGGTGCGGTGGCGCAGGTTTCGGCAACGCCGTATCGACCCGATGCTTGAGAACGTGGAAGATGGGTTTTATGCCGCTGGCGACGCAATCGAAGAAAAGAGCAGCAGCTTCAGGAAATGGCTGGATACTTGGAAATCGAAATAGGGGTCGTTGGGGCGCCGTGACCTTGGCCGTGTCTGGTAAACTCAACGGACGACGAATTCCGCATGCAGGGCACCCGCGGCCTTGATCGTTTTCAAGATGTCTATCATGTCGCGCGGCGACACCCCAAGTGCGTTCAGCCCTGCCACAACCTCGGACAGCGTCGTGGCTTCGGGTATCTCTGCCAGGCCGGTGCCTTCGTCTTCTTCGATGCCGGCGATGGTTCGGGGGACCACCACGGTTTCGCCGCGTGCGAACAGGCGTCGGGATCAGCGGTGCCGCAGCGCCCAAGAGAGTATCGTTTGCTGCCAGAACGGTTTCCGGGTCGCCTTTCAGTTTGGCGCGCATTTTCCTGAACCGAGCAGAATAGGCCGCGGCCAGATCAGGTGTGCGAGAATGATACGCCCCGGCTGCGGCAGTCCAGGATCCCAGTTCAGCGTATAAGTCCTTGAGGAAGCGGGCGGCGTAGTCGGCGTTTTCCTGGGGATCGAACATGGCGTCAATGGATCGGAACGCCTTGCCGTGCCAGCGATAGTTGATTTGGAAGCATCCGATATCAAAGCTGCGTTTGCCTGCTTTGAAGATGTTGAAAACGTAAGACTTCGCCTCACCCTCGGATTTGAACCAGAAACCCCGCCCTTCGAGATTGATGGTCCATGGCCACGGGGCGAATTGACCGTCCAGTGTGCGTCCGGTTTCGACCCGAGTTATGGCGCGCAGGACGTCAGTAGGGACATCGTGTGACAGCGCTGCGCGCAGCGCCGCCCGATCACAGAGCGCTGCCGTTTGGGGGGAAGCTAAAGCTATCGCCGCTTGCGCGATGTACAACGCAAAAGCCAGTCCAAGGATCGTTCGATTGGGCATTCTGCCGGTCCGGGATTCTGATCAGTCCGGGCCAAGCTAGCTGTGCGAGGGTTTACAGACAGTTATCGGCTGTTCAGATTCGGTCGATCCTGCGCCCGAATACAACGCTGGTATTGGTCCGAAGGACGCCCGGAATCTTGGCGAGGTCATCGACCAGAATATCCAGATCCTCGATCCGGGGGGCCTCGGCCGACAGCAGCAGATCGAACTCGCCATTGATGGACAGGCAAAGTTTGACCTCAGGGTAGGCTTCCAGTCGCTTGATAATGCGCGTGGTTTCTTTCTGCTGCACTTCAAGCAAAACGACAACCTGAACGCGTGGGGCATCTTCGGGGGTATTTAGCACCACGGAGTACCCGGCGATCACGCCGCGTTCTTCCATGCGATTGATGCGCTCATGCACCGTGGTTCTTGCCACGCCAAGCTTCGCCGCGATCCGAGTGGTTGAATCGCGAGCGTTGTGTTGAAGGGCGGCGATGATGCGGCGGTCCAGTTGATCCATGGCTCAAAGGTGTAGTGCAGAGTTGCGCTGTTGCTCAAGGCTTGTGAAGGTGTTCTTTGGAAACGGCTTTCCTGTCTTCGGTGGGCCACAACAGAACCGTCAGTGCCAGTCCCAAAACCGCAGCGAACGCCATCCAGCCCAAGGCATGTGTTACTCCTTTGACCGTCATCAGCCAGCCCGCCAACGGATAAAGCACCAACCAGCAGGCATGGGATAGGGTGAACTGCGCGGCAAATACGGCCGGGCGGTCCTCGGGCGCGGCAGACCGTGTCAACAACCGGCCAGATGGCGTAAGGGTCGCCGAATATCCGAACCCGACGCAGACCCAAGTCAGGATCAGTGTCGGCAGCGTGATTTGGCCCCCAATGGACAACACTGCCCCCATCGCCATGGAAAAGGTGCCAAAGATGGCTCCTGTCAGCATGACCCTGCGATCCCAGAACCTGTTCAGCAGCGTCGGCAGGACAAATGCGGCCAGCATCGAACCGCCCCCGAATCCGGCAAGTGAAATGGCTACGGCGCTTTCCGATAAACCCAAATCGGCCCGGACGATCACGACCGTGTTCACGATGACCATCGCGCTTAGCGCGGCAGCTGCCCAGCTCAGCGCCAGTAACCCGCGCAGGCGGGGCGTCTCCAGATATAAACGGATACCGCGTGTCGTGCGGTCATAGACGCCACGGGGTCGTGTCGGTTCGGGCGAGGGCAGGACAACCGAAGTTACCAGAAGTGCCGATGCGACAAACCCAAGACCCGTTCCCCAGAACAGGCTGTCGAAACTTACGATTGTCAGCAATAGCGCGGCCAGGATCGGGCTTACCACGCTTTCAAGATCGTAAGCCAAACGCGAAAGCGACAGAGCTTCGGTATAGTCTTGCTCATCTGTAAGAACGTCCGGAATCGTCGCCTGAAAGGTCGGTGTGAATCCGGCAGAGGCAGATTGAAGGACGAAGATCAGCAAGTAGACCTGCCAGATTTCCGTTACAAAGGGCAGGCACATCGCAACGGCAGCGCGCACCACGTCCAGGGCGACCAGCATTCGCCGCCGGTCCAGCTTTTCGGCGAAAGCGGCGGCAATCGGCGCAACCACCACATAAGCGACCATTTTGATGGTCAGGGCCGTGCCAAGCACCAAACCGGCGGCCTCACCGGCAAGTTCAAACGCCAAAAGACCCAAAGCAACGGTTGCCAATCCGGTTCCGGTCAGCGCCACGATCTGTGCGGCCAGTAAATGGCGGTAAACTCGGTTTCGCAGGATGCTGAGCATCTGCAATGCCTTTCTTTTGTGCCCAATTGCTCTGACGGTGAGGTTGCCCGGTAAAGAACGCCATTTTCTAGTCAAACGCGCAAGGGGCAAGAAACATGCGCATATTGGTCGCATTCCATGGATGGCGTTGAGTTTACGGGCCAAACCTCCTATCTCGGGGGCGATACGGCACAAAGGAAGACCCCCGTGGCAAACCATCTTTATAAAAACGACCTGCCAGACGGGTTGGATATGGGCCCTGTTGTGGCCATTGACTGTGAAACCATGGGATTGAACCCGCATCGTGACCGTCTGTGTGTCATCCAGATGTCCGGGGGGGATGGTGACAGCCATATTGTGCAGGTTGAAAAAGGCCAGACCGCTGCGCCAAACCTGTGCGCCATGCTGGAAAACACCGACGTGCTGAAACTGTTCCACTTTGGCCGCTTCGACATTGCCGCGCTGTTTCATACCTTTGGCGCGCTGGCGGCACCTGTCTATTGCACCAAGATCGCCAGCCGATTGGTGCGGACCTATACCGACCGCCACGGGCTGAAGAACCTGTGTCAGGAACTCATCGGTGTTGATATCTCGAAACAACAACAGATGAGCGACTGGGGCGCGGAAAACCTGACCGAGGCGCAGTTGGAGTATGCGGCCTCGGATGTGTTGTACCTGCACCGCCTACGCGAGGCGCTGGACGGGCGTTTGGCCCGCGAAGGCCGGACCGAAATGGCTCAGGCCTGTTTTGACTTCCTGCCGATGCGTGCGAAACTCGACCTCGCCGGTTGGCCCGAAACGGATATATTTGCGCACTCATGACCGATACCGAAGCTTTCCTGAAAACCGCGCGGCAAGTCGTCACTGACGAAGCCCGCGCGTTGGATGTTCTGGCCGAAGGCCTGGACGAACAATTTGCCGAAGCTGTGCAAATGATATTGCAGGCCAAAGGCCGCATCATCATCAGCGGCATCGGAAAATCGGGTCATATTGGCCACAAGATCGCGGCAACGCTGGCCAGCACCGGCACGCCCGCCTATTTCGTGCACCCCGCCGAGGCCAGCCATGGCGATCTGGGTATGGTGTCCAAAGGCGACGTGGTTCTGGCCATCTCGAACTCGGGTGAAGCGCCCGAACTTGCGAACTTGCTGGCCTTTACACGCCGTTTTGGTATCCCGCTGATAGGTCTGTCCAGCAAACCCGAAAGTACCTTGATGACACAGGCGGATGTGCATCTGCTGATCCCGTCGATGGGCGAGGCCTGCGGGTTCGGCATGGTGCCTTCGATCTCGACCACGCTGACGTTGGCGATGGGTGATGCGCTGGCGATTGCGCTGATGAAGCATCGCGATTTCAAACCCGAGGATTTTCGCGCGTTTCATCCAGGTGGCAAATTGGGCGCCCAGTTGTCCACCGTGCGCGATCTGATGCACTCAGGCGACGCGCTGCCTCTGGTGGCGGCTGACACCGCGATGAGCGAGGCGTTGATCGTGATCAGCCAGAAAGGGTTCGGCGTCGCTGGCGTTACAGATGCGCAAGGTCAACTGACCGGTATCATCACGGATGGTGACCTGAGGCGTCACATGGACGGCCTTCTGGACAAGACCACCGCCGAAGTCATGACGGAAAGCCCGACCACGATCAGCCCCGATGCTCTGGCGGAAGAAGCTGTTGCGATCATGAACGATCACAAGATCACTTCTTTGTTCGTGGTTTCGCCTGACTCCGACGGCTCGGCCGAGGGGCTGCTGCACATTCACGACTGCCTGCGCGTCGGGCTGGGATAAGAGGGCGGATCTGTGGACAGTCATTCGCGCATGGTGCAATTCCTTAAGGTGTTGCTGCCACTGGCGGCCATCGTGCTGCTGTCCACCGTTTTCCTTTTGTCGCGCAGTATTGAAACCAACGTAACCGTGCCCTTTACGCAAAGAGATATCGAGGAACGGCTGGCAGATCAGGTCGTGACCTTGCCGAATTTTCGCGGGACCACCCGCAAGGGCGAAGAGGTTCAAATCGAAGCGACAAAGGCGACGCAGGGGACAAAAAACTCGGTTCCGACAGCGTCTGATTTCAAGGGGCGGCTTGGTCTTTCGGACGGGGGCGTGATCACGCTGGACTCAAATTCCGGGATGATCCGCCCGGACAAGAACACGGCGATCTTTGTCGGTGATGTGGTCATAATTACAACAGACGGTATCAAGGTTACGACGGACCTTTTGAATACCGCGTTGGACGAAATCCGTGGTGATACACCGGGTCAGGTCGACGGCACGGGCATAATTGGCAACTTTTCAGCGGGCCGGATGACATTTGGGACTGAAAAAAAGGACGGGCCGGTCCATATTATTTTTACAGATGGCGTCAAGTTGGTGTATGAGCCGGAAAAAGCAGAAAGATAACCTGTGTTCGATTTTCGTTTAGCCATTGCGTTTTGTGCCCTTGTAGCCGGTGCTGTTTCAGCGACTGCTCAAGAGACACAGGTCGCGTTCGGGGCCGTCAAGGCAGACCCCAGCCTGCCGGTTGAGGTGACGTCAGAAACGCTCAACGTGAATCAGGAAAACGGATCGGCCGAGTTTCAGGGCAATGTGATCGTAATCCAGGGCGAAATGCGCCTGACAGCCGAACGTGTTCTGGTCATCTACAACGAAGATCGGTCCGCGATTGAACGCATGGAGGCGACCGAGGATGTCGTTCTGGTCAGCCCGCCGGACGCTGCGGAAGGTGACTGGGCGGAATACACCATCGACTCGGGTGTGATCGTCATGAAGGGCAATGTTCTGCTGACGCAGGGGCCAAGTACGATCAGTGGCGACCAGATGAACGCGAACCTTACGACCGGTACAGCGACGATGACGGGCAACGTCAAAACCATTCTGCAGCAGGGGGCCAATTGATGGCCGGTCCGAGCCTGACTGTTGCCGAGGGCAACTCGGGCCTCAGAATTGAAAAACTGCGCAAGTCTTATCGTAAGAAAACGGTGATCCGGGACGTTTCCATGACGTTGGACCGGTCCGAAGTGGTCGCTCTGTTGGGGCCGAACGGATCAGGCAAGACGACGACATTCTATTCTGTGGCCGGTTTGGTGTTCCCCGAAGCGGGGACCGTCACGATTGACGGGCAGGTGGTCACGACTTTGCCGATGTACCGTCGCGCGCGTCTTGGGATTGGCTATCTGCCGCAGGAAATGTCGATTTTCCGTGGGATGAGTGTTGAGGACAACATCGCCTCGGTGCTGGATATCACTGTCAGTCACGCGCATCGCCGCAAGGAACGGCTGGAAGAGCTGCTGTCGGACTTTTCGATCGAACATCTGCGCCGTGCGCCCGCGCTGGCCCTGTCAGGTGGTGAGCGTCGTCGCGTCGAAATCGCGCGCTGCCTTGCAGCAGACCCCAAATATCTGCTGCTGGATGAACCCTTTGCGGGTGTTGACCCGATCAGTGTGGGGGATATCCGTCATCTGGTCGCGGATCTGAAGAAACGTGGAATCGGCGTTTTGATTACCGACCACAATGTCCGCGAAACCCTCGAGATCGTGGATCGCGCCTATATTCTGCATGACGGCCAGGTCCTTATGTCCGGCACGCCGGACGAGGTGGTCGAAAATGAAAACGTGCGCCGCGTCTATTTGGGCGAAAATTTCCGAATTTCATAGGTTTGCGCAGGTCTGTGCCGACTGCATGGCGGAAATCGCGTATATACACACCTGTTTTGATTGACTCTTCCGCCGTCTCTTGCCTCAATTGGGGTATGGCATTTCTACGGTTCAATTCTGGATCACGATGCCCCTTCCCTGAAGGGTGCGCGGTTCGGTTACTGCGGAAATTGTCGATACCCCCCACCCGATAATCAACAAGCGCGTCGCGATTTGCGGCGTCAGAATGGGTGTGAATTGTGAAGGAGATCACATGCGTTACCAAATTAGCGGAAAACAGATCGACATCGGTGAAGCACTTCAGACCCATGTGCAGACCGAACTTGGCGAGGTGGTGGGTAAATATGCCCAGCGTCCGACCGATGCCAATGTCGTCTTTTCCCGTTCTGCGCATGAATATGTGTGCGAAACTACCGTGCATCTTTCCACCGGCCTGACGGCTCAGGCCAAAGCCCACGCAACTGAAATCTACGCAGCTTTTGAGGCTTGCTGCGACAAGATGGAAACACAATTGCGCCGTTACAAGCGCCGTTTGAAGGACCACCACAAGGATCGGGCCGAGCCGGTTGAACTCTTTGGAGCATCCTCTTATATCCTCGCCTCTGACGAATCGGAGTCGGCTGACGAACCCGAATCTCTGCAGCCGATGATCGTGGCTGAGATGGAGACCAAGATCCCATCGCTGAGTGTTGGTGAAGCCGTAATGCAGATGGAACTGGCTGGTGCCCCTGTGCTGGTGTTCCGGAATGAAAACAAGGACGGATTGAACGTCGTGTACCGTCGGGACGACGGGAATATCGGCTGGATCGATCCGTAACAGGCAAGAATAGCAAGGCTAGCCCCTGCATTAGCGGGGGCATTGCCGTGGAGCGTGATCATGGAGCTTTCGAGCATACTAAAGCCCGAAGCAGTACGTGTTTTGTCCGCCGCTTCCAGTAAGAAGCGGTTGTTTCAGGAAATCGGCGATATTGCGGCCGGGATTCTGGGACTTGAAGCGCAAACAGTTGTGGACAGTTTGCTGGAACGTGAAAGCCTTGGGCCGACGGGTGTTGGGCATGGCGTGGCCTTGCCGCATGCTCGTCTGAACGAAGTCGAAGAGGTGTCCGGGGCTTTTGTCATGCTGGAAAAGCCGATTGATTTTGGCTCGGTTGACCGGCAGCCCGTCGATATCGCGTTTGCGCTTTTTGCGCCGGAAGAGGCCGGTGTCGATCACCTGAAGGCCCTTGCTCTGGTATCTAGAACGCTGCGGGACACTGCGGTTTGCGCCAAGCTTCGGGCCAATCCCGATCCGGTCAAGCTTTATGCGATCTTGACCGAGGCACAGTCGATGCAAGCGGCATAAGCCACTGACAAACAATAAAAAAGCCCCCGATTTTCGGGGGCTTTCTTTTTTGGCTGGATTGGCGTCTTAGCCGCCGGTTCCCATTTCCAGGGTCCACCAGATTTTGCCGCCATTTTCCTGATGCCAGGCAAAGCCCATCTGTGTGGCTTTCGGGTCCATGATCACGGACCGCGGACCCGGCTCCTGCATCCATGCGGCCAGCGTCTCGGTCTCGGTCTCGTAGGTCTCCGAGATCGCTTCGCCCAGGAAAGTACCGAAATACCCCACGCGTGCGGCGCGGTCGATTGGCGATGAACCGTCTGATCCGAAGTGCCATGGCCGGTTCTGGCGCGCCATGTCCTTGGAATGAGTCGCCGCAGCCGCGTTAAGCTGCGAGTTCAACTGCACAGATTGCAGCCCCGACGCCTGACGCAGCGCGTTCACCGAATCAAGCATCCGGAACTGCAACTTTTCCGGGTTTCCGCGAATCTTGTAAACCGTCGGCAGCGGGCGACCATCCGACCCATAGGTTGGGGTGCTGCTGGGGGTGCACGCTGCCAGCGCAACGAAGCAAACGAAAAGTAATGAAATAATACGCGTCATGGCCGACCTGATGATTGTGATGCCTTACGGCATAGCGCGCCCGACTGACTTGGGCAAACCTGCAAAAGCTGATTCTCGCGTGATTCTGCCGGTTTGATTTGCGAATGAGGTATTCTGGCAATAAAATGCGTTAGATTTTCAACTTTGGTTTAGCAAAGGACCGCCTGATATGGTCAAGAAGCTCATTCCCTCGACGACCCGCCGTGGATTTTTAACCGGCGCTTCGGCTGTTTTAGCCTCGCCCGCGATCGCGCAGTACATCCCCGGTGATCCGCTCCGTCCTGCGCCGGAACCTGAACCGCAGGTCCGTAGAAACGTTTCGGGCTTCCGTGCGCTGGATTGGCAGCCTTATTTCTCGAACACGCGGAACGGGGCCATTCTGGTCGATACGGTATCACGCGCGCTGCATTATTGGTCAGATGATCAATCGGTCTACAAACTCTATCCGTCTTCGGTGCCTCTGACCGAGGAATTAACGCGCCGTGGCCGCACAAGTGTCATCCGCAAGGTTGAAGGACCAAGCTGGTCACCAACGCCATCCATGAAAAAAAGAAATCCAGAATGGCCGGACTACATCCCTCCGGGGCCGGATAACCCGTTGGGAACGCACGCTTTGTATCTAAGCTGGAAGTACTATCGGATTCACGGCACACATGACACACGTAAAATCGGACGCAGATCATCCAACGGATGCATCGGTCTGTTTAACGAGGATATTGCCGAGTTGTTTTCAATGGCGAACGTAGGTACGCAAGTGTTGCTTATTTGACGACATTTCCGCGCACGAACCCGCTTTTGGCGCAAGTTCCATTTGCATTCCAGTCGGATAGCTGATTAGAAAAAAACACGAGGTAAGTCTTGGGTGTGCGGTTTCAATATATGAAACCGTGCGTATTCTGGAGGTTAATATGAAGAAACTCGTTCTCGCCGCTGCACTGACCGCTGCTGCATCGACCGCTTATGCTGGCAACCTGGAAGAGCCGGTTGTTGAAGCACCTGTTGTTGTCGAAGAAACTCAGGGTTCGTCGCAGGGCATCATCCTGCCGCTGGTCCTGCTGGTTGTGGTTGCCGCAGCTGTTGCAGCAAGCTAATTCGACGAGCGCAATACAAAGAAAAGGCGGTGGAGTTTTCCACCGCCTTTTTTTATGCCCAAGGGCCGGGGCGAATTAGTCCAACCAGCCTTTCAGATTGTCTTCGATCACTTTGCCAAGCGCAGCGATGTGCGAATCGTCATCGTTCAGGCAGGGTATATAGGTAAAGGTCTCGCCGCCGGCCTCTTCAAAGCTTTCTTTGATCTCTTCGTTGATCTCCTCCAGCGTTTCGATGCAATCGGCGGAAAACGCCGGAGCGATGACGGCAATATTCTTCTTACCCTGCCGCGCCAACTCAGCAACATGATCGACTGTATAGGGTTTCAGCCATTCTTCCGGCCCGAACCGGGATTGGAATGTCGAGACAAGCTGGTCATCCTGCCATCCCAGACGCTCTTTCAAAAGCCGGGTCGTTTTCGCGCATTGGCAGTGATACGGATCGCCCTGCTGCAGATAGCGTTCCGGCATCCCGTGGTAGGAACAGACCAGAATATCTGGTTTGGTTTCCATCGCGGC
This sequence comes from Ruegeria sp. HKCCD7221, assembly GCF_013031225.1. Lineage (NCBI taxonomy): Bacteria > Pseudomonadati > Pseudomonadota > Alphaproteobacteria > Rhodobacterales > Roseobacteraceae > Ruegeria > Ruegeria sp. HKCCD7221. The sequence goes on from NZ_WPZE01000011.1 coordinate 103,758, forward strand.
ATAGGCGTTCTGGACTGAACCGGCCAAGGCGTCGATATAGGCGGGTTCGTCGAAATAGGCGGGAACGGTGCGTGACGCAGGCTGCCACGCTTCTTCCATCAGCGCGCGAAAGAACTGATCGTTTGCCGTGGCGGTCGTCGCGCCTGCATATTGCGGATAGAGCGGGAAGAACAGGATGCGGTCACAGCCTGCCGCCGCCATCTCATGCACCTTGGACTTGGTCGAAGGGTTGCCGTAGCGCATGCAGAAATCCACCATCACCTGATCGCCATAACGTGCCTGCATCGCCTCGCGCAGCTTGGCCGTCTGATCCTTGGTGATCGTCATCAGCGGGCTTTCACCCTTGTCGTGGTTCCAGATCGACTTGTACGCCTCACCCGAGCTAAAAGGCCGCTTGGTCAGGATGATACCTTGCAGGATCGGCTGCCATTTCCATTTCGGATAGTCGATGACGCGCTGATCCGACAGGAACTCGTTCAAATAGCGACGCATTGGCCAATAGCTGTAATCGTCCGGGGTGCCCAGATTGGCCAAAAGAATACCGACGCGGCCCATTTTGACCTTCGGGTGGTCGTCGGGGGCATGAGCGGGGCGGGTGGCGTCAAACATGGGATGCTTCCTGAAATCGTCGTGTTTCGGGCTGAGATAAACGGAATTAGCCCGCCGTCAATCGGACAGTTTGCCTTCTTTTGTTCCCAGTGCGTCGGCAAGGCGCGCTTGTGCCGATCCGGGGCGCAGGGGTTTTTGCTGGCTTTCATCGGGCGACCAACCGGTCAAACAGATCAATTCGAAAGTTGTCGCCAGACGACCCTGCGGGGTTGCGAAATTTTCGGCATAGATGTCTTGCGCCCGTCCAAAGACCTGCCGTCGGGTGGGGTGCTTTAACCTCTCGGACAGGCTGTTGGTCTCTCCCATCGCGCGCAGATCGTGCATCAGGTGGACTATGTCGCGGTATTCCGCAGTCAGGCGCGCGGTATCGGCGACAGGCAGAGCGAAACCCGCCCGTTGCAGCAATCCGCCCAGATCGCGCAACTCACCCATCGGGGCAATGCGCGGGCTGAGGCCGCCGGTGACCTCGATCTCGGCCTTCCCCAGGGATGTGCGCAGCTCGTGCAGGGTTTCCCCACCCAGACACGCAACCAGCAACAGCCCGTCGGGTTTAAGCGCGCGATGGCACTGAATCAGTTGCCCGACCGGATCGTTAGCCCAGTGCAACGCCATTGCGTGTACCACCAGATCGTGCGCGCCGGGCGTCAGCCGCAAAACATCTTCATCGGCAACGATATGCGCTTTGGGCAACACACCCTGCCAAACATGCGCAAAGGGCGTCACGATCGCCGGGGCGGTAAAGCTTTTGTTAACCATGGAGAGGCGATCCTGCACCTCGTCAATCGCGGCGCGGTGCAAAAACAATGCGTCGTCTTGCGCGCGGGCGCGATGCTTTGTCAGGGCAAAGCGGTCAAACAAAGAGGGTGCATTGGAGACAGGCAGCTTCATAAGGGGCAACTATCGCATCTGGCCGCGGATTCAAACCGCCGTCCAATTGATCTATCCGCCGCGCTGTCTGGGATGCGGCGCGCTGACAGAATCGGACTTTGCCCTGTGCGGACCCTGCTGGAGTGACACGCCATTTATCGGGGGCACCGTCTGCGAAAGCTGCGGCGTCCCCTTGCCCGGTGATCCGGACGGGCACCGGATTGAATGCGATGACTGCATGAAGGTTTCCCGGCCGTGGCGGGATGGGCGTTCCGCTCTTTTATACAAAGGCAGGGCGCGGGCGCTGATATTGGCGCTGAAACATGGTGACCGCTCGGAACTGGCGCGCCCGGCGGCGCGATGGATGGTGCAGGCAGGGCGTGACTTGTTTCGTGACAACATGCTGCTCGCTCCGGTGCCGCTGCATTGGACCAGATTGTTAAAACGGCGATACAACCAATCCGCTTTGTTGGCGCACCACGTGGGGCGGGAAACCGGATTTCAGGTGTGTCCCGACCTTTTGGTTCGGCCCGTCCGAACTCCGATTCTGGATGGAAAAACTGCAGCGGAACGCGCGCGGACATTGGAAGACGTGATTGTTGCGCATCCCAAGCGGCGGCACCGGATGCAGGGGCGGGATGTCCTGCTGGTCGACGACGTGATGACGTCCGGCGCGACGCTGTCCGCTTGTGCAAGTGTCTGCCTTGCATCTGGCGCAAATCATATTTTCGTGTTGACCCTAGCGCGCGTTGCCAAGGATGCCTAATTCGTCGAAGATTACTTGAAACCCCAAGGGACGAATTATGAAACCTGTTGAAATCTATACCTCTCCGCTATGCGGCTTTTGCCACGCGGCCAAACGACTGCTGAAACAGAAAGGCGTTGAGTTCAAAGAAGTCGATGTTTTGATACACCCCAAACGCAAGCCCGAGATGATCAAGCGCGCTGGTGGTAAACGCACCGTGCCACAGATTTTCATCGGCACGCAGCACGTGGGTGGCTGCGACGATCTTTATGAGTTGGAGCGTCAGGGCAAGCTGGACCGGCTTCTGGCCGCGTGATGCTGACTGCGCTGCTGCAGGTCACCTCGTCGGATGATCCGTCCGAAAATCTGAAGATGGTGCGCGCCCTGATGACCGAGGCGGCCGAACAGGGCGCGCAGTTCATCCTCACCCCCGAGGTAACGAACTGCGTCTCGACCTCGACAACGCGGCAGCGTGAAGTATTGCAGCACGAAGAAGATGACCTGACGCTGGCCGGGCTGCGCGGTCACGCGCAGGCGCTGGGCGTATGGCTGTTGATCGGCTCGCTGGCGGTCAAAACTCAAGACGCGGACGGGCGTTTTGCCAACCGTTCCATCATGATCGACCCGCAGGGGCAGATCGTTGCGCGGTATGACAAGATCCACATGTTTGACGTGCAGGTCACAGAGACCGAGACTTATCGGGAATCTCGAAACTACCGCCCCGGCGACCGGGCCGTGATTGCCGAGACAGACTTCGGCAAAGTTGGCCTGACCGTTTGCTACGATATCCGCTTTCCCCACCTCTATGCGGCGCTGGCTCAGGCTGGTGCGCGCATCTTGACTGTTCCTGCGGCGTTTTCCCCAGTTACGGGGGCTGCACATTGGGAATCGCTGTTGCGTGCCCGGGCGATTGAAAACGGCGCTTGGGTGCTGGCACCGGCCCAAACCGGAGAGCATCCCAAAATCCGTGGCAGAACGCGCTATACCTACGGTCACAGCATGGTCGTCGCCCCGTGGGGAGAGGTCATCATCGACGCAGGTACCGATCCGGGCATTCACATTTTTGATTTGGATGATAGTTCTGTGTCAGAGGCGCGCCGCCGCGTGCCTTCATTGACGCACCTGCGGGCTTTTGACGGCCCCTGACCCAGAGCCGGACCCAATGACGGACGACACCAATGCCCTTGCGGTCACACTTTTCAGTGAGATCCTGACCGCCGACCAGCTATTGCGCAACCGGCTGAGCCGAGTGCTGCCCAAGGGCATGGAAATCTCGCATTTCTCGGTGCTGAACCATCTGGCCTATGCCGGAGGAGAACGGACACCCGCGCAACTCGCCAGCACCTTCCACGTGACCCGAGGCGCGATGACCAACACATTGGCCAAGCTGGAATGGGCCGGATACATCCACATCCGCCCCGACTGGGACGACGCCCGCCGCAAAATGGTCGCGATCAGCCCTGCCGGCCGCCGCGCCCGCGATCAGGCGATTTCCTCTATCGCCCCGCTGATTAACCGTGTGGTTGGAGAGCTGGGGTTGGAGCGTGTCCGCGGCACGCTGCCCGTGTTGAGGGATTTGCGGTTGCAGTTGGAGGGGGAGTAAGCTCAGCCCGCCTTCACACTCGCCGTCACATAATTCACGCTTAAATCCCGGTCCGAGATCGACCAGCTCCACAGAATCGGGTTGAAGACGAAGCCCTTGCGGTCGACCGGGTCCAGCCCGGATTGGCGCAGCAGGTCGAACAGCTCGTCGGGGGTGATGAACTTGTTCCATTCATGCGTGCCGCGCGGCAGCCAGCGCATGACGACCTCGGCCCCGAAAATGGCCATCGCATAGGATTTCGGGTTGCGGTTGATGGTCGAGCAGATCAGCAACCCACCCGGTTTCAGCAGTTGTTGCGAGGCGGTCAGGAAGCCCAATGGATCGGCTACGTGCTCGACCACTTCCATGTTCAACACGACGTCGAATTGTTCGCCCGCAGCGGCCATGTCCTCGGCTCTGGTGTGGCGATAGTCGATCTCAAGTCCCGATTGTTCGGCATGGATACGGGCGACGGGTAGGTTGCCCTCGGCGGCGTCGGCGCCCACGACCGTCGCGCCCAAACGCGCCATCGGCTCGCTTAAAAGCCCGCCGCCGCAGCCGATATCCAGCAGGCGCAGGCCTTCGAATGGTTTCGCGGTCGTCGGGTCACGGTCAAATTCACCCGCAATCTGTTGTGTGATATAATCCAGACGGCACGGATTCAGCATGTGCAGCGGTTTGAATTTCCCATGGGGATCCCACCATTCAGCCGCCATCGCCTCGAATTTTGCGATCTCGGACGGGTCCACCGTGTTCGGATGCGCTTGCATTCCTGTCTCCGTGTGCTCTTTTACGATTAAAGACTATATAGGGCCCTAATGGATAAGTACCCGGACCAAAAGCGCGCAGTTCAATATCTGTACCCGCCGATCGACCCGTTCGATCAGCGAATGGTCGATGTAGGCGATGGGCACCGTATTTATATGGAGCAATGCGGCAATCCCGAGGGGCTGCCGGTTGTCGTGTTGCATGGTGGCCCCGGTGGCGGATGTAGCCCGGCGATGCGGCGGTATTTTGATCCGCGCGTGTTTCGGGTGATTCTGTTTGATCAGCGCGGGTGTGGCCGGTCGCGGCCTCATGCCTCGGTGGTGGATAATACGACGTGGGATCTGGTGGATGACATCGAACGCCTGCGGACTCTGCTGGATATCGACGATTGGACGGTGTTTGGCGGCAGTTGGGGCGCGACGCTAGCGTTGGTCTATGCGCAGGCGTATCCGGACCGGGTGAACCGGCTGGTGCTGCGCGGTGTGTTTCTGGCCACGCAGGCCGAACTGGATTGGTTCTATGGCGGCGGCGCGGGCAAGTTCTGGCCCGAGCAATGGGCAAAATTCACCGCTCTGCTGACCGAGGATGAGTTGTCGGACACGATAGGCGCCTATCACAAACGCCTGTTCTCGGGCGATCGGGCGACGGAAATCCTGTATGCGCGGGCGTGGTCGGCGTGGGAGAACGCGCTGGCCTCGATCCATTCGCACGGGTCGACGGGTGAAAGCCCCGGCGAATACGCGCGCGCCTTTGCACGGCTTGAGAATCACTATTTCACGCACAGTGCCTTTTTTGAGAAGGACGGGCAGATTTTGGATCAGATGCACCGGATCGCCCATATCCCCGGCCATATTGTTCAGGGGCGGTATGACATGATCTGCCCGCCGCAGGCCGCGTGGTCCTTGGCGGAACGCTGGCCCAATGCCGAGCTCAAGATGGTGCGACAGGCAGGCCATGCCCTGTCCGAGCCGGGCATCAGCGCCGAGTTGGTGCGTATCATGGACCGCGTGGCGGAGGGCATCGCATGACCCGCATGGACCGTCGTGCCTTGTTTGCTTCGGGTGCAGCAGCGGCTCTGCTGGCAGCAACCGGCGCGTCATTGGCCAACACGCCCAAGTCCGGCGGAACGCTGCGATTGGCCGTGCCCCGGGACGAAAGCCTTGAACAGGTGGCGCGTGGCGCTGTGTTCGACACGCTGACCGAGATCGCGCCGGATGGCACGTTGCGCGCGGAATTGGCGACAGGCTGGCAAACCGATGCGAACGCGCGGGTTTGGCGTTTCGATCTGCGCCCTGGTGTTCTGTTCCATGATGAGGCCCCGTTGGACGTTGCCGACGTTATTGCCGTGCTGGAACAGGTCGGGCGTGTTGAGGCCACCTCGCCCTTATCCCTGCGGCTAGAACTGGCGGAAGCTAATCCGGGCCTGCCGTTTCTGCTGGCAGACAGTCGATTTGTCATAACGCGCAATGGGCAAGACGTAACGCCATTGCGCGCGGCCAACGGCACCGGATGTTACCGGGTCGAGCGCGCCGAAGACGGGCGGCATTTATTGGGGCGCAAAGTCGCCGGTCACTATAAAAGCGGTCAGGCGGGCTGGGTCGATGCGCTGGAAGTTATCGTGATCCCTGATGCGCGTGTTCGGGCTGAGGCTTTGCGGGATGGCTATGTGGACGTCACAGCTCTGCCCGCGCAGGACGATTTAAGGGGGCAACGCGGTTTGCGCTTTTTCCCAAGCGAGACGGATATGGCGCTGGCCGTGGCCGCTCGTGTCGGAATGCCGGGTCAGGTCGGACAGGCGCGTGCCCTGGACGACGGGCGCATCGCCGAGCGGTGGTGGCTGGCTTAATTCCCGCCGGGGGTTGCAGACTCGGGAAACCCTGCGTATATGCAGTTCCAACAGCGGCGCGTTGGACTTCTGGTTCAAAGCTCCACCGGAAAGTACGACGGGCCGCGCGCCCGTTTTTTTGTGCCCGATTGAAGGGTAGAGACCCGAATGACAAACGACCTGATAGCCAAAGCTGCCATTGACCGGCGACTTGCCGAGATCATAACCCCCGTGATCGAGGATCTGGGGTATGAGTTGGTTCGCATCCGTTTGATGAGCGGTAAGTTGACCACGCTGCAGATCATGGCGGACAAGCCCGATGGCGGCATCGAAGTGGATGATTGCGCCGAGATTTCCAACGCGGTCAGCGCCACGCTAGACGTCGAGGACCCGATCCTTGACGCTTATACGCTTGAGGTGTCCAGCCCCGGCATCGACCGCCCTCTGACCCGTCTGAAGGATTTTGAGACCTTCGAAGGGTATGAGGCCAAGATCGAGACCGCTGAACTGATCGACGGCCGCCGCCGGTTTAAGGGCGAATTGGCCGGGATCGAAGGGGATGAGGTTCTGATCAATATCCCCGAAGGGTCCGAGACAATCACCATTGGTCTGCAATTCGACTGGCTGAGCGATGCCAAGCTGGTCCTGACCGATGATCTGATCAAGGAAATGCTGCGCCAGCGCAAAGATGCCGGTGCCCTGAACGAAAACGCTTTCGACGAGATTGAGACCGAAGGGTCCGAAGAGGAGACGAACTGATGGCAATCACCTCAGCCAACCAGCTGGAGCTGCTGCAGACCGCCGAGGCCGTGGCCCGCGAAAAGATGATCGACCCCGGTCTGGTTGTCGAAGCGATGGAAGAATCGCTCGCCCGTGCCGCCAAGAGCCGCTACGGCGCTGAGATGGACATCCGCGTGTCGATCGACCGCAAGACCGGCAAGGCGACCTTTACCCGCGTCCGCACCGTGGTCGAGGATGAAGAGCTGGAAAACTATCAGGCCGAGTTCACTGTCGAGCAAGCCAAGCAATACATGGAAAACCCTGAGGTCGGTGACGTCTTCGTCGAAGAAGTCCCGCCGGTTGAAATGGGCCGGATCGCGGCGCAATCTGCCAAGCAGGTGATCCTGCAAAAGGTCCGCGAAGCCGAGCGTGACCGTCAGTACGAAGAATTCAAGGATCGCGCAGGCACCATCATCAACGGTGCGGTCAAGCGCGAGGAATTCGGCAATGTCATCGTCGATCTGGGTGGAGCCGAGGCCGTTCTGCGCCGCAATGACAAGATCGGCCGTGAAAGCTATCGTCCCAACGACCGCGTGCGCGCCTACATCAAAGAGGTTCGCCGCGAGGTCCGTGGCCACCAGATCTTCCTGTCGCGCACCGCGCCGGAATTCATGGCTGAGCTGTTCAAGATGGAAGTGCCGGAAATCTATGACGGCATCATCGAAGTCAAAGCTGTGGCCCGTGACCCCGGTTCGCGCGCCAAGATTGCCGTGATTTCGTATGACGGTTCGATCGACCCCGTCGGTGCCTGCGTTGGTATGCGCGGCAGCCGCGTGCAGGCCGTTGTGAACGAACTGCAGGGTGAAAAGATCGACATCATCCCGTGGAATGAAGATCAGCCGACCTTCCTGGTGAACGCGCTGCAACCCGCCGAGGTTTCCAAGGTGGTTCTGGACGAAGAGGCCGGCAAGATCGAAGTGGTTGTGCCCGAGGAACAGCTGTCTCTGGCTATCGGCCGTCGCGGTCAGAACGTGCGTCTGGCCAGTCAGCTGACCGGCCTGGACATCGACATCATGACCGAGGCCGAAGAATCGGCGCGTCGTCAGAAAGAATTCGAAGCCCGCACTCAGTTGTTCATGGACAGCCTGGATCTGGACGAATTCTTCGCGCAGTTGCTGGTTTCTGAAGGGTTCACAAACCTCGAAGAAGTTGCCTATGTCGAGCTGGACGAGCTGCTGGTCATCGACGGTGTTGACGAAGGCACCGCGAAGGAACTGCAGACCCGGGCTCGTGAATTCCTGGAAGCTCAGGCCAAGGCGGCGTTGGATGCTGCCCGTGCGCTGGGTGCCGAGGACAGCCTTATTGAATTCGAAGGCCTCACACCCCAGATGGTAGAAGCGCTGGCCAAGGATGACGTGAAGACGTTGGAAGACTTCGCCACGTGCGCCGACTGGGAACTGGCCGGTGGCTGGACCACGGTCGACGGCGAGCGCATCAAGGATGACGGTGTTCTGGAACCTTTTGGCATTACGCTGGAAGAAGCGCAGGATTTGGTCATGACCGCCCGCATCATGCTGGGCTGGGTCGATCCGGCCGAGCTGGAGCAGGCCGAAGAAGAGGTCGAAGGCGAAGCTGACGAGGAGGCCGAGGCCTGATCTCAGGGCCTCGGGGTGGCGTGAATGGGTTGCGGTGGCGTCCATAAGGATCGGTCGGAAGGCCCCGAGCGCAAGTGCATCGCCACGGGCGAGGTTCAGCCAAAATACGGGTTGATCCGCTTTGTGATGGGGCCGGATGGTCAGGTCTTTCCCGATGTTGCGGCAAAATTGCCGGGGCGTGGGGTCTATGTAGCGGCGGATCGCGCCGCGCTGGATAAGGCCGTCGGCAAAAAGCTGTTCTCGCGCGGGTTCAAGGCGCAGGCAACGGCGCAGACGGACCTGGCTGACGAGGTTGAAAAACAAGTCGCGCGGCGGGTGATCGAACTGATCAGCCTGGCGCGTAAGTCCGGCGACGCAGTCGCGGGATATGAAAAGGTCAAGACGTGGCTGGACCGGGAAGAGGCTCAGGTACTGATTCAGGCCTCTGATGGATCGGGGCGCGGCAAGTCGAAACTCAGCACGCCGCACTTCGGAAAATACATCGGTTGGCTGACAGCGGATGAATTAGGGGCGGCATTTGGGCGCCAAACCGTGATTCATGCGGCGCTGGCCTCTGGCGGACTCGCCAAACGTGTTGTAGAGGAAGCGCAGCGCCTGCGTGGCTTGCGCGAAACGGATGACGGCGGCAAGGGCCGCTCGGAAGGGTAAGAAGCTTTATGAGCGATAGTGACGGCAAAAAGACATTGGGTCTTCGTGGCGGGGCACGCCCCGGAAATGTGAAACAGAGTTTCAGCCACGGACGCACCAAGAATGTCGTGGTGGAAACCAAACGCAAACGCGTGGTGGTCCCCAAGCCGGGTGCCGGAAAGCCGGGTGGCGGTGCAACGCCCTCGGGTGATCCGTCGCGCCGTCCTGCCGGGATTTCCGACGCGGAAATGGCACGCCGGATGAAGGCGCTGCAAGCTGCCAAGGCGCGTGAGGCTGAAGAAGCCGCCGCTCGCGAAGCGCAGGAAAAGGCGCGTGAAGAAGAACGCGCCCGCCGCCGTGCCGAACAGGAGGCCAAGGAACACGAACAGCGCGAGGCCGAAGAACGTGCCCGCGCCAAGGCCGAGGAAGAAGAGCGCAAGCGCAAAGAGGCGGAAGAAGCCGCCAAGCGCGCTGCCGCCGCCCCCGCGCCCGAAGAACCCAAAGCCGCGCGCAGCCCGGCCAGCAAGCCTGCGCCTGCTGCCGCTCCGCGCAAGCAAGACCGCGAACGCGAACAGCGCGGTCGTGGCAAGGGCCGTGACGATAACCGCCGCTCGGGCAAGCTGACACTGGGTCAGGCCACCGGCGGCGAAGGCAACCGTCAACGCTCGATGGCGTCGATGAAGCGCAAGCAGGAGCGCGCGCGTCAGAAAGCCATGGGTGCCCCGGTCGAGCGGGAAAAGGTGATCCGTGACGTACAGTTGCCCGAGGCGATCATGGTTTCGGAATTGGCCAACCGTATGGCCGAGCGTGTGGCGGATGTAGTCAAATCGCTGATGCAGATGGGCATGATGGTCACGCAGAACCAGACCATCGACGCCGATACTGCCGAGCTGATCATCGAAGAATTTGGCCATAAGGTCACCCGTGTCTCTGATTCGGATGTTGAAGACGTCATCAAAGAGGTCGAAGACAGCGATGACGAACTGCAGCCGCGTCCGCCGGTCATCACCATCATGGGTCACGTTGACCACGGCAAAACCTCGCTGTTGGACGCGATCCGTGACGCACGCGTTGTGGCGGGTGAGGCCGGGGGCATCACCCAGCACATCGGCGCCTATCAGGTGAAAACCGATGGCGGCACCACGCTAACCTTCCTGGATACGCCGGGCCACGCGGCCTTTACCTCGATGCGTTCGCGCGGGGCTCAGGTCACGGATATCGTGGTTCTGGTGGTCGCTGCCGATGACGCGGTGATGCCGCAGACCATCGAGGCGATCAACCACGCCAAGGCCGCCGAAGTGCCGATGATCGTGGCGATCAACAAGATCGACAAGCCCGAAGCCAACCCCGACAAAGTGCGCACCGACCTGCTGCAGCATGAGGTGATCGTCGAGAAGATGTCGGGTGAGGTTCAGGATGTTGAGGTCTCGGCCGTCACCGGTCAGGGCCTGGACGAACTGCTGGAAGCCATCGCGCTGCAGGCCGAGATTCTGGAATTGAAAGCCAACCCCGATCGCGCCGCCCAGGGTGCCGTGATCGAGGCGCAGTTGGACGTGGGCCGTGGCCCCGTCGCCACCGTTCTGGTTCAGAACGGCACACTGCGTCAGGGTGATATCTTCGTTGTGGGTGAGCAATACGGTAAGGTCCGTGCGCTGATCAACGACAAGGGCGACCGCGTGAAAGAGGCCGGCCCCTCGGTTCCGGTCGAGGTTCTGGGTCTGAATGGTACGCCCGAAGCTGGTGACGTTCTGAACGTGACCGAGACCGAAGCGCAAGCGCGTGAGATCGCGGAATACCGTGAGCAAGCCGCCAAGGACAAACGCGCCGCCGCTGGTGCTGCGACCACCCTTGAGCAACTGATGCAGAAGGCGAAAGAAGACGAGAACGTGGCCGAGTTGCCGATCCTCGTCAAAGCTGACGTGCAGGGTTCTGCCGAGGCCATCGTTCAGGCGATGGAGAAAATCGGCAACGACGAAGTCCGCGTGCGCGTTCTGCACTCGGGCGTGGGTGCGATCACCGAAACGGATATCGGCCTGGCCGAAGCCTCGGGTGCCCCTGTCATGGGCTTCAACGTCCGTGCCAACGCATCAGCGCGGAACACCGCGAACCAGAAGGGTGTCGAGATTCGCTATTACTCGGTGATCTATGACCTGGTGGACGACGTGAAAGCCGCCGCATCGGGCCTACTGAGCGCCGAGATCCGCGAGAAGTTCATCGGCTACGCCGAGATCCGCGAAGTCTTCAAGGTCACCGGTGTCGGCAAGGTTGCCGGCTGTCTGGTCACCGAAGGTGTGGCGCGTCGTTCGGCAGGCGTGCGCCTGCTGCGCGACAACGTGGTGATCCACGAAGGCACGCTGAAAACGCTGAAGCGCTTCAAGGACGAAGTGGCCGAGGTTCAGTCGGGTCAGGAATGCGGTATGGCGTTCGAAAACTACGACGATATCCGCGCCGGCGACGTGATCGAAATCTTCGAGCGCGAAGAGGTCACGCGGACGCTGGATTGATCCGAGTGCTAAAAGAGAGAATAAAAAAGCGGTCCCATTGGGCCGTTTTTTTTGGCTTTTGTTAAGTTTCAATGACTGCTATGCGGACAAAGCAGAAATCGCTCGGTCACTAAAAAACCTCAGGCGGCTTAGCCAAAGGTCCCCAAGTTTCAGGGTCTGGTAGACCGACACTTGA
>NZ_WPZE01000012.1:0-73155 GCF_013031225.1 Ruegeria sp. HKCCD7221
TTGCCCCGACTGTCAAGAATTTCCCGGGCGTGGATGTCGATGATTGTGCTCATTATGTGGCCCTCAGACTTTGGTTGCCATCACGCGGGCGGTGTCCAGCATTCGATTGGAGAAACCCCATTCATTGTCGTACCAGCTCAGAATCCGAACCATTCCACCCTCGGTCAGACGGGTCTGCTGGGTGGCAAAGATCGACGAATGGGGGTCGTGATTGAAGTCTGCGGAAACCAACGGCTCATCTGTCACCGCCAGTACCCCACGCATTTCGCCGTCTGCTGCGGCGCGAATTGCGTCGTTGATCTGATCCACGGTTACGTCTTGTTTCGGCATAAAGCAAAAATCGACAGCCGAAACATTCGGTGTCGGCACCCGGATGGCAGAACCGTCCAATTTCCCTTTGAGCTGGGGAAGAACCTCACCGACAGCACGGGCCGCTCCTGTCGAGGTCGGGATCATCGACATCGCGGCCGCTCGGGCGCGGTAGAGGTCTTTGTGCATCGTATCCAGGGTAGGTTGATCACCTGTGTAAGAATGCACTGTGGTCATGTAACCGGTTTCAATCCCAAAGGCGTCGTCCAGCACCTTGGCAACCGGAGACAGGCAGTTGGTTGTACAACTTGCATTCGACACAACGATCTCGTTGCCTGTCAGACTTTTGTGGTTCACGCCATAAACGATCGTCTTGTCAGCACCCGAAGCCGGGGCGGAAACCAAAACTTTCTTTGACCCATTGCTCACGTGCTGAATGGCGCTTTCGCGTTTTGTAAACAGACCGGTGCATTCAAGTGCGACGTCGACATCCTGCCAAGCCAGCTTTGCGGGGTCGCGCTCTGCACTGACGCGTATTTCGCGCCCACCAACAAGCAAAGTGTTTCCATCAACCTGAATATCTGTATCCAGTCGCCCATGAACGCTGTCGTATTTCAACAAATGCGCGTTCGTCTCAATCGGACCAAGATCATTGATGGCCACCACGGCGACATCGTTCCGCCCTGCCTCAACCAAAGATCTTAGGACACTGCGACCGATGCGACCAAACCCGTTGATTGCTACTTTTACCGTCATTTTACTTCTCCAAAAATTTAGAATGCCGCTTCGGATTGCGCATCAAGGGATTCTGACATCGACACGACGCGCAGGATGTTCGTGGTGCCTGCAGTGTTGAAAGGAATGCCCGCCGTAACCGCGATGCGGTCATCCTGACCGGCCAGCCCCATATCCCGCGCGGCGCAGACTGCCGCTTTTACCGCGCCCTTGAAACGGATGGCGGGATCGACCGGAGCACAGGATAGACCCCAAACCAGGCCCAGCCTTCTGGCGACGGACGGATCGGGGGTCAGCGCCAGAATAGGCACGCGCGGGCGTTCCCGTGCGGCCAACGTGGCCGTCGAGCCGGACATGGTGTAACAACAGATCGTCTTCAGCGCGGTCGTCTCAGCGATTTCCCGAGCCGCAGATGTAATCGCCTCGGACACCGTGCTCTTGCAGGGGGTGCGTGCTGCTTCGATCGCTTCAAGGTAACCGGGATCCTGTTCCGTTTCCTCGGCTATAGCGTTCATCATCTGAACTGCATCGACCGGAAATTGTCCCGCTGCGGATTCTGCCGACAACATGACCGCATCGGCACCGTCATAAATGGCCGAAGCGACATCGGACACTTCAGCGCGGGTGGGCACAGGGCTGCCGGTCATGCTTTCCAGCATCTGAGTTGCGACAATCACAGGCTTCCCGGCCGCGCGGCACCCCCGCACCAGCTGCTTTTGGATTGCCGGAACCTTTTGGATGGGCAGTTCCACACCCAGGTCGCCACGCGCCACCATGATCGCATCCGACGCATCCAGAATTGCAGGAAAACAGTTTACCGCCGCCGGTTTTTCAATCTTGCTCAAAATACGCGCCCGGCCTTTTGCCAGTTTGCGCGCGTCTTCGATGTCTTCGGGCCTTTGCACAAATGACAAGGCAAGCCATTCGACACCAAGCTCGCACACAAACTCAAGATCTGCCCGGTCCTTGTCGGACAACGCAGCCAAAGGAAGCACGACATCAGGGACATTCACGCCTTTGCGGTCGGAAATACGCCCGCCTACCATAACGCGACACTCGGCATGTTGGTCTGAGCAATCAATCACAGACATGCGAATGAGACCGTCATTGACCAGTAGCGTTGCACCCGGGGTCAGAGCCCGGAAGATTTCCGGATGCGGCAACTGAACACGATTTTGACTTCCCGCGGTGCCCTCCAGATCAAACCGAAAGCTCTGCCCATCGACCAACAGCGCACCACCGCCTTCGAACAGGCCGCAGCGCAGCTTGGGGCCCTGAAGGTCTGCCAGAATACAAATGGGCGCGTTCATATCCGCCTCAACCTTGCGGATCGTGGCATGCAACCGGGCGATATCATCGTGCCGTCCGTGGCTCATGTTGAGGCGGAACACATCCGCCCCTTCGGTTTTTAGGGCACGGATGGTTTCATAGCTGCTTGAGGCTGGACCAAGCGTCGCCACAACTTTGATGTTTCTGTTTCGGATCATTCGGACCTTGCCCTTGAACCATTTTCATTTGTTATCGCTAACAATCATCATTCAAGCCAAAAGTCAACATTTTCGCGCATTCAGGCGTTCTTTTTTGGCAATTATGTTCGATAATTTCGAATTATCTTGAAAACCACACAAAAACCGCACATCTATTTTTGAGCGCAAAGGATCAAAACATGCTCGGCAAGAACAGAAAATCTGAGATTCTGCACATCGCTCAAATCGAAGGAACGATCCGGGTCGAAGATCTTGCCCGACGCTTTGGGGTCGCCGAGCAGACCATCCGCCGAGACCTTGCGCAGCTATCTGATACCGGCCAACTGGAACGCGTTCACGGGGGCGCTGTCGTGTCTTCGGGGGCGGGAAATCTCGACTATGTGCAGCGCCGCAATCGAAATACTGAAGGCAAGGCAAGAATTGGCCGAGAATGCGCCGGCAGCATTCCAAACGGCGCAACCGTTTTCATAAACATCGGAACCACCACCGAAGCTGTTGCCCATGAGTTGCTGGCCCACAAAGACCTGTTGGTTGTCACCAACAGCCTGAACACCGCCAATATCCTTGCGGTGAACCCGGATATCGAAATTGTTGTCGCAGGTGGTTCGTTGCGGCGCACAGACGGTGGTCTACTTGGCAACCTGACAACACAGGTGGTGGATTTGTTCAAATTCGACCATTCAATCATAAGCTGCGCCGGAATTGACGCAGACTTGGATCTGCTGGATTTCGATTTTCAGGAAGTGCGCGCGACGAAGTCCATCATACGACAGTCAAAGTCGACTTTTGTGGTTGCCGATAGCTCAAAAATGCTGCGGTCAGCCCCTGGGCGGATTGGGAATCTTGCCGATACCGATATCCTTTTCACCGATGCACCGTTGCCGGACGGTATGATGCAGAAGGCGCGCGAACTCGGCACATCCATCAACGTCGCGCAACCCTGAGGCGCGGTCGCAAGGCCAAGGTGGCGCCCTGCGACCGCTTGCGGTCGTAGTTAGCTGGCCAATCGTTCAAAAAGCCGCGCGACAGCTTCGGCACCAGGATCGACATGTCCCCGCAGTTGTTCTGCGTTGATATATGATGCGCGACCAGCTCGAGCCCGCAACATCGTTGCCGTTTTGTCAGCCCCAGCTCGCGCGGCAACTGCTGCATCGGGCAATCCGCCTTCCAGCTTGTCAAGAGCCGGTTTCAATGCATCAATCATTGTCCGGTCACCGGGTTGAGCACCGCCAATATCCTGCATCCGCTTCAAACCAACGTGCAACGCCTTCTGCATCGTTTCACCACTTGATGCCGCATCCCCCGCCGCCGCAAAGAAAATGGCGAGCAAAACGCCTGAAGACCCGCCCATAGTCTGACTCAGCTCTTGGCCGATTGCGCGGTACAGTTGCGTGTGATCCGCCAAAGGCAGCTTGTCCATCGCTGCGATCAGGGCACGTGCCGCGCCTGCAAGCGTCGAGCCTGTGTCACCATCGCCGGACTTGGCATCCAGTGCGTTCAGGTCAGCCTCGGCCGCTATCAATATCTCGCAGCATCTTATCAGGAACGAACGCGTCTCGGCATGATCTGAGGCCAGAGGCTTAATTGGCTTCAGGCCATCGGGCAGTTCAAGCACGGGAACGTCGACCAATGCGTTTACACCGGGCCATGCGCTCAGGTGCGTTTTGGCCTGCAATGCCATCAGATCCTCGGTCGGCGCAGGATAGACCGAGATCGAAAATCCGCGCATTTCAAGAGAAGTCATCAACGCCGCAGGTCCAACGATATGGCTAATCTGCTGCCCGATCGACGAATGCTTGAGCTCATGCGCCAGAATAGACATTTCCAGAACGGAAGCCCCGCCAAGGTTATTCAACAAAGCAACATAGCGCTGGTCAGGGTCCATCTTTGCACCCAGCTTTTCAACCATCATGGCAATGGCGGATTTAGCATCCGAGTATTCAACCTGATCAATCCCGGCCTCACCATGGATACCGAGGCCCAGTTCAGCCTTACCGCTTGGAATGCGATCTTCTTTCGGTGCGCCGGGCACCGTACAGGTGTCAAGCGACATACCGATGGACGATGTGCCAGCAATAACGCGCTCGGCTGCGGTTGCCACCGCATCGAGGTCAGCGCCATTCTCGGCCAATGCACCGGCGATTTTATGCACGAACAGCGTCCCCGCAACACCGCGTGCCTGGGGCAGATCAGGCAGCGCGACGTCATCATCCACGATGACCATATTCACATTGAGTCCAAAGGCGCGCGCACGTTCAGCCGCAAGGCCAAAGTTCAGGCGATCGCCGGTGTAGTTCTTGACGATAAGCAAGCAACCTGCCGGTCCGGTCACAGCCAAAATCCCGGCCAGAACCGCGTCGACAGAAGGTGAGGCAAATACGTCACCACACACCGCGGCGGTCAACATACCTTCGCCAACGAACCCGGCGTGCGCGGGCTCGTGACCCGACCCCCCGCCAGACACCAGCGCAACCTTCGACTTGTCCCAGTCCGTGCGCACCACCACCCTGATATGTGGATAACCGTCCAGCCGGGCAAGGCGACCACCCGATGTTGCGATCACGCCGTCAACGGCTTCTGCAACGATGTCTTCTTTTCTATTGATAAAATGGGTCATTTCAGCCTCTTTTACTGAATCCGGACGCCTTCGGCGTCGAAGAAAAACGGGTTGTTCGGAGCGATCTTGACGATATCGCCGCTTTTGAGCGAGGTGTGTGCGTCGGTTACAGTAATCAGATCATGATCCCTGAAAGACAGATGTAATCTGGTCTGATCGCCCAGATGTTCGACCCGCGTAACAAGACTGTCCTGCCCGTCCCCCTGTCCGATCTGTTCTGGGCGCAGGCCGATGGACTTGGCACCGCTTGGGGCGTGACCAAAGATATCGGCAGGCAGAATGTTGATCCGGGGCTGGCCAAGGCGGCTGGCCGCATAGATGCTGACTGGGGCTTCGTAGATTTCCCGCGGCGTGCCAAACTGGATCAGCTTTCCATTATCCAGAACACCCACATGGGTCGCCATGGTCATCGCCTCGACCTGATCGTGTGTCACATACAGTAGCGTCGCGCCACTATCCGCCTGAATGCTCTTCAGCTCAACCCGCAGATCAGCGCGCAGCTTGGCATCCAATGAGCTGAGGGGTTCGTCCATCAGATAGACTTCGGGATTTCGCACCAAGGCACGACCAATCGAAACACGCTGCATTTCCCCGCCAGACAAGGCGGTCGCCTTGTTTTCAAGTTTGTGCGCGATCTGCAATGTCTCAGCGACGCGCTGCACTTTGATCCTAATCTCGTCCTCGGGCGTCTTCAGCAAAGGGGACCGCAGCGGGAAGGCCAGATTTTCATAGACTGTCAGATGCGGGTACAGCGAGTATTGCTGAAACACCATGGCGACGTTGCGCTGAGCCGGGGTCAATCCGGTCAGGGTTTGGCCATTCATCAGGACGTCACCCTCATCCGGCTTGTCCAGCCCGGACACCATGCGCAGCGTCGTTGTCTTGCCGGCCCCGGTTGGCCCAAGAAGGACGACAAAAGCCCCATCCGGGATCGTCATGGATATGTTGTCCAAAGCGACCATGTCGCCAAAGCTTTTTGTCACATTGCGAAGCTCAACCTCAGCCATGGTTCAGAACTCCTTCGTTTCCTGCGGACAACAATGCCCTGCCCTTTTCCGTTTCGAACACCGTGATTGTACGCTCATCAAAGTGCAGGCCCGTTTTTTCGCCCACATGAACGCGATCGCTGGATGGGATGCGCGCCTTGATCTCGCCATTCGGGGTGTTCAGTGTCACGATCTGAGTGGTGCCAAGGTATTCCGTCGCCGTCACTTCGCCGCGATAGCTGGAACTGTCATCCAGATGCACATGTTCAGGTCGCACACCAAGCGCCAGATCGCCACGCGCGCCGCCATGCTGTTCGGGGATGCGAATTTGACTGTCGCCCAGATCGACCGAGTGAGTGCCGCTGCCAACAATGCCATGAAAATTCAGGAAGTTCATGGAAGGTGAACCGATGAAACTGGCCACGAACATCGTAGCGGGCCAGTCATAGATATCTTGCGGCACTCCAAATTGTTCGACAACGCCGTGGTTCATGACGACGATCTTGTCGCCCATCTGCATCGCCTCTAGCTGGTCGTGGGTCACGTAAACCGTGGTTGCCCCCATCCGGTCATGCAAGGCACGCAATTCTTCGGACATATGCTCGCGAAATTCTGCATCCAGCGCACCCAGCGGCTCGTCCATGAAGAACGCTTTGGGGTCCCGCACAATGGCGCGCCCCAAGGCGACGCGCTGACGGTCGCCTCCTGACAACCCGCCAACAGGTTTCTTCAGAATATCGGTGATCCCCAGAATCTGGGCGACCTCGTCCACCTTCTTTTTGACCTGCGCCTTGGGCATCCCTTGGCTCAGCAGGGGATAGCTGATGTTCTTGCCGACATTCATATGCGGGTAGAGCGCGAACATCTGGAACACAAAAGCGATATCGCGCTGGCTGGCAGGCTTCATACCCACCTCTTCACCGTCGATGTAAATCTCGCCGCTGGTGGGCAGCTCAAGCCCGGCCATCATACGCAACGTCGTGGTCTTGCCGCAGCCCGAGGGGCCAAGCAGCATGAAGAACTCGCCATCTTCGATGGTGAAACTCGACGACTGCACGGCGGTAAACGTCCCGAATTCCTTGCGCACGTTTTCGATTCTGATCTGTGCCATGTTCTTACTCCGGGAAGTGGCTGACGATGATGAACATCACCGTGCCAATCAGCGTGACAATGAAGGAATAGGTGAACAGGGCCAGCACAAAGGGCTGCATCAGCATGATCACACCCAACGCGATAAGGATGGAGGCCACCATTTCCCAAGGGCCACGGCGCAGCCGCAGCAGGCCATTGATAAAGCTTGTCATTTGCGTACCGCTCCGAATGTGATGCCGCGCAGCAGATGCTTGCGCAGAAGAATGGTGAAGACCATGACCGGAACTAAGAAGATCGTCGCCCCGGCGGCCACGGCGGGCCAGTCCTTGCCGCCAACACCGATGATGGTCGGGATGAAGGGCGGTGCGGTTTGTGCGGTGCCCGAGGTCAGCAGAACAGCAAAGGCGTATTCGTTCCACGCAAAGATCAGGCAGAAAATCGCGGTTGAGGCGATGCCCGTCGCGGCCTGCGGCAGCACCACTTTGTAGAAGGCCTGAAAGCGGGTGTATCCGTCGATCAATGCGGCCTCTTCATATTCCACCGGGATCTCGTCGATGAACCCTTTCAGCAACCAGACCGACAGGGAGAGGTTCACGGCCGTATACAGCAGGATCATACCCAGATGCGTGTCGTTCAACCCTAGTTGCCGGAACATCAGAAAAATTGGGATCGCCACCGCAATCGGCGGCATCATCCGGGTCGACAGGATGAAGAACAGCAAATCATCCTTGAGTGGCACCCGGAACCGGCTGAACGCATAGGCCGCAGCGGTGCCCAGCACCATACACAGAAAGGTCGAGCCGAACCCAATGATGACCGAGTTCATGAAACGCTCGCCATAGCGCGACGCGCCAGTGATAACCTGCCCCTGTTCGCGAACCATTTCATCATACCATGTCTCTGGCGGGGGCAGCGCAGCCAGGTCTTCTTCATTCAGGCGCGTGCGCTGCGTGAACAGGTTGACGTAGCCTTCCAGCGTCGGCTCGAATAGGATTTTGGGCGGATAAGAGATCGAGTCGGCAGGCGACTTAAACCCGGTGGCGATGATCCACATCAGCGGCAGGATCGTGATGACCGCATACAGTACCACAGCGGTACCAGCGACCCACTTCGTCCGGTTGGACGGCTCTGTAACAGAAAAGCTCATCTTTCTTTTACCTTGTTCAGGGCTTTGACGTAGATCGAAGCCAGCCCAAAGACGGTGACGAACAGGATGACCGCATAGGCCGAGGAATAGCCGGTGCGCCATTTCTCGAACGCTTCGCGTTTCAGGTCGATCGAGGTCAGCGTGGTCGTATTGCCCGGACCACCGCCGGTCAGCTGCACCACAAGGTCGAACATCTTGAAGTTCTCGATGCCGCGGAACAACACGGCCAGCATCAGGAAGGGCAGCGCCATCGGAATGGTGATCGTCCAGAACTGCCGCCACTTGCTGGCGCGGTCACATTCGGCGGCTTCATAGATCGAATCCGGGATTGAACGCAGACCCGCCAGACAGATCAGCATCACAAATGGCGTCCACATCCAGGTATCGGCGATTACAATGGCCCAAGGCGCCAAATGAACATCGCCGATCATAGAAAAACTGGATGGATCACCACCGGTAAAGAACGTCACTACATAATTGAACAGGCCGATTTGCGGCTGATAGAGGAAAGTCCAGAAATTACCTACAACGGCCGGGCTTAACATCATGGGGAACACGATGATCGTGGTCCACATATCATTGCCCTTGAATTTCATGTTCAGCAAATAGGCCAGTGCAAAGCCGATCAGAACCTGCAGAACGATGGTCCAGATCAGGAAATGCGCCGTGGCCTGCATCGTCATCCATGTGTCACTATCGGTCAGGATACGTTCGTAGTTGCGCAGACCGACGAAATCGATTTCACGGTTGGGCCTGTTCACCTTGTAGTTGGTAAAGCTCAGCCGGATGGTCCAGATCAGCGGAAAGATGTTGACGGCCAACAGCAGGAAAATGGACGGCGCGACGAAAATCCAGGCGATGGTTCGATCTGACAGCCCGCGCACTTTCCGAGCCATCGGCTCGGGTGTCGCTTTGGCGATTTTATCCATCGGTGTGTGTATCATTGTTTGATCCTTCATCGGCGACAGCGACGCTGTCTCCGAAGGTGGCGGAGTGCTCCGGATTAGCATTTTGCCAATCCGGAGAGGGAGCGCCGGGCAAACGGGATTGCCCGGCAAGATTTACGCTTAGATTTTGCCTTCGTCTTCGAAAGTCTCGGTCCAATCGTCGACCAGACCATTCAAGGCTTCCTCGGCCGTGCCATTGCCCGCAATCACATAGTCATGCACACGTTGCTGCATGGCCAGAAGCAGTTCGGCATAAGCTGGCTCCGCCCAGAAATCCTTAACGATCGCCATCGAATCGAGGAAGGTCTGCGCATAGGGCTGGCTGGTTGCAAAACCAGGGTCTTCGACGACCGCCTTCAGCGCGGAATAGCCACCCAGTTCCCACCAGCGAGACTGAATTTCAGGCTGTGCGAACCACTTGATGTATTCCAGTGCAGCATCCTGTTTGTCGGAATAAGAGACAACAGAAATCCCCTGCCCGCCCAATTGGGCAAACTGCCCGCTCGGACCTGCGGGGTTCGGGAAGTAACCAGACTTGCCGCCGCCCACATTCGCGTCAGCCTCAACACCCGGCCAGATGAAGGCAAAGTTCATCTGCAATGCGACCTGACCGGACTTATAAGCGTCGATGTTTTCACCCATGTACCAGTTCGAAGATCCCGGCGGTGTGGCGGTATCATAGAGGTCCTTGTAGAACTCCAGACCAGCGACCGCATCTTCAGAATTGACGAAGCCATCCAGTTCATAAGGGCTGTCGGGGTTACCATATTCGAACCCATAGTTGTACAGCGCGTTGGTCACACCCATCGTGATGCCTTCGGACCCGCGCTCGGTATAGATCGCGGCGCCGTAGACCGTCGTTCCGTCAATATCGCGGCCTTGGAAGAACTGAGCGATGTCTTTCAACTCGTCCAAAGAGTTCGGGACATCCAGATCCCGGCCGTACTTTTCCTTGAACTCAGCCTGCAGTTCGGGGCGTTCGAACCAATCCTTGCGATAGGTCCAGCCGACAACATCTCCGAACGCTGGCAGCGCCCAATAGTTGGGGGTATTCTTCGGCCATTCCGCGTAACCTGTCACGGTTGCCGGGATGAAGTCATCCATTGTGATGCCTTCGGCATCGAAGAAATCGTTCAGTTTGACATAGTGCCCATTTTCGGCGCCGCCCCCGATCCACTGACTGTCACCAATCATCAGATCACATAGTTTACCGCCCGAGTTCAGTTCGTTCAGCATCCGGTCTGCAAAGTTAGGCCATGGCACGAATTCGAAATTCATGGTGTGGCCGGACTTTTCCTCGAAGTCCTTGCTCAGTTCGATCAGCGCATTGGCCGGATCCCAGGATGCCCAGCACAGGGTCAGGTCCTCGGCGCTGGCGGCGCCGGAAACGGCCATCACCGCGGCAGTTGCAACAGAAAGTTTAAGCTGCGTCTTCATCAGAAAGCTCCTCCCATTTGTTTGGCGCCGACTCCTCTGACGGCGACTCATTGATGGAATAGTCGTAAATGAGGCACGTACCTCAGATCAAGCTTTTTCTGAGGCACGTGCCTCATTTCGCTTGCATGTGCCTTGAAACTGGGCAAATATTTTTGAACACCAAAGGATAGAAACCGACTCGATGCGACCAACAACCAAAGACCTCGCCAAAGCTGCCGGTGTCAGTCTGGCCACTGTGGATCGCGTCCTGAACAATCGCCCGGGCGTGCGCAAGAAAACCGTGAAGGCGGTGAATGAAGCAATCGATAAGATCGGCTTTGTGCGCAACCTGTCCGCTGCCAATCTGGCCAAAAGCAAGAGGTACAGGTTTCGGTTCATGCTTCCGCGCCGCGGGGATTTGTTTATTTCAGAACTGCGCGAACGCATTTCCGAAACCGACCGAGGCCTTGCGGCCGAAGGGATCGAGATTTCGCATCAGGAAATTTCGCAGGCCGATCCGCATCTGATCGCACGCACATTGCTGAAGCTGTCGCCTGATAAGGTCGACGGGATTGCGTTGATGGCGCCTGAATCACCTCAGGTGCGGGATGCCGCCATCCGGCTTCAAGAAAAAGGCGTTCAGGTTGTGCACCTCATATCCGGTCAGCTTGAAATGTCCGATATGGATTTCGTTGGCATCGACAACCGCGCCGCGGGCGCAACCGCGGCCCGCCTAATTGGCCGTTTCACTTGCGGGCGGCAGGGAAAAGTCATGGTCGTTTCAGAAACCATGAACGCACGTGACAGTCTGGAACGGCGTCACGGGTTCGATCAGGTTCTCAAGCAGGACTATCCAAATCTAATTGCACTGCCCTCACTTGAGACGCATGGTGATCAGTCACGGGCGCAAGAAATCGTCCTGAACACGTTGCGAAACAATCAAGACGTTATCGCTGCGTATATCATGAGTTCCGAAGCGCGCTCACCCCTGAATGCCCTGCATTGCAAAACTGATCACGGTGAGCTGGTCGTAATTGCACATGAGCTGACGGAACGTACACGCAGCGCGCTATTGAACAAAGAAGTGGATGCAATCATCGCGCAAAATCCCGGTCATCTGGTACGCAGCTCGGTCCGGTTGCTGCGCGCAAGGTGCGACAACCGTGAGATCATGCAGTCGCAAGAGCAAATACGCATTGAAATTCTCATCCAAGAAAATTTGATACCCGACGGATTTGCAGCAAGCTATAGCGCCCAATAGACGGCCAGCAGGATCGGATGTTTGATTCTGCCGAATTATATTCGAACGATTATCCGCATAATCTTGTTCAAAAGCTCTCGCTCTCCAAAACTGCGGTTTTGTGCGAGGTTTTGGTTTAGTTCAGCACACTGCTTGGATGTGCCACGCTTTCGACTCTAGACCAATAGCAGGACAATCACTGAACCCCATAGGGCGAGAAGGACGTTACCAACTGCATAACCCAACCCATAGCCAAGGGTTGGTACTTGGCTCTGCGCGGCCTCTTGTACAGCTGCCAAAGCGGGTGCGGATGTCCCTGCCCCACAACATGTTCCGGCCAGGACCCCTTCGTTGATTTTGAATATCTTACGACCCACAAAAATCGCTGATCCATGCGCCAGAAAAACGATTGCCAGCGCACCAAAAATCAGGGACGGGCCGCTTGCCAGTACACCAGCCACAAAACTTGTCCCCGAGGTAATGCCCACACATGCCACAAAGACGCACAGGCCAACTGAATCGAATATCCAAAGCGTGGCTTCGGGAACAAATCCAAATGTGCGGCGAACCGAGCGCAACCAACCTGCGACCAGCCCCCCCAACAATACCCCTACCGAAGTGCCCAGACCAAGCTCGACCGCGCCATAATGCAGGGCTGGAATCCCAATCAAACCACCCAACAGGATAAAAAACGCAACAAACACCATGTCCGTTTTGCTTGTTTCTCGGTCCAGATAACCCAACTTGCTTGCTGCGTCCTGAATATGGCTGCGCGTACCGGAAACTGTCAGGACATCTCCCATGTGCAATGGGACACCCCGAAAAACCGGTAGCCGTTCACCGCTGCGCATGATCCCACGAAGAAAGATAGTTCGGGCTTCGGGGCGGACGGAAAGTTCACCTAGGGTTTTGTTGACCAACTCTTTGTTAGTTACAACAATGTCGCTGGTTTCAACGGGAAGATCCAAAAGTTCAGGGTCTTCGACCTCTTCCCCCAGAAGGCTACCATGGTCAATAAGATAGGACCGCATCCCGGCGATCGCTGCGATATCTCCGTTTTGCAGGACCATGTCCCGTGACGTCGGCAGGATTTTGTTGCCTCGGCGAACGCGATCAAAGAAAGCCCGCACGTGGATCGGAACCCGAGCTTCCAATTCGGCCACGGTATGTCCTGCAAAGTCAGGATTTATGCGATAGGCCCGCGCTTCAAAGTCACGATGCTCGGAATGCCACGGGGCATCGTCATCTTGCAGTTCAGATTCATATTCAGCACATGCGTCCCGCAAAGATCGCCCATAAAACCGCGGTGCAATTTGCGTGTGGAACACAATCGTGGCGATGACACCAACAAAATATGCAACCGCAAAACCTGTCGCGATTTCGGCTTCAAATATCTGCTGGCTTGCTGCGTCAGCACCTGTTTTCGCAAATGCATCAATGGCCACACCCAAAGTTGCACTTTCAGTCGCCCCACCTGCCAAAAGCCCCGCCGCGACACCAACCGAAAGACCCATAAGTGGCGCTAAAAGGACCGCAACCAGCAACGCAATTGCGCATAATAAAACGGTAATCCCGATCTGAGGCAGGGCACCCAGGTTCAAGGAACGAAAGAACTGAGGCCCGGTGCGATAGCCAATCGAAAACAGAAACAACAGGAAAAATGTCTGCTTCAAGTCATCGGACACGACCACTCCGGTCTGCCCGACCAAGACACCAGCAAGCAGGCATCCCGCCACTGAGCCAACAGTAAAAGAGCCGAAGGAAACTTTTCCAATCGCGTAACCAAGGGTCAGGCTGCAAAACAGCGCCAATTCAGGGTGAGTTCTGAATATCGAAATGATTGCTTCCATGAAAACGGCTGTCCCTCGGCCCTATCCTGTAATGCGAGTTCAACCGTGAATCGGCAGACCTTTTGAAGCGCGATACGATTGCACGTATCCCGTCGCAACGGCACGCACCGCACGCCCGATTTTCCGATATGCATCATCATCAAGATTTGCGAAGGACACACGTGCAGACCAGTTAGGCGCGTCGAATCCCGATCCATTCAAAAGGACAATCCCATGGTCCTGCGCAAGTTTGAACGAAATGTCGAGCGGGTGGACGTTCTCTTTTATCCAATCCACGACTTCTTCACCTACATATTTCCGAAGCCAGAACTCAAAATCAATTATTCCATAGTATCTGTCGTACAAGGGGTTATCCGGTACTTCGATCCCCATACCTTCGACCAATTCAGTGAAGCGATGTTCAAGAATGCTAATGCAAAGGGCTTGATATGCCTTGTCTTCGTCCATCATCTCGACCAGAGAAAACAACGTCATCATCACTTGCTGAGGAAGTGAAAGGCCAGCCGTGTGATTCAGGGCAACATCCCGGCTGTCCGCAACAATTCTGTCTATGAATTTGAGTGTGGAGGGATCGGGTGTCAGGGTTCTGTAGCGCGCTTCGACAACCGCTTTAGTCTCGGCCGGGGCCTCGGCGATCATTTTGTCAAATATGTTGTCTTCGGCCACGAGGATTGTACCCAACCTCCAGCCCGTGCAGCCGAAATACTTGGAGTATGAGTAAACCCCGATTGTGTTTTCAGGCAGATGCGCCATCACGGATTCAAAGTTTGGCACAAAAGTCCCGTACACGTCATCCGTCAGAATGATCAGATCTGGCCGACGGGTTTTTACAAAACTGACCAATCGCTTCAATACGTCAGGGCTTATTGCGACTGACGAAGGATTTCCGGGATTCACCAGAAATAGGGCTTTGACCTTAGGATCTGCCAGCGACTCCAGATCTTCATCCGTCAATTGAAAGTGATCTTCTTCCTCGGATGAGACATGCACGACATTCAGTGAATAGTCTTCAAGTTCTGGCATTTCGAGGTAGGGCGTAAAAATAGGTGTCCCCAACGCGATCGTATCGCCCGCGTTCAAAAGCCGTTGATTTTTCAACGCTTTGAAGATGTAGCACATTGCGGCTGTTCCTCCTTCGACCGCATAGATGTCAAACTTGGCATCAGGGCGATGGCCCGCGCACATTGCCCACATCAAATATTCATGAACAATCTGTTCATTGTGAACGAGACAGCGGTCCGGCATAGGATAATGATCGCCAATGATGCTGTCGGTCAGTTCCAGCACAAAGTCATCCGCATTAAAATCGAACTTCTGAATTGCAAAATCCACGACACTTGCCAAGGTAGCCGCGGCAGGACTAGTACTTTCCGCATTGGCACAATAAGCCATCAAACGATGATAAGACCCCGGCCCTTGTGGCATTCCGGCCAACCCGACTTGTGGTTCATTCCGGTCACGCTGCGCCTCGGTAATCGCGAATTGCCCCAAAAAGAAAAAGACTTCTCTCGCTTTGGTTGCAATCCAGTTTGGGTTTCCCCGACCAGCGTTCAGATACGGTAGGGTCGAGGCGCGTGACTCTTTCTGAGCCAGCTTGATGAGCTCGTCTTTGATCTCAAAAGGGCTAAGATCTTCGAACTTGTGTAAATCAAGAGTTTCGGACATCGGTTCTTATCCATGTTTATCAATATCAGAAATTACAATTTGATAGTAGAAACGGGTCACGGCATCTGTAAACAAAAACTCAAGATTATTAGCCAATTATGTTCCAAGCGATCAGCCCCGCTTGTTTGTTCTGTTGGCGCATGGCTGGTACTCGGCTCATCAGGACAACGGTTTCCGGCCTGTGGGTTTTCTTTGGAGCTGCAGGATAAATGTGTCCCGCGAACAGGCCATCTTTGCGGGAATTGCTGTCATCGCGCCGTGTTCTTTCCATCCAACCACGCGCGAATGATTGCGCGGTGGCGATCGCGCCCGAAGCTTGGGAAGTGACCCCCATGCACAGTTTGTACAGGTAGATCATAGAGACGTACCATCGAGCGGTAATAATCGTCCGCATTGCTATGATAAGTGTCTTCGATCAACTCGCCATCATAGACAATATCGCCCGAAAACAAGATGCCTGTCGCGGCCTCCCACAAGGCAATTCCGCCCGGCGAATGACCTGGTGTATGGATCACCTCGAAATGCCTGTCCCCAAGATCGACGATATCGCCATCGTCCAGCAGGCGCGTCGCCTGCGCGCCGCTGACCGCATATGTATCGGATCGGTAGGGCAAGGGCGGTAGGCAGTCGAAAATCTCGTCCGTCACATAGGGGTCGGCCAACGTCGCCACGCGGGTTGGGTTCGCCAGAATATCGGCCTCGGCCCTGTGAACCGCGCGGTCCTCAAACTCGTGATGACAGCCGATATGGTCGAAATGGGTGTGGCTTGCGACCGCCGTCAACGCACGTTCGGTCACCAGAGGCACCCATGTTCGCAGCGACACAACACCCATACCGCTGTCGACCAGCATATCGCGGTCACGCCCACGCACATGCCACATGTTGCAGCGATAGAACGGCGTGATAAAAGGCTCATCGATCAGGGTGACGTCTTCGCCTTTGCGGGTGGTGCGGTACCAATCCTGCGGTTGCGCGCGTTGCATCAGGGGGTCTCCGGTTCGAACAGACGAAAATTCTCGACATCTGCGGATAACGATAGCACATCCCCCTGCGCCCACGCGCGGTCGGGCGCCAGATAGGCCGTAAGGTTCAGGTCCGGGGCACAGGCCGGTGACAGATGCGCCCGGCAATAGGTTCCGAAAAACGCCGCTGCAGTCACGGTGGCCTGCCCCATCGGGAACGAGCCCTGATCGTCCGCGCGGATATCCTCGGGGCGGAGGCAGATTGCGGCCGCCGCAGACGCTGGAGCATTCTGTGCGGGAAGAAGCCCAAAGGGTGTTTCTACACCAGCCCCAGATTTCACACCTTCTATATGGTTGTTTTCACCCATGAAATCCGCCGTGAACAGTGTTGCGGGGTGACGATAAACCCGGTCGGGCGTGCCATGATCTTCGATCCGGCCCCTACTCATGACCACGATCCGGTCGGCAATGGCCATGGCCTCTTCCTGATCATGAGTGACATGCACAAAGGTTGTTCCGATCTGTTGCTGAATGGATTTCAGTTCATCCTGCATGGATCGCCGCAGCTTGAGGTCCAGCGCGCCCAGCGGTTCGTCCAGCAGTAGAACGTCCGGGTTTACGGCCAATGCCCGCGCAAGCGCAACGCGCTGACGCTGACCGCCGGACAGGGCATGGGGACGTTTGAGCGCCGCGTCCTTCAGACCGACCAGATCCAACATCTGTTCGGCGCGGGCGTGGCGGGCTTTCCGGCCCATACCGCTCATACGCAGGCCAAAGCCCACATTGTCCCGCAGGGACATGTGCGGAAACAGGGCATAGTCCTGGAACACCGTGGTCGTGGGGCGTTTAACTGGCGCGACACGGGTCAAATCCTGACCGCCAATCAGCACGCGGCCTTCGGTAGGTTCCAGAAACCCGCCAAGGATAGACAAAAGGGTGGTCTTGCCGCAGCCGGATGGCCCCAGCAGGGTTACGTATTCACCGGCCTCGATCTGTAGGTCGATCCCGGACAGCGCCTGAAACTGACCGAACCAGTGATTGAGACCTGAAAACGTGACAGACGCGGTCATTGGCGGCCTTTCCGAAAGATGGTGAGTTCCAGCAGCAGCACAACCGCCACCGAGATCAGGAAGACGAAGCTGCCGATTGCATTCAGTTGCGGCGACAGGCCAGACCTGAGCAGCGACCAGATCTCAACCGGCAGGGTGACGTCAAAGCGGGTCAGCAGGAAGGAGATGATAAACTCGTCCCAACTGAGCGTGACCGACAGGAAAAAGGCCGCCGCAATCGACGGCAGCAACATCGGAACCGTCACCAGCATGATCACCTTGGGCTCGGACGCGCCCAGATCACGGGCCGCTCGTTCGGCATTTTGCTGTTGCGCCCCCATCGAGGCGTAGATGATGGCAAAAGCCAGCGGCAGGTTGATAACCACGTGCCCGATGGCGGCGGTCCATAGCGAAACGCCAAAGCCCGACCGCGTCAGAACGATCAGCAGACCCAGCCCGACGATCAGGTAGCTGACAGTCAGGGGGGCAATCAGCAGCCCTCGGATCAGGGTCGATCCCGGCAGAACGTGCCGCGCCAAACCGTATGCGGCCAGAAATCCAAGCGTTACGGCAACCGCAGACGACCCGAAGGCAACAAGGATCGAGTTGCGCAGCGCTGCCATCAAATCCTCGTCCCCAAGAATGGTCTGGTACCATTGCAGGGACGGTCCGTTAAACGGCGGCACCGGCAGCGTTCCTTCCTGAAACGAGAACAGGACCAGCACACCCACCGGCAGGTAGATAAAGACAAAAGCGGCAATCAGGTAAGCCCACGGCAGAAAACGCATCATAGCCGGTCAAGCCTTAACCAGCGGGCAGATAGCAGGTAGGCCAGCGCGACGATGCTCATCAAGACGATGGCCAGCGCCGAGGCCAGCGGGAAATCCGCACGTCGTCCCAATTGCACCATGATGACCTGTGGCACGGTTAGTTCGGTATTGCCGCCCAGAATCTGCGGCGTGACGTAATCGCCGATACACAGGACAAAGGTCAGGAATGCTCCGGTGACAATACCGGGCAGCGTGAGCGGCAAGATCACGTGCCGGAAGGTTTGAAAGGCGTTGGCGCCAAGGTCCATTGCCGCCCGGCGATAGTTCGGGGATAGCTGGATCAGGTTGGCATAAATCGTCAGGGTCAGAAGCATCACAAAGAAATGCACAAAGCCCGTTACCGTCGCAAAGCGCGTATTGGCCAGCGTGATCGGCTCGGCGATGGCGCCGATCCACATCAGGGTCTCATTCACTACGCCTTCGCGCGCCAGAACCAGCAGCCACGCATAGGACCGCACCACATAGGAGGTCCAGAATGGCAGGATCGCCAGCAGCAGGGCCAGGCGCTGCCAGCGCGGCGACACACGAAAGGCAATGATCCAGGCCAGCGGATAAGCCAGCACGACCGAGATCACAGTCACCGCCAGCGTGATTTCAAGCGAAACCAGAACCGCGCGCCACAGATACTTCTTTTCAAGCAGCTCGGCATAGTTGGCCAGCGACAGGTCCCAGACAAGCATGCGCCCTTCAAGCGAAGCAAGGCTCATCGCGCCCATCACGACGAAAGGCACGATGAAAAAAGCGATGGTCCACAGCAGGGCCGGAGTCACAAAGCCCCAGCCCCGGATCTGATCCTTGGACATGCTCACTGCTGCAGAGTTTCCAGCCACAGATCCTGCATCTCGATATCCAGATCCGCATCCGGTGCAGGATATAGCTGTGTCAGCGCCAAATAGTCAGGCTGCTGATCCCAGCGCAGGATGTCTTTCTGCGCATCGGTCAGAACGTCTCCGGCCTTGGCATTTGCGGGCATTCCCCAAAAGCACGAAGACGTCGCCAAACGAGCCTGCCCTTCCGGGCTGGTGATATATTTGATGAACTCAACCGCCAGATCTGGGTTACTGGCCCCTTCAACCACGCCGATGGATTGTGCCCAGCGAACCGCGCCTTCCTTGGGGATGGTCCATGTCAGTTCCGGCTGTTCCGAGGCCAGCACGGCCGTCAGCCACTCACCCCCACCGACAACGATATCCACCTCGCCTGTCGCCAGCGCCGTTTGCGCCGCAACCACCCCCGCGACCGAGGCCGCTCGGCTTCGCATGGTTGACAGCACACCATCGATCTTTGCCAAATCTCCCGGGCCAATCGCATCCGTTGCAATGCCTTCGGCAATAGCAGCCAGCCCCATCACGGGCAGGTAGTAGTCATAGATCGAAATCCGCCCGTCATATTTCTCGGACCAGACACTGGTCAGGCTTTCCATATCCGCGGGATCGACCTTGGCCGAGTTGTATGAGATCGTGTTGTAGCCAAATTTCTCGGTCACGGCATAGGTCACGCCGTCGACTGAGTTGTTTTCGGCCATGACCACTTCGGGGAAGTAATCCGCAGTCGAGATCGCGCCCTCGGGCAGCGGGGCCAGAACACCGGCTTCGACTGCGCGGAACACGTCGATCCCGTCCACCACAAGCACATCCCAGTCGCCGGGTCTGGATTGCTCCAGCAATGCCAGCGCCGCGCCGGTTCCTTCGTATTCGCGAAGGTTGACCTTGACGTTATGTTCCGCCTCAAACGGCGCGATCAGTTCGGGATCAGTATGGTCGCACCACACCAACGCATTCAATTCGCCCTCGGCCCAGGCAGTGCCAGCCATCAAGGCCAGCGTCGACGCGCCAAGGATTTTACGTCCGGTTTGCATTCGTTCATCTCCTGTTGATTACGGATCGCCCGGTTTTTGTGTGGGTCTGTCCGAAAAAACTTGAACAGCCTCATCTTTTAAGTCAACTCTAAATTTGGATTTGTGTTACACGAGGTCGTTTTTCCACATGGCAGGATTACGAGAGCGGCAAAAAGCAGCGCGCGAGCGTCGCATTCTGGAAGCCGCATCCGCGAAATTCCGGTCACACGGCTATCGGTCGGTGAAAATCGAAGATCTGGCAGAAATGGCCGAAGTGTCGGTCGGCACGGTCTACAACTATTATGAGACCAAGGGCGACATTCTGATTGCCACCGTCGCCATGGAGGTCGAAGAAGTCATCGCCGCAGGCGCGCCGATTCTGGCCAACCCACCACAGCGCGTAGACGACGCGCTTCTGGCGTTGATTTATCAATATTACGATCACTCGCTCGAGTACCTATCCAAGGAAATGTGGCGCGCGGCGATTGCCCATTCCATCGAACACCCCAACACACCAAGTGGTCGGCGTTACGCGGAACAGGATCGTCGGCTTGCAGCACAGGTGACCGAATTGATCAGGGTTCTGCAGGGCCGGAAGCTGGTACGCCAGAACCTAATCGCCACAGACCTGGGCACACTAATATTTGGCGCATTAAATCAGGCGTTCATTGAATTCGTCAAACAAGATGACATCACACTCGTTCAGCTCAGAACTCAAATCGCGGCACAGATCGCACCTGTCGCGTCTCTCATGTCAGGAGATGCCCCAGTGACAAATCAATAGGGTTTTTTCGCAAATTTCTTTGAAGGCAACGCAGGTTGAGCAGGAGAATCAATTTTCCTGCATCCTGTGTGAACTGCTGTAACGGGCGGAGTCTGTGCGTGAATTGACCATTGCTGATCTAGCGAAAGGTTTGCATCCCAGCATTAGTCAGATCCGGCGACCACAGGGTCAGCGACGGCACAAAGTTCAGTCGGTGACTTCAGCCAGATGTTCAGTCTTTGGCAGCAAAATCAGACAAAACCAGTGTTTTCTCAAACGGCGTTTTCGCTTGCCTCGTTTAATACCGCCTGCGCTGTAACATCATCAATGACCAAAGTGCTGATATGGCCCCCATTTAGTGCAGCACGTACCGGTTCAGCCTTATCGATACCGGAGGCAACACCAATGCGGATCGGAACTAATTTGGCGTCCTTCAGCGGCAGGCTGACAAGTCTGGAGTTAAGCGCGGTGCTGCACAGCTCACCTTCGCAATCGACCAAGTGCCCAAGCAGTTCCGCCCTGACCCCGCTATCGTAGAGCTGCGACCGGTCCTCTTCGGACAGGGGGTGCGCTTTGTAATAAGTCGCATCCTCTTCGGTTACAGCTCCCAGTCCCAAGAGAGAGACATTTGCGTTCCGCGCTTGGGTGAGCACATCGCTCACTGCACGCACTGACAGCAGAACATCTCGTTCGTCCTGCGTATCAGCATGTAAGGGCGCGTGGATCAGGGTTGCCGAACCTCCCAAACCGTCGGCGATACGGGTCGCGATGTGGTTCACATCGGTATAATGCTGGCCTTGCACCCCTCCGGTCATTGGCACCACGACATTCGACGCTGCTCCGCCCGGCTTCAAATGGTCCGCGACGGCGCTGAGCGTTTTGCCGCCAGATATTGCCAAAACGTCGGTGGGTCCAAGAATATGCTGCAGATGCTGCGCCGCCGATTTTCCGACCTGATCCAGCGTGATTTCAGCGTTTTCGGTTACGGTGTTGACCACAAGGCAAGCGGACAGCGGCCAGCGCTCCT
Organism: Ruegeria sp. HKCCD7221; assembly: GCF_013031225.1. Taxonomy (NCBI): domain Bacteria; kingdom Pseudomonadati; phylum Pseudomonadota; class Alphaproteobacteria; order Rhodobacterales; family Roseobacteraceae; genus Ruegeria; species Ruegeria sp. HKCCD7221. Next base: position 21,960 of record NZ_WPZE01000012.1, read on the forward strand.
TCATCTGGCGTTCCAGCTCGAAAAGACGTTGGAACGGGCTGTGGATGCGAAATTCGACCATGCCCATCTCGCGGCCCTGCTTGATCAGCCGGTTCACCTTGGCCGTCGACAATTTCAAGCTGTTGGCAATGTCAGCCTGAAGCAGCCCCTCTTGAAAATGCAGGGTCAGGACACGGGCGATCAGGCGCAGCGTGTCGGGATCGGGTCCGGATGCGTTCAATTTTCACTGTCCCTTCTGCTCACCAAATGGTTCGATGCCGCCGCCAGCAACAACGCGGTGCCAACGACCAGAGTTTGGAAATAGGCGGGCACCAGTGTCAACATGCCCACAGTCAAAGACATGATGATCAGCGCCCCGATAAAGGATTTCAGAACCCGCCCTTCGCCGCCGCTGAAGGCTGTACCACCCAACAGAACCACAAGTATAGCGGTTAGTTCCATCCCGTCGCCCGACAGTGGGTCGCCCAGCGACATAAAGCTGGACCGCGCAATGCCCGCCAGCGCCGCACAAACCCCGACCAGCACATAAAGCAGGATCACCGTCCGCGCCGTATTGATACCTGACAATTTCGCAGCCGTCGGATTGCCCCCGGTTGCAGCGGCGTATTTGCCCAGTTTCATCCGATCCTGCGCGATGATCATTGCAATCGTAACCAGTATGGCCACCCAAAAGGCCCACGGCAGACCAAACAGCACACCATCTCGTCCATAATCGTTGAACCAACTGGGCATTTTCAGGTCGCCGCCGGATTTGATCGCCGAAACACCATCCTCAACCAGCAACAATGCGATGCCTTTATAAAGGCTTAGGGTGATCAGCGTGGCGATGACTGGCGTGATCTTTAATTGGATCACAAGAAACCCGTTAATAGCCCCCAGCAGAACGCCCAATACAACGGTCGCAACAAAAGCCGGCAGGAAAGGTACCCCGTTGATTACGAGCATAGCATAGACAACCGCGCTCAGGCTCATGGCGCTGCCCACGGACAAGTCGATATAGCCCGAGATCATCAACAACGTGAACGCCCCGGCCAGCGTCAGGATCGGTGCCGAAATACGCAGGATGTTGATGATATTGCGCTCACTCAGGAAGTTGCCACGCTCGAACAGGGGAAACTTGTCCAGATTGGCGGTGCTTAGAACAACCACAACAAGGATCAGGACCAGATAGATGTAATAGTCCTTGAGGAACCGTTTTACACGATCGCCAGAACTGGGGTTTTGGGTCAGATCGGTCATTATGCATGTCTCCGGGCCAGAGCCCAAGTCTGAGCCATGATTGCGATGAACACCGCGATGGCCTTGAGGGTGATTTGCCAGTCAGGCGAAAGAACCAACCCGGTAGCCGCAGACGTCACGGTCGCCAATATGATTGCTCCAAAGAACATCCCGATCACTGACCCGAACCCGCCTGCAATTGCGACGCCACCCAACAGCGAGATGACCAGCGCGTCAAACTCCATCAGCATGCCACGGTTTGAGAACCCGGATTTGAATTCCGAGGCCAGCAAAATGCCAACAGCTCCGGCCATGGCCGCGCTGAACAGATACAGCTTGATGACATGCCGCGCGTTATCGACTCCCGAAAGCCGCGATGCGACAGGGTTGGCTCCGATCAGATAGGTCAACCGGCCAAACACCGTCTTGCGTTCTACAAAAACGGCCACAAGGATCAGGACCGTCATAAGCACAACCGGCAGTTTGATCGAAGTGCCGAACATGGTCATGTTCCCCAGCACACCGAAATCTGACGGCAGGTTTGTGTTACGTTGCGAGCCTTGCGTGACCACCTGCGCGATCCCCCGCGCCAGCATCATCGTGCCCAGCGTGACGATGATTGACGGCACCCGCAGCGCGACAACAAATACCGCATTGATTGCCCCGATCAGCATTGCGCCGATCAGGGCGCAGACCATCGCCAGCCAAGTCGGCATTCCCCAGCCCGAGGACAAAGCGTTCGCACCTTCGGTCGACTGCGCAAACCACACGGCCAAAACACCCGACAGTGCGACGATGCCTCCGACTGACAGGTCAAAGTTCCCCGAAACCAACAAGAACGTCACACCGACCCCGAGTGAGATCACCGCCCAGTTGTTTGTCACCAGGTTCACAACGTTCTGAAACTGAAAGAAATTCGGCACCAGAATGGAGGCTAATAGGAACAACGCCACCGCAGCTCCGGCGACAAGCGACGTGATGAACATCTCATCACTTAACCTGTTGTCCCGTGCGGCCAGCCTGCGGCCCGCAATTGCTTGGTCGGTCATGGCTTCTTTCCGCCTCCGCCGGTTACGACATTCAGAATCTGAGGAATATCGACCTCTGCTTCGTTTTGGATTTCAGCTTCAACCCGCCCGTCATACATCAGGAACACCCGGTCGCAGATGCCCAACACCTCTTCCAGTTCGGATGAAAAGATACAGATCGCGCGACCATTATTGGCCAGATCGCGGATCAGATCATAAATCTCGGACTTTGCCCCGACGTCGACGCCGCGTGTTGGTTCGTCCAGCAGCAGCATATCTGCATCCGCGAACAGGCACTTGGACAAAACGACCTTCTGTTGGTTCCCACCCGAAAGCTTTTCGGCGTACTTCTCAATCGAATTGGTCGCGATCCCCAGTTTACCGACATATTCCCGGGCAACTTCCTTTTCGCGTTCATCCTTAAACACACCGAAACTGGCAAGCTTGCGGATGTTCATGATCGGAATGTTGCGCCGGATCGTCAGTTCCGTGAACAGACCTTGCGTGCGCCGCTCTTCGGGGACCAGAGCAATCCCTGCCGCGATGGCCTCTTTCGGCGAGGAGGGACGTTTTCGGCCTAGAAAATCAATCTGCCCGTCCGCTTTGTCGGCCCCGTATATGGCGCGCGCCACTTCGGTCTTGCCCGCGCCAACGAGGCCATAAAAACCAACGATTTCGCCTTCATTCACATGAAATGAAACGTCCTTCAGAAGGTGATTGCTAAGCCCTTTGACCGTTAGCACCGGTTTGTCGGCAATTTCACCACGCGGTTCGTAGTCATGGGTTATCGCGCGCCCCACCATCATCTCTATCAACTCGGGCCGGCCGTTCACGTCCGCCAGAGGTTTGGTGGCGATGTGCTTGCCGTCACGCATGACGGTGACGTTGTCGCCCAGCTCAAAAATCTCATCCAGCTTGTGCGAGATATAGATGACCGTCACGTCCGAGTCCCGAAGCCTGCGGATTACTCCGAACAGGCGCTCGACCTCGCGTTCTGACAAGGCGGCGGTGGGTTCATCCATGATGATAATACTGGCCCCTGATGAGGCCGCGCGGGCAATCTCGACAATCTGTTTCTGCGCCACACTCAGCGATGAAACGCGCGCACTGGGGTCGATCGTCGGTTCAATTGCCGCGAGTGTTTTAGTCACCCGCTCCTCTAGATCGGACTTGACCAGGAAACCAAGCCGACTGGCCTCCATCCCGAGGGTCAGGTTTTCCAAGACAGTCAGTTGATCAACAACGTGCAGTTCCTGAAACAGCGTGCCAATACCGCTTTCGCGTGCATCCTGCGTGCTGCTAGGCGCATGATCACGACCCAGAATGGCCATTGATCCGCTTGTCGGGGCAAGCGCGCCTGTCAGCATCTTGACGATAGTTGACTTCCCCGCCCCATTCTCGCCGACCAGGCAATGCACCGTATTCCGGTCAATATCGAACGACACGGTGTCCACGGCGCGTACACCGGGGTAGTCCTTGGTCAGATCCCTGACGGACAGAGCTTTTTCCTGTGCATTGTCGGCAAAGGCAGTCTGCACGATCATTCCCTTTATTTTCGCAAGACAACAGTGGCAGCGAACTGGTCGCTTCCATGGGCCAAGCTTATCTGATTTTGAATAGGTTGCTACCAACGCCGGCCTCAGTAGGGAGGACGAGGTTACGACGTTGGCAGCAATTAAAGAACCAACCGGGCTGATCAGGTCAAAAGTCGGGTATTAGGCCTGATCGCAACGATAGGTTCGTCAGGGTCGGTTAGCCGCCGAACTGGTCCTTAAGCCACTGTTCTGCCTCATCTTTCGGCATCGACCAGTAAGATACAGTGTAGGCCTTATAGAAGAACTCCTCCGCTGTGTCTGAGGTTGGTGCGACCTTGCCATCCAGAACATCCATGATCAGGTCGATGCGGCCTTGTGCGGTTTCAACCGGCGGCAGGCCCATCGAGACTTTCAGACTGGAATTCGGATCATAGACCTGCTCGAATTCGACCGAGTCAAAATCGACGCTTGCCACGATTTCAGTCAGCGGTTTGCCGTTGTCGAACTTGCCACGACCCAGTTGCGCCAGGCCGGCCATAGTACCGACGGTCAGGTTAGAGGCTTCGGAATAGATCAAGTTCACCTCGGGCCGTTGGGTCAGCAGGTCGACAATGATCTGCTTGGCCGCTTCCTGACCCTTGCTGGAATCCAGCGCGCCCAGGTTTTCAGCGTCAGGATCAACCGAAAGCACACCTTCAGCAAAAGGCGCTGTCCGACCCGAGTTTACCTCGGTGTGGTTCGGCCAACCCAGTTGCACCATGACGATCGACTTGTCAGGATGTGCCTCTTTCCACGCTTTGGCCATCTGTGCGCCCATTTCGAACGACACTGCGGCTTCATCGCTGCGTGCGGTCGGGATGCCCGTGTCGGTGATCGGGCTGAAGAACGAGGTCATGACAATATCGTCGGCCAACGCGTCTTCGACGCCGGGCGTCGCGGCCTCAGCATCCCAGATGTGCAGAGTGGCTGCATCAAAACCGCCGGCGGCGATCTGGTCGACATTTTGAGTCATGACAGCAGAATCTGCCTGGCCGTCAAAGACCACAACCTCTGCACCATATTTTTCTTTTGCATAGCGCTCGGCCTCGGCCGCCTGAGATTGGTGAAATACGTTCGACAAGTCGGACACAAAGAATGCGATCCGCTTCCCATCATCAGCAAAAGCCCCGGCCCCACCAACAAAAGTCAGTGTCGTGGCCAGCAGACCCGCCTTGAGTACATTCCTCCGCTGCATTTTCATCTCTTCCCTTTTTGTTTCCTCCAGAGCGCGGCTGATCTGAAACAATAGGCATCAGAGCCGCAATTCCAGCCCGAACCTCTCCTCAGGAATCGATGCTGAAATATATTACAGTTTATGTTATTATTATCATTTTGCTTGCCTAGTCAACTGTTTTTGGCGCCCGATAAGCTTAAGAAATTTGTGGATCCGCTATTGCAATAATCTCATAAATACTTGAAAATAAACACATAAAGTTCATTCTCTTTAGAAGGGCGTTGCAGCACAGACGTATCCTGGTCAGCACAATGGTGACCGAAAAGAAAAATGCTCTGAATCACTGTTAGATTTTGGTGAAAAGAATCCCGCCGAGCTTACAGCTTCGCCAGCTTCTGAACGGAAATTCGCGCTTTTCCCTTCACGATTTCTTTGAACCGGACCATGTGCGGCATGCGCCCGTGACTGGTAATCGCCTCACCCCCGGACCAAATCTCGTGGATCAGAAATTCGGTCTTCTTGTCGGGTGATAAGAACACATCATAGCCCCGGTTACCTGCCTCTTGACGACTGGCATTTGCGAGATCTTCGATTGCGGTGCGCACCACTTCTGACTGGCCCTCTTCCGGCTCGATGCGCGCGATGATCACAATCTCCGACATGTCTCAGGCCCTGTTGCGGATCATGTCGGCCGCTTTCTCAGCGATCATAACAACAGGAGATGCAGTGTTGCCCGAAACGATTTTCGGCATGATTGACGCATCAACAACCCGAATCCCCCCAAGGCCATGCACTCTGAGATCCGTACCCACTACCGCCGATGCATCAGACCCCATCTTACATGTCCCGACTGGGTGGAAGATCGTGGTGGCAATGTCACCAACACCTTTCACAAGATCCTCTTCGGTTTCCATGGCTGGACCCGGCAGAACTTCCTCGGGCTGATAAGGCTTGAGGGCATTCGCCGTCATGATCATCCGCGCCTGGCGCACTGATTTCGCGGCAACACGCTTGTCATTGTCCGTGGACAGATAATTCAAACGGATATCGGGCTGGTCCGAGGTATCCGCTCCCTGAATATGGCAGGTTCCAATACTCTCAGGGCGCAGATTGCAGACCGAAACGGTAATGGCCGGAAACGGATGCAACGGATCGCCCAGTTTGTCAGTGGACAAGGGTTGAACGTGATACTCCAGATCGGGCGTCGCCAGATCAGGGTTGGATTTGGTGAACATCCCGAATTGACTGGGTGCCATGGACATCGGCCCCGATTGCGTTAACCCGTATTGCAGAGCGATCTTCGCCTTGCCGACCAACGAGTTAGCCATCGTATTCAGCGTTTTCGCGTTCTGTACTTTGAACACGGTGCGGATTTGCAGATGATCCTGAAGGTTCTCACCCACGCCTGTGCTTTCGTGATGCACAGCAATGCCATGTTCGGCCAACACATCACCTCGGCCAACACCCGAGAGTTCCAGAATTTTGGGAGAGTTGATCGCCCCGGCGGCCAGCAAAACCTCGGCCCCTGCGAAGGCATCATAGCGAACGCCTTTTTGCTGAAAGCAAACGCCTGTCACTCGCTTACCGTCGAACAACAACGTCTGTGTTTCTGCATGAGTCATTACGCGCAGGTTCGGGCGTTTCATCGCCGGGCGCAGAAAACCTTTCGCTGTATTCCAGCGCACGCCTTTGCGTTGGTTGACCTCGAAGAACCCGGTGCCTTCGTTACTGCCATCGTTGAAATCCGCGCGTGGTTGAATGCCAAATTCCTTGGCCCCTTCCTGCACAGCCTTCAGGATATCCCATTCCAAACGCTGCTTTGAAACCTTCCACTCACCACCTGAGCGGTGCATCTCACTGTCGCCCGCATGGTGATCCTCGGACTTCAGAAAATAGGGCAGCACGTCGTCCCATCCCCAACCGGCATTGCCCAGTTGACGCCAATGATCGTAGTCCTCCGCCTGCCCCCGCATATAAATCATGCCATTGACCGAGGTGCAGCCGCCCAGAACCTTGCCGCGCGGATAGACCAGGGAACGCCCGTTTAGCCCCGGCTCAGCAGCGGTTTTCATCATCCAGTCAGTGCGCGGATTGCCAATACAATAGAGGTAGCCAACGGGGACATGGACCCAGTGGTAATTGTCCGATCCGCCCGCCTCTAGCAGTAAAACCCGCGTCTTGGGGTCTTCAGTCAGGCGGTTTGCCAGAACACAGCCCGCCGTGCCTGCACCGACGATAATATAGTCGTATTCGCCATCAAGTTTCCGGGCGTGTGTCATGAAATTCTGGTCTTTCTGGTTAGAATGCGACGACAAGTTTGCCGATCATGCGACCGGTTTCGATGAGCGCGTGAGCCTCTTTCAGCGTTTCCGCTGACAAGCCGTTCAGTGTTTTTTGTTCGGTCGTTCGGATGATCCCGTCATCGACCATACTGGCAACACGAGCCAAAATCTGCCCCTGCCGAGCCATATCTGCCGTTCCAAACAGCGAACGGGTGAACATCAGTTCCCACATCAGAGCAGCGGACTTGCCCTGCAATGCCGAGATATCCAGCTTTTCCGACGTTTCGACAATGGTTCCAATGCGGCCCTGCGGCGCGATCAGTTCACACATGGCATCCCAATGCTGTGCGGTGTCGGCGTATTGCGTGATGTAGTCCACGGTTTCATGCCCTGCGGCCTGCACCTCGGCGATCAGATCGCGATGGTTAACCACCTGATGCGCACCCATGTCCTTGCACCAATCGACCGTTTCAGGGCGAGATGCAGTGGCGATCAGATTCAATCCAGTCAGCCTACGTGCAAGTTGCAGGGTAATCGAACCCACCCCGCCGGCCCCGCCGATAACCAGCAGGCTGGCCGGCGTTTCATTTGTGGGAACTTGCAATCGGTCAAACAGTATTTCCCACGCGGTCAGCGACACCAAGGGCAAAGAGGCCGCCGCGGCGGGGCCCATCGACTTCGGAGCAAGTGATGTGATGCGATGATCGACCGCCTGCAACTCAGCATAAGACCCTGGGCGATCGGCATCGCCAGCATACCACACCCGGTCACCTTTGGTGAATCCTGTAACGTCGGGGCCCATATCAAGCACAATACCTACGGCGTCATATCCCAGAATGAACGGCTCGGCATGGTCCTGCTCGGCTGCTGTTCGGATGCGGCGCTTGGCATCTGCGGGATTGACCGAGATTGCCTCGACCTCGACCAGCAGATCGTTGGGTCGAAGAACCGGCTCTGGCAGGTCGACATCCATCAAGCTGTCAGGCGCGTCAATTGGAAGTGATTTCAGAAATCCCACGGCTTTCATGCTGATTTCCTTTCGGTTGAAGTTTGAGCGCTGTCCCAAAACCCGCGCATGGCTTCGATAAGCGCAAGGTACTGCGCGTAGCGGTTATCGTAATGGGCTTTCATGTCCGCATTCGACTGGAACTCGGCCTTGCGGCGGGTCATCTGACCGATGGCCTCTTCGTAGGAGCCGTACGCGCCCGTTGCCACCGACACACCAATCGCCGCACCCAAAGCACCAGTTTCCTGCGCTTCGGCCACATAGATCGGTACACCAAGGCAATCGGCGAACATCTGCGGCCAGACAGGGCTGCGCGAGCCACCGCCAGACAGAACCGCCTGATCAAAACTGACGCCTGCGGTTTTCAGAACCTCGATATGGCGGCGGTGCTCGAACAAAACACCCTCGAACAAGGCGCGCAACATGTGGCTTTCACCGTGCCAGCCCGCAACACCATAAAACCCGCCCCGGAACGACGCCCCCTGCCCCGAACCATAAAGGAACGGATGGAAGAACGGGTCATCCGCCGCAGGGGTGACCTCGGCCACCTTGTCATTGCAGAACCCAAAAGGATCGTCGTGATGCGCGCCGCGTTCGACGAATTCACGCACATACCATTCAAGATTGGCGGCCGACGTCGCGCTGGCCTCGATGTTCACGAACCGGTTGGGGCCAAAGCCCGACACCATGAACAGATCATCGTTGACGGCAGGTTTGTCCGAAAACACCTGATTGATGCTCCAGGTTCCTGCTATGATCGACGCCTCGCCCGCACGCACGACGCCCGAGCCCATTGCGCTGGAGACCACATCGAAATAGCCCCCAATCACCGGTGTGCCTTCGGCCAGGCCGGTTGCTGCGGCGGCCTCGGCGCTGACGGTTCCGGCGATATCCGCCGGGTCGATCAAGCGCGGGAGCATCTCGCGCGCGTCTTCCAAACCGTAAAGCGCCAACAGTGTGTCGTCATAGGTGCAGTCCGGCATCCGGGTCAGACCACTGCCCGACATGTCCGATATCTCGCTGACCTGCTCATCTGTCAGCTTGTAGGTAATGAAATCCTTGCACAGAAGCACAGTGCCGGTCTGTACATAAATCTCGAGCTGGTGGCGTTTGATCCAAGCCAGCAGAACCGGGGTTTGCGACGGCCACGGTTTTTGCAAACACAGCGCGTGCAGAGCATCCCCTGCGGCTTCGGACAATTCCTCGGCCAGACCGGCAGCGCGCGTGTCAAGCGACTGGATGCCGACAAGCGGTTCACCCGCCTTGTCCAGCAGGTACAGCCCGTTGCCATGCCCGGCACAACCGACGCCAATAATCTGATCCGACGTGACCCCGGCCTTGTCGATGCAACCAGAGATCACCTGCCGTGCATTGGCCCAAAGCTCATTCAGGTCACGCTCCACATGTCCCGGTTGCGGGGTCGAAGACTGACCGTCCAGCGCCTGCATCGCCACGGGCTGCCCGTTTAGGTCGAAGAGCACGGCCTTGATGACCGTATTCCCCGCATCCAGGCCCAATATGTATTGGTTGTTAGCCACGGTTATAGATATCCCACGCTTCTTCGCCGCTGGCCTTATCATGGATCATCGCCATCAATGCTGCCACAACCGCCTTGGGATTGTCGTGCTGATAGATGTTGCGGCCATAAACCATCCCTTGCGCACCCTGCGCGATCAGTGCCGCCGATTTCATCAACACGTTCTTCAGTTCTTCCTTACCACCGCCGCGCACCAGAACGGGCACGCGCGCAGCCTCAATCACGCGGTGGAAGTCCTCGGGGTTTTCGGTTGGGTCTGCCTTGATGATATCAGCCCCCATTTCCGAGGCCAGTCGCACCAACGTCACGATCTTCTCGGCGTCACCATCCACCTGATAACCACCGCGCACTTCATTGGGCAGCATGACCAGAGGTTCGATCATCAACGGCATACCGTATTTGTGACAGGCCACGCGCACCTTGCTGATGTTCTCGACGCACTGACGAAACAGTTCAGGCTCGTCCGGCAGCATGAACAGGTTGACGACAACGGCGGCGGCGTCCATTTCCAGTGCGCCGATAATCGGCTCGTCTGCGTTTTGCAGCATCGACCACATCACCCGGTGGCGCTGATCGTTATAGGGGTTGCCCATGTCGATCCGCATCACCAGCGCGGGCTTGTCCTTTTCGGGGCGCAATTGCAGCAGGTCGGCTTGCCCATAGGCACACTGAATGGCATCCGGCTTGGCCCTAATCAGCGTGTCCATGACACCCGCCATATCCTCAAGCCCGACCATAAAGCTGGGCTCATTGCAGACCCCGTGGTCGATCGCCACGTCCAGACATCCGCCATTGGTAAACATCCGGTTCATTCGGGCTTTGGTACTTACACGCATTCTGTTCTCCGTTCCTTGTTTCGTGCGGTTAGAGTTTCGGCGGACACGCCGTAATACTCGGACAATTCATGTATAAGCGTTTGGGTCTGATCAGTGATTTCCTGCGGGCTGATACCGCGTTCGGCGGCCACAAGAGTTCCCAACTGGCCCAGCAGCGCATCCGAAATCTGCCCTGTGATCGCCAAAGCGGTCCGGCGCAGGACGATATCAGACAGGGTTTCGACAAATTCCGTGCGCAGCAGCCAAATAATCTCGGCCTCGGTATAAGGGCAGCCAGCCAACAGTGGCGTATCCTTAACCGATTGGCAGAACTGTCCCACATCGTCGGCGTGCGTGCCGTAATGTTCCATCAGGTGCAGCGCGCGGTCGGGCGAAATGTGAAAGTCCTCGACCAGCCTGTTTTGCAGCGTTTTCGCATCATCGGGAAACTGTGCTCCGCCCCCGATAGGCAATCCAAGGGTCGACGTCTTACGCGGTTTTTCAAGCGCGGCCAGAACCTTATCCGTGGTCTGTTCACCAAATGCGCGGAAGGTCGTCCATTTACCACCAACCATGCAGAACTGCGGCACCGATCCGTCCAGCCGCGTCGTGTAATGACCACGCGAAATCCGACCGGTGAAATCCTGATCACTGTGCGGCAGCGGGCGGATCCCGCTATAGCTGAACACAACCTGTTTGGCAGCGATCTGAATCTCAGGAAATACCAACCGCAGTGAACCGAGAATATAGTCGAACTCTTCCGGCTCACATCGCACGCGCGTTGCTTTGTCGACGCGAATATCGGTTGAACCCGCCAGCACCTTTCCCTGATAGGGAAACACGATACAGACCCGCCCGTCGGTATTTTCGAAATAGACCATATGACCGCCAAGCGCCTGCAACAGCGCCGGGTTGTCGATGATCAGGTGCGAACCCTTGGTGCCCGAGACCATCTGCTGACTGGCTTCGCCGCCCAGGCTGCGGACTGTATCATCCAGCCAGGCACCAGTGGCATTCACGATCACCTTGGGCTGAACTGGCAATTGCTGACCGCTGCGCCGGTCTGTCACAGCATAATCTTCACCGTCCCGCGTCATTTCGGCATAGTTCAAAGCTATGCAATCAGGCGCGGCGATCTGCACATCGCGGATCATTTCGACACACAGACGTTCTGGATGCGTGATCTGCGCGTCATAATACACGGCTGATCGAGTGGCCTTGGGCGTTAGCTCAGGCCAGTCGCTGCGCGTTCGCCCTGCGCTGTTGAAATGATGCTTTGGCAGGATACGCCGCTTGCGCGTCACCCAATCATACAGCGACAACCCCAGCTTGATCGGCATCGCACCACGACTAGAGGGTTTGCCCTGCCAACCGACAAAACTGGCCACCGCGTTTAACATACCCGAAAACACCGAAGTGATCGGAATGACCGTCGGCAAAGGCCGCACCATATGAGGAGCGTTCAACAGCAGTGCATCGCGTTCGCGCAGCGACTCCTGCACCAGATCGAATTCGCCATTCTCTAGGTAACGCAATCCACCATGGATCATCCGCGACGGCGCGGCGCTGCACCCCGAGGCAAAGTCGTTGCGCTCAACCAGCAAGACCCGCAGCCCCTGCAAGGCCAAATCCCGATAAACTCCAATCCCGTTTATGCCCCCGCCGATAACCACGGCGTCAAAAACAGCGTTCTCGTGCAGCTTTGTCAGGCATTGTTGTCTTTGTTCTGACATGGTGGTCCTGTTCGTTGCGGGGGCCTTGGGGTCTTAGCTGTCGAGATCGCTCAGGTGCGCGATAGCTTGCGCACTGATGTCAGCGGTTTCAGCTTCGGTCAGGCGCAATTGGCCCGCCTTGGCATTCTCGGCCGCCTGTGCCGCGTCACGCGCGCCGCAAAGCGAGAATGTGATACCGGGTTGTTGCACGGTCCAAGCGATTACCGTCTGCGCCAGCGTCGCGCCATGTGCCTCGGCAATAGGCGCGATGGTCCCCATCAGATTGGCAACCTTCTGGCGATTAGCCATCGAGAAACGCGGATTGTCCTTGCGCTGATCGTCGCCTTCGAACACCCGATCAGGACCGATCTTGCCACTGAGCAACCCTAGCGCCAGCGATGAATAGCTAAGGACCGACACACCATTCTCGCGGCACATAGGCAGCAGCGTGCCTTCGATGTCGCGCTTGACCATCGAGTATTCTTCCTGAATGGCGTCCAACTGACCGGAGGCGACATAAGCCTTGACCTCATCGACCGAAGTATTGCTGGCCCCGATAGAGCGGATTTTGCCCTGCTGTTTCAGGGTCTCTAACGCCTCCATCGTTTCAGCGATGGGGGTGGTAGGGTCCTGCCAATGGGTGATGTAGTGGTCGATGTAATCGGTACCCAGTCGGGTCAAGCTTTTCTCGACCTCATAGATAATCGCGTCCTTGCCCAGATAGCGATGCACCGGCTTGCCGTCATAGTCGAAGAAATGGTTGCCCTTCTGCGTATGCCAAACCAACCCGCATTTGGTGGCCAGCACCACCTTGTCGCGGCGCCCTTTCAATGCCTTGCCAACAATATCTTCGGCTACGCCCTGCCCATAGGCAGGGGCCGTGTCGATCAACGTAATCCCCGCATCGACCGAGGCCTGGATTGCGGCGATGGATTTCGCCTCATCCGTTCCGCCCCACATCCACCCGCCGATGGCCCAGGTTCCAAGACCGACCACAGAGGCCTCGATACCAGAGTTTCCGATTTCCCGCGTCAACATTTCATGCGACATTTCGTGCTCCTTCCATTTCCCGTAAGACTGCAGTCGCTGTGCTCTCGTCCAAGATCAGCGAATTGAGAAACTTTCCGTTCAGTACCGCCTTGATCGGCAGCACTTTCTGCGCTCCTGCGGTCACCCCGATCACCCGCTTGCAATGCGCAAGATCGTTTGGCGACACCGAGACCAGCCGCGAGTTCAGCGCATAGTTCGAGACCGAGCCGTCGATATGGATCAGGTGGGCCAGAAACTCTCCGATCACGCCCATGCCCATCAGCATCTTACGATCTGCTTCGGGCACTGGGTGAAGGTCGTAGTAGCTGGAGCCTTCCGGCTCGATTGACCCAACTCCTACAAGCGCTACATTGGCGTGGCGGGCCAGATCCAGCACCTCGCGGATCGAAGAGACCTGTTCCAACATGTCCCGCTGATCGCGGCTCTCCGCAAATAGCGGCGCATGCAACAACATTGTCTTGCCGCCCAACCGCTCTGCCATCTGCGTCGCCAAGTCATTAACATCTGTATAGTATTTGCCCTGAATGCCGCCGGTCAGGGGCACTACAGTAACATCGACTGCGCGTTCGACCTCCAACGCTTCGACCGTGGCGCTGACGGCTTTTCCGCCAGTGATCGCAATAACATCACCTTCGCTAAGGTTTTCGATCAAATGGTTGGCAGCGGCCCGCCCGACTTGTTGCAGAGTTGTTTCTTCGCTACCCGCAACCGAAGGGGTGACGATGGCCTCAGACAGGCCCGACGACTTTGTCAAATCCCGTTCGATATCCATCAGTGTCTCGAACGGGCTTTCAATGTCGATCTTGACCATGCCCATCTTGCGGCCCTGTGTGATCAGACGGTTGACCTTCGAGTTCGACAGGTTCAGCGCCCGCGCGATATCGGCCTGTTTCTGGCCTTCCAGATAGTGCAGGACCAGAACGGTGTGGATCTGCCGGATCAGCTCAAAGTCTTTCTTCTTGTCGACCATCACCCTCGCCTTTTGTTCAGGTAATGGTCGATGGTCACTGCCGCCAACAGGATCGAGCCGCGGATGATGTCCTGCCAGTAGACCGACACATCCAGCAGCGCCAAGGAACTGGAGACCAACGACAAAAGGATCACGCCCAGGATTGCGCCAAGGATTGACCCCGACCCGCCATTCAGGCTGGCCCCGCCAATGACGGCGGCGGCAATGATGGTCAGCTCCAGCCCCAGCCCGAAGGTCGGTTGGGCCGAGCCGAACCGCGCCATGTAGATAATGCCTGCAATGCCACACAGAGTTGAACAGAGCGTGGTGGTCAGGAAGATCACCTTTCTGGTGCGGATACCCGAATAGGCGGCGGCCTTTTCGTTGCTGCCAGTGTAGAACACTTTGCGGAACATAGTCGTGCGCCGCAGCATGAAGTCAAAGGCGATCACGAAGACCAGAAAAATGACGATCACGATCGGGATCTGCCCGATGGTGCCCTGCCCGATGAACTTGAACTCGGGAGGTAGGGTATAAAGGCCCAGCGGACGCCCTCCAGTGAACAGCAGGCATGCGCCCCGCGCGATCACCATGATCGCCAGCGATACGATGAAATGGTGCATCCCTACGCGCGTCACGAAGAACCCCATGAACGCGCCAATACCCGTACAGAGTGCAATTGCCATGGCCGAGGCCACCCATGGGTTTACTCCACTCAGAAACAGCCAGCCCGCGATCACCATGGCCAGTGCCGTGACCGAGCCCACCGAAAGGTCAATGCCTCCAGATATCAGCAGGATCGTCATCCCGATCACCAGCAAGCCATCCACCGCAAAGGCCATCGACATTGCCCGCATGTTAGCCCAGGTCAGAAAATACGGTGAGGCAAAGGACATGATCAGGAACAACGCCAGAATGATCACGATCAATCCGGTTTCGCGCATCCGAAACAGCCGTTTCAGAAACGGCATATTGTCGGCCGCATCCGCTTGGGCCAGATTTACGGTGTTGTCCATTTTCGCTTCTCCACTCATGCGACTGATGCCTGCGCGTCCGTGACCGAGGCCAGATGCATGATGTTTTCTTCTGTCATTTCATCGCCTGTGACTTGGCCGCTGATACGCCCTTCACGCACCACCAGCACCCGGTCACAGACACCAATCAGTTCGGGCAACTCGGACGAAATCACAACGATCCCGACACCATCGTTTGCCAAGTCTCTCAGGATCTTGTGAATTTCCGATTTCGCGCCCACGTCGACACCTCGGGTCGGCTCATCCAGAAAGATCAGCCGCGGATTGACCGAGAGCATTTTAGCAATTGCCACCTTTTGCTGGTTCCCCCCCGACAGGGACGAAACAGGATCACTCAACGACCCGCATTTCAGGTTCAGCTTACGCCCCAAAGCCTCGGCCTGAGCCTCTTCGGTGCCGGTCCGGATCATTCCGAGCGGCCCTGCCACTTGTTCGACCTTCAAGGCTGACACATTCGACGCAATCGACATATCAAGGAAAACGCCGTCGCCTTTTCGGTCTTCAGACAGGTACACCATTCCCTTGGCGATGCTGTCTTGATAGTTGCGTAGCGCTAACTTTTCACCATTGAGCCAGACATCCCCCGTGACATCCCCCTGAAGCTGGCAAATGCCTTTGACGATCTCGCTTCGTCCGGCACCAATCAATCCCGCGATGCCCAGAATTTCGCCTTTCTTCAGCTCAAAGCTGACGTCCTGAAACCGCGTCGCTTCGGATAGACCCTTAACTTTAAGGACGGTTTCCTCCGAAATCGCGCCTTCGGCGGCTTTATCGGGATACAGGTTGTCGATCACCCGGCCGACCATCGCGTTGACGACATCGCTGGGCTGAATATCTGCTACGTCATTCGTGACAATGTGCTGCCCATCGCGGAACACCGACACACGGTCGCAATTGTCGAATATTTCGACCATCCGGTGCGAGATGTAGATGATCGAAATTCCCTGATCTGCCAGATTGCGCATGATCCCAAACAGGGTCTGAGCCTCGGTTTCCGTGAGTGCGGCTGTAGGCTCATCCAAAATCAGAATGCGGCAATCCAGCGTTAGGGCCTTGGCAATCTCGACCAGTTGCTGATTCGAGATAGATAGGTTTTTTACCAGAACCGAAGGGTCGATATCGCTGAGTTGGCGAAATACATCCACCGCCTCGCGTTCCAGTTTCTTGTAGTCCATCAGCCACGACCGGCTGACATTCGTGGTGGCCATAAAGATATTCTCGGCCACCGACACATCCGGGCACAGGGCGATTTCCTGATGGACGAAACCAATGCCCAGTTGCTGTGCCATTGTGGGCGACGAGATTTTGACCGCTTTACCGTCCAGCACAATATCCCCGCTGTCCGGTTGCAAAATCCCGTCGATCACATTCATTAGTGTCGACTTGCCCGCGCCATTCTCGCCTGCAATCGCGTGAATCTCACCCTTCTTAAGTTCGAAATTTGCCCCTCGCAGCGCCTTGACCGGACCAAAGGACTTGCTGAGGTTTTCGATTTTGAGGATCACATCCCGCATCACGATGTTCATTTCTTGGCTAACTAAGTCTTAGAGTTGAGGACCGCCCACCTTAGAAGACGTCTTTAGGCAGCAAACGGTCCTCGGGGAGAAGCATGTTTCCCGATCAGGCCGGGTCACGGCCTTCCATGTAGACGTTCAGATCAAAGCTGTCGGCATTGTCCTTGGTGATGACCGCAAAGCCATTGTCCATGAACGGGATCTGAACCGGGTTGAATCCACTGGTCTGCCAGTCGTTGAACGGATCAAAGATGTCCGCCCGGTTGGCCAGATGCACCGCCATGAAGCCCATGAAGCCTTGCACACCCTGATTGGGGTTCAGCGACATGTGGATGTTGCCCGCGCGAATATGCTCCAGCGTTGTGGGCGTGACGTCCGCATGCATGATCAGGATGTCCGATTCAGCTTCCAGCTTGGCGGCCACGGCACCTTCAGCAGACCCCGCTTCTGGGATCCAGATTGCCGCGACATTCGGGTTGGCCTGGATGATCGAAGCCGTCGCACGATAAGCCGCGTTGCTGTCCTGATTGGTCGCCTGACGGCCCACCAGTTTCATATTCGGATAGTTGGCCTCCATATACGCGATTAGCGATGTCACGCGCAGGTCATGGTTCGACTGGCCGGGGTTCTCCAGAACCGCATATTCGGCGCTGTCGCCTACCTGCTTGACGATTTCTTCCGCTGCGAATTTTGCCTCGGCATGGTTGTCCGAAGTGATATAGCCGGTCCGCTTGGAATTCGGGCTATCGGCGGCAAAGGTCACGATCTCGGTTCCGTTGCCGATGGCGCGGTCAATCGGCTCGATGAACGGGTCAGACTGCATCGGGTGAAGCAGAATTCCCGCAGGCGATTTCACCAGATCCTGCTCGAACGAGGCGATCTGTTTAGTGATGTCGTAATCCGGGGTTCCCGAGAAAACGGTCTCGCATCCGAAGGCTTCGGCGGCCTGCTTGAAGCCCTGATAGACCGGTACCCAATAGGGGTGACCCGAAACCATGACGTTCATGATATAGGTCTCGCCCGGATCACACATGATGCCCTCGGCCTGTGCCGGAACCGCCGCTACACCAGCAACTGCAATTGCGGCAGATGCAACAAACCCATTGATTTTCTTGTACTTCATAAAACTCCTCCCAAGAGCGTGTCCCTGCACCTGCCTCGTAGTTTTCCTCCATTACGTGGCAAATGCAAGAAATTTCATTAATTGCGTTTTATTGCAGTAAAGTTGTTTTAGAGGTCAGCCAAAACACCCGTCAACAGCTTTGTGAAAATTTTTGGTACTGATGAAATTTTTTTCATACATTGTTTATAGGAGTGCCGTCAAAATTAAGGCTGGCTCCAACCCACGTAAAACGTCAGGGATCAACAATGCTCAAATGAAAAATATTTTATAAGACGTACTAAATTCAAATATCCTTTAACCCGCCAATCCCTTTTTTGCACGCTCGGTCGAATATCGCTCGGCGACGCGCAGTTGGATCTGCGCCAAAAGTGCCGCACGAGGTATTTGGGAGGATAACTATGAACAGATTATTGGCGTCGGCTTTCGGACTAACACTGGCGACTCTTGCGGCGACGTCTTCCTCTGCCGCTGAAGAATGTGAGGGATTGAATTTCGTTTTCTTTCCCGGAGGTCCAGAAGGAGGAACCTTTGCGTCTGTGGTGTATAACGGAGCTGTCATGGCCTCAGAGCACACTGGATGCGATGTCGGGCCTGTCCGCAGTCTTCCTGCAGTCCGAAGTCACCTATTTCTGGCCCACCGGCGACGGCTTCCTGTTGCCCGCGTTGGCGGCGGTGTTTATCGGAGGCACGTCGGTCTTTGGCGGGCGTGGTTCGATGTATGGCACCTTCGTAGGCATCCTGATCATCGGATCGCTTGAGGCCGGTATCGTCGCAATGCGCGTGCAGGGCTTCTATACCCAACTGATCTATGGTCTTATGAACACGATCGCTGTCTCGATCTATGCGCTGGTTATGAAAAAGTGACCTCTTTTCCAGTACAGCCCCGAGATACGGAAGTCCCCATATGGCTGCCAAGACGAAGATCACCGGCTCGGGATAGCAACCAGCCCAGCAGGAATCCATACAACCAAGATCGTTGCAGCCGAGAAGTTGGCGCAACTTCTGGAACCAAACGCGTTGGTAGTGGTTTTGGGGTCTGCCAATCTCGCCAATTGGGTTCGGGATCAAGGCTTCGTTGTTTCTGACGAAGATGTTTCTGCCTTTCTCGCGCGAATTGATCCTGGTTTCAGCTATGAAAAGTGTCCAGGGCGCAATCCGCTACTTTACGAGGCGCACTCTTTATCGGCACCAATCCGGACACGATGGCTCCATAGGAAACCGGAGTTGTGCCCGGCACAGTTTCATTGTTACAGGCAATTGAAACGGCCTCTGGTGTATCACCAATCAAAGTTGAAAAACCCGAGCCTTTCTTACTCAATTGCGCGCTGGAAACCCTGGGAACTGAAAAGCAGTCTACTATTACGATTGGCTATCAAATGTCGACTGACGTCGCATCGGCGCAAGCAGCCGGGCCAGTCACCGCGAAAACGCCAATACGACAATTCCAATGGCAACGGTGATCGCCGCAAAAAGTCGATTGGATTTAGGCCCTTCGCCAAACCACATAACGCCGATTATGGCGGCGAAGACTACAGAACTCTCGCGCAGTGCGGAAACCATGCCCAAAGGTGCAAACGTCTTGGCATATAATACAAGACCATACGCCAGTCCCGATATTACCCCGCCAGTGAGACCAGCCCAAACGAAGTTTCTGGGCATGGCTACAAGTCTTTGCCAACGAGTCGTAAAGACAAAGAAGGCAACGAATATTTCTGCGACAAACAGTAACGCGATATAGCCCAGCGTGTTTTCGGACAATCTTATGCCTATTCCATCAACAATTGAATAAGACGCAATCATCAGCCCGGTGCCGAGCGCTGCCGCTATTGCGATCCAATTGGTGTGTTTACCCAATCCGGCAAGAGCCAGAAATCCAATACCCACAGAAATACAAAGAATCCCGATCCACGCCCCGATCGAAAGAAACTCATTTGCGAAAAAGATCGCGCCCAGTGCAACCAGGATCGGTGTTATTCCGCGTGAGATCGGATAGACCACCGACAAGTCGCCATGCTTGTAGGCGGCGTTCAAAAACCAATAATACCCCCAGTGGATAAGGGTTGAGGCGACGATAAACGGAACCGCTGCCCAGACCGGCAAGCCCAGAAAAGGCAGTGCAAACAATGCCGGAATAGCGTGACCCAGCGACACCAACCCCAGAACGATGGCTTTGTCAGGTGCGCCTTTGACGATTGCGTTCCAGGACGCGTGAAGAATTGCCGCAGTCAAAACGATCAGCACAATCGAGAGAGTCAAGCTTGCGCCTTTATCGCCGCAATGACGGTATCCAGCGCGCGATCCAGATCATCCCGCGAAATGGTCAGCGGCGGAGAAAGCGTCAGCACGCAGCCTTGACTGATCTTGAAGCTTACACCGCCGTTCAGACAATCATAATAGATGCGTTCGGCACTGGCATCGTCTGCCTCGCGGGTGCTGCGGCTTTTGACGATCTCGACCCCGAACATCAGGCCACGGCCCCGGATATCCCCTACGATCTCAACCTGAGCCAGTTCGGATTCCAGCCGCCCCATCGCGTGGGCCCCCAGTTCGGAGGACCGGTCGACCAGACCTTCATCTTCTATGATCTGGATCGTGGTCAAAGCGGCGCGCGACGTGACCGGGTTTTTTTCATGCGTGTAATGCCCGATCGCAAAATCTCCGCACACGTCCAGATCGCGGCGGGCGATGCAGGCGGCAATGGGCAAGATGCCTCCGCCAAGGGCTTTGCCAAGGGTAACGATGTCGGGCACGATCTCATCATGTTCGAAGGCGAACATCTTACCGGTCTTGCCCAGGCCAGTCGGAATCTCATCCATGATCAGCAACGCGCCATGCCGATTGCAGGCCTCGCGCACCGATTTCCAGAATCCCGCCGGGGGCACATAAGGCACCGCACGCATGGGTTCCGCGATCACGGCGGCAACATCGCCTTCGCGTTCCAAGGCGAATTCAACCATCTTGGCACAGGCCAGACCGCAGGTTTCAGGCCCGGCGTGGTTATACGGACAGCGATAGCAGGCGAAGGGTGCGACGTGCTCGGCCCCCGGCATCAGAGGGCCTGCGATATGGCTGCGAAACGTGGCCTCTCCGCCGACTGAAGCCGCACCAAAACCTGCGCCGTGAAAAGCATCCCAAAAGCTGACGGTCTTGAACCGGCCCGTCGCAGCACGCGCGATTTTCAGCGCCACCTCATTGGCGTCCGATCCGCCGGTTGTGAACAGGGTTTTGCCCAGATCACTGGGCGCGATCTCGGCCAGCTTCTCAGCCAGTTCCACCGCAGGATCATTGGTAAAGCGACGCGGGGCAAAGGGCAGGTCATCCAACTGTGCCTTGATCGCCTTGATCAGACGCGGATGACCATAGCCGATGTGATGGACCGAGTTGCCATGGAAATCCATGTACCGGCGGCCATCCAAATCTTCGATCCAGATACCTTCTGCCTTGGCGATGGTGCTAACGCAGGGGCTGGACAGACTTTGATGCAAAAACGCATCCGAGTCCCGTTTCAGCAACGGCGCGGACCGAGGGCCAATCGACGACTTTAACCAAGACCTACGCGCATCCGAGGTGTTGGACTCACCTTCAGTGTGGGTAATGCTGACTGACATATGGTCCTCGATTCTGGCTCGCATCCGGTGAAGTCAAATGTGCGAGGCCCCGTTTGGGGCCCCGCGAGCTGGGGAGAATTTCTGGTTTCTCTTATTCCCTCACCTTGGCCACGGCAGCGAATAGGTTTTGACGTTGGTGAAGAACTTCATCGCTTCGATCACGCCTTCTTTCACGCCGTTGCCGCTGTCCTTAATGCCGCCGAAGGGGGACATTTCGATGCGGTAGCCGGGTTGTTCCCAGATATTGCAGGTGCCAACGTCGAGGCCGTTGATATAGGCAATCGCACGGTTCAGGTCGTTGGTGCAGACGCCAGACGACAAGCCGAACTCGGTCGAGTTCGAGATCGCCATCACCTGATCATCATCGTCGGGTACGCGGACGATGGGAATGATGGGGCCGAAGGTTTCCTCCATCACCAGCTCGCTGTCATGGGGCACTTTATCGACCACGATGGGCGGCAGCAGCGCGCCCTGACGACCGGGGTGATAAAGGATTTCAGCACCCTCTTTTTCGGCCATGTAGACGCGGTTCTCAAACAGTTCCGCCGCCTTGTCATGGATCACGCAGCCCAGCTCAGTCTCGGGGTCCTGGGGGTCGCCGAACTTGATCTTCTTGGCCTTTTCCAACACCAGCGGAACAAACTTGTCCGCCACACTGTTCTGAACCAGAATGCGCTTGATCGCGGTGCAGCGCTGGCCCGAATTGCCGGTGGCACCGGCCACGGCAATGGTCGCGGCCTTGTCCAGATCGGCATCGGTCAAATCGTTCAGCACGATCAGGGGATCATTACCCCCCAATTCCAGCGCCTGGCGTTTGTAGACCGCCTTGGCCGCGATCATCTTGCCGACCGGAACCCCGCCGGTGAAGGTGATGATGTCGATCTTGTCATTGGTGATCATCTCGTCACCGATATCCTGCGGCCAGCCGGTGACCACCTGGAACATCTCGGGCGGCAGACCGGCCTCATACAAGATGTCAGCCAATGTCAGACAGGTCATCGGCGTCAGTTCAGTCGGTTTGCAGACCATACAGTTGTTGGTGGCAATCGATGGCGCGATCTTGTGACTGACCATATTCAGCGGGTGGTTAAAGGGCGTGATCGCACTGATCGCGCCTACGGGTTCGCGGGTAGTGAAGATCTTGCGATCCTTGCCATTGTGGGTCAGGTCGCACGAGAAGATCTCGCCATCATCCTTCAGCGCCTCGGCGGCGGCGAACTGATAGACATCCTGCGCGCGTTTGGTCTCGTAGATCGCGTGCTGGTGGCAAATGCCCAACTCCAGCACCAGCCATTTGGCGAGGTATTCGCGCCGCTCGCCGATCAACTCTCCGGCGCGTTGCAGGATCTGACTGCGTTCGTACCGGGTGAGCTTGGATTCGTAATTCGCCGCAATCTCGAACGCCTTGCGGGCGTGCTCGGCCTTGCCCGCAGGGACATGGCCGATCACTTCGTTGGTGTAAGGATAGAGAACGGGCACCGTCTCGTCGGTAAAGACGATCTCGCCGCCGATGCGCATCCCCTCATTTCTGATCTCGGTCATCGGTTGATCTTTCATGGCTTACTGGGCCGCCGCTGTCGTGGCGTAGAAAAACGCATCAAAGTTGCGCAGATCGGGCGCGTTGCCCAGATCAATCACGCGATTGACGATGAAGGGCACTTCCTGCTCGGTCAAGCCACCATGACTGCGCAGCGGCTCGCCCAGGGCCGCCAGATCGTGCCGGTCCGCCGAGGTGCCGATGGTCATCCCTCCGGTGCAGACCATAGTCAGATCCCCGATGCGGTCGGCGGGCAGTTCGTATTTGGCAACCGCCTCTTCCTTGGTCAGTACTTCCATCATCTCAGGAAGAGCAGCCACGTTGGCCTTGACCTCTGCACGGTCGGCACCTTCGGGCAGGTAGACCGTGGCAAACGATCCCAACGCCCCGTGATGGACCACATACGGATCGGTGATCGGCAGGATTACACGGGCCTTGCCCTCACCCAGCCAGTCGTCAAACACGTCCTGCATATAGATGACCGACGGCTCTTTCGAGGTCGGTTCGTGCTTGGCCTTCATGCCGTGGTCGGCGGTCACAACAATGGCGGCACCCATTTCGTCCAACTGCGCCAGATACTTGTCAAACATGGCGTAGAAATCCAGCGCACCCTGGTCTTCCGGGGCGAACTTGTGCTGCACATAGTCGGTGGTCGACAGGTACATCACGTCCGGGCGCATCTCTTTGAGCAGCTTCACACCGGCGGCAAAGACAAATTCCGACAACTCGGCGGAATACACTTCCGGAACCGGCATCCCCAGCCAAGCGCTGGCATTGTCGATGCCGTGTTCTGCATTGGTGGTCTCACCCGAGCGTTCAGCCGAGAAGGCAACAGCGCGGTCTTCGTCAAACTTCAGGCCAGCCCCCAGCAGCGCGCGCAGCTTGTCCTTGGCGGTGACCATTGCGACGCGATAACCCGCCTCATAAAACTGCGAGAAGATGGTTGGCGCACGCAAGAAGCGCACATCGTTCATCATCACCTCTTCACCAGTTTCCGGGTCATAAAGGAAGTTGCCGCAAATCCCATGCACGATGGGCGGGCGACCGGTGGCGATCGACAGGTTGTTGGGGTTGGTGAAGGACGGGATCACCGAATGCGCCAGCCGGTCGGTGCCGGTTTCACGGATACGCTTGAGCGTCGGCATCAGCCCTTTGGCGATGGCTACATCCAGATATTCCGGCTCGCACCCGTCCAGACAGATGGCAATGGCAGGGACTTTGGGGGCCGGGTAAACGCGCTCATTCGCCGTCACGGGGGTTTGAATAGTCATTTAGGGGTGTCCTTGTTTCTTATGCAGCCAACTTGGCGCGTTCTTTAAGTGCGAGTGCCGGAGGAGCCGCGCTGGCGACCCCCATCTCGGCCAGAGTTTCCTTGGCAGCAGCAACAACCTGCCGCATAACTTGCTCGTCCATCTGCCCGATGCAGCCGACGCGGAAACTGTCCACAACCGTCAACTTGCCCGGATAGATGATAAAGCCTTTGTCCTTCATCAGATCGTAGAAGCGCGAGAACACGAACTTTTCGTCCGCGGGGCAGAAAAACGTCACAATGATCGGGCTTAGCCAGCGGTTCTGAAGCAGCGTCTCGAACCCAAGCTCGCGCATACCTGCAACCATCACGTCGCGGTTTTTCGCGTAACGCGCACCGCGTCCTGCAACACCACCTTCGGCCTCGTGCGCCCTAAGTGCTTCGAGGAAGGCGGCAACCACGTGGGTCGGCGGAGTAAACCGCCACTGGCCGGTCTTTTCCATATGCGCCCATTGCGCATGTACATCCAGCGACAGCGAGTGGCTGTTGCCCTTTGCGGCCTCCAACTCATCCTTCCGGGCGATGATAAAGCCAAAGCCAGGCACGCCTTCGATGCATTTGTTAGCCGAGGACACCATCGCCTCATACCGGATTTCTGACGGCTTCAGTTCAATAGCGCCAAAGGCAGACATCGAATCGATCAGCAGCTTCCGGCCCGCCGCATAGACCGCCTCGGAAATCTCTTCGACCGGGTTCAGAATGCCCGAGGAAGTCTCGCAATGGATCGCGACCACGTGGGTGATAGCCGGATCGTTGGCGAGGATTTCGGCCACTTCCGAACCGCGCGGAGGCAGGTAATCGCCCTTGTCTAGAACCAGATGATCACGTCCGAGGTATTCCAGCGTCTGCGCCGAGCGCTGGCCATAAGCCCCGTTCGCAAGAACCAGTGTCTTGCTTTCCCGCGGGATGAACGATGCCAACATCGCCTCAACGGAAAAACTGCCACTGCCTTGCATCGGCACACAATCATAGGCGTCACCGCCTTCGCCAAGCAAGGCAAGCAACCGGGTGCGCATGTCACGAGTCATGGCGCGGAAATCATCATCCCAGCTCCCCCAATCGCGCAGCATCGCTTGTTTTACAGCATAAGATGTCGTCAATGGACCTGGCGTCAGAAGAAATGGTTCGCCCAGTTTCGGCGACGGGATTTTTGGATCTGATTGGATCATTTTGGCGCTCCGGGAGGTCATCTTAGGACTACATTTGCATCACGAATTTCCATATGTAAAATCGCTAAAATCAATCTGATCATAGGTAGAACTTATGGAAAATCAGGAAGGGAAAAATGCGACATAGCCAGCTGAGAGCGTTTCATTATGTGGCCTTGCACGGTGGGTTTTCCCGTGCAGCCGAAGTCCTGTTTCTGACCCAGCCGGCTGTTTCGGAACAGGTACGCAGGTTGGAGCAGGAACACGACCTGTTGCTGTTTCAACGTGAACGCAAACGCGTTTTTCTAACGCCTCAGGGCGAACGTTTGTTCCGATACACCAAACAGTACTTTGAGATTGAGACTCAGATCGAAGATTACCTGTCTGAATCCAAGGCCGCTGTAGAAGGCGAGCTTCGCATCATCGCGGACTCGGCACACCATCTAACCGATTTCCTTGGGCCTTTCCGGGCCGCATTTCCTTTGATCAAGCTTACTGTGAGATCTGGCAACACCAACGAAGTCCTGGACGAGCTTAGGGCCTATAACGCCGAAATCGGTATCGTCGGCAGCCCCTCTCCTGGCAATGACATGACGCTTTTGAATTTGGGTGAGTCGAGCATCATAGCCTTCGCTAACCGTGAATTGTTACCAAAGGCCACGACCAGTTTAAGATTCAACGAGCTGGACACTTTGCCATTGGTGTTTCGAGAAAGCGGCTCAAAAACTCGCCAGAAACTGGAAGAAGAAGCTGAAAGAAGAAAGACGAAACTAAATCCGGCTATTGTGGCCGAAGGACGCGAGGCGGTACGCGAACTGGTCGCATCTGGCGCCGGGATCGGATTTGTCTCCCAAGCCGAATTTGGCCGCGATGATCGCCTCAGGCAGATTGAACTCAAGGACGTGGACCTGCGTATGGGTGAAAGTATGATCTACCTCTCACAACGCCAAGAGGTCAAAGTCATCCGCACGTTTATGGATTTCGTCAAGCGCGTACAGGCGACAAAGCCAACCTCTGAAGCGGTGTAAGCAGCCCCGGAGGTTGGAAAATCTGGCCCGGGCTCAGCGGCTGCGCCAGGCTTGAGTGCGGCTCAGAATGCCTTTTGATGCAATCAGGTGCAGGATTCGGGCCGCCGCATTGGTGTAGAAGATCATCATTCCCATCGCGGCAGCAGGTGCGATATCTCCCGCATCATCCATATTCAGCACCGCAATTGAGGCCAGCGTCGTCTTGGGCGAATACAGGAACACCACCGCCGACACCGTCGTCATCGCGTTGACGAACAGATAGATCGAGATATCCAGGATCGCAGGCAGACATACCGGCACCGTCACCCGCGCGAACAGCTTCATAGTTGGCTGCTTGAGCGAAGCCGAAACAGATTCAAACTCTGTATCCATCTGCTTGAGAGCAGTCACCGCCGTCAGGTGCGACACGGTATAAAAGTGGGTTACCGAGCAGATTACAAGGATGGCCATCGTACCGTAGATCGCGTTTAGCGGGTTCGAGGGGTTGTTGAAGAAGAAGATATAAGCCAGACCCAGCACCATTCCGGGGATCGCCATCGGCAACATGGCAAACATCTGGAACAGCGCCCGCCCGGTTTTGAAGCCGTTTGACTTTTCCACCAGATAAGCACCGAAGAAAATGATCGAGGTGCCGATCACCGCCGTCAACAGCGCCATCTTGATCGAGTTGAAGTACGACCCCCAGCCACCGCCATCCATCTTGTCGAACTGATAGTTGTTCAGGCTCAGGCTCAGGTCATATGGCCAGAACTTGATCAGCGCGGCGAATTGGCAAACCGCCAGCATTCCAACGATAAACAGGGCAACCATGCTGCAATAGATCAGCATGATGCGATCGGTTTTCGGGTTGGATTTCGGCCGATACGGCACCGAACGCGCCGACAGCAGCGCCACCTGTTTCGACTGCACCAGACGGTCGATGGCAAATGCCAGAATAGCCGGAACCACCAGAACAACCGAGACGACAGCGCCCATTTCAAAGTTTTGTTGGCCGATCACCTGCTTGTAGATATCCACTGCCAGAACGTTGAACTGACCACCGATTACCTTCGGCAGGCCAAAGTCGGTGATCACAAGGTTGAACACAACAAAAGCCGCCGAGATCAGGCCATAGCGCGCACCCGGAATGGTCACGGTCCAGAAGGTACGCCAAGGGGTTGAGCGAAGACTCGACGCGGCCTCATATAGTCGAGCGTCTGAGATTGCCAAAGCCGTCGATATGATCAGGAAAGCATGTGGGAAAGTGAAGAAGACCGAGCCGATGACGATGCCGATGGGGCCGTAGATACTTGCCCCAAACAACAGCTCTTTCAGCATCCCCTGATTGCCAAACAGATAAACCAGTGCGATGCCAGGCAACAGCGAGGGAACAAGGATCGGAGCCATGGCGACCAGCCGGAACATGCCCTTGAACCGCATACAGCTGCGGTTCAGCGCATAGGCAAACCAAAAGGCCAGCGTGACGGTTATGATCGTGCTTACGATCGCAATCCATAT
This sequence comes from Ruegeria sp. HKCCD7221, assembly GCF_013031225.1. Lineage (NCBI taxonomy): Bacteria > Pseudomonadati > Pseudomonadota > Alphaproteobacteria > Rhodobacterales > Roseobacteraceae > Ruegeria > Ruegeria sp. HKCCD7221. The sequence goes on from NZ_WPZE01000012.1 coordinate 50,103, forward strand.
CGAGTTCTTGACCGAGTTGAACAACGCCGGCGTCGAGAAATAGTTGGCGAAGTTTTCTATACCAGTCGCTTTTACCGGGCGCAGTTGCACGCGCCGGAAGGTATTCGAATCAAGCACGACCCAGTCTGTGCCTTTCTGCAGGTTCGACCCGATCAGGAACCGACCATCGGGCACCGTGTTTCGGATTCTATACATCACCGGGCTACGGAAACTGAAATCGGGGAAGAATGGCGTAACCGACAGCCGCCCGTCAGAGCCGGTCGAAAGTTCCTGATCGGTATAGGCCCCGGTTTCCGTATTCAATTGGGTGCCGTTCAGGATGGTTCCACTGAACACACCGTTGTCGTCACTGACCTGAAACTCGTATTGCGACAGCTCTATCCGATAGGTCGAGAACGACTTGGACAGCATCGCCCAAAGCGGAAACGCCAGCGTCACGACCAGGTACAGGGCGATGACCATCATGCCACCGCGCATGATGAGGTCGTCGCGGCTCAGCTTGCCCTTGATCAGCGGGCCAGCGGGGAGAGAGGTGGTGTCAGTCATCAGCCCTCCTCCGCCGGCGTGAAGGCCATCAGACGGTTGCGGGGCAGTTCGATCATCATCTGCTCGCCCGCTTCAAGACCCAGACGACGGACCGCATTGATCGAGAAGTCACCGATCAGCTCCCTCGCACCGAAAGTCTGATGCGACAGGCGGCAGCGCCAGAACGAACCGAGGAACTCCATTTCAGTGATCAACACCTCAAACGCATTTTCTGGCGTTGTGATGACGTCCGGCGCGTCCGGTGAACGCGCGCCTTCGCCATGCGGAATGATATCCTCGGGGCGAACGGCCGCGACGATCCGGTTGCCTTTCTGCAGGCTGTGCGGCTCGCATTTCAGTATTGAACCGCCCAATTCCAACGTCTCGGCATCGCCCGCGACGGCGGGTAGCTGGTTCATTTCACCAATAAAATCGGCCACGAACAGGTTGGCTGGGTGGCGGTAGATCTCGGTCGGAGTGCCAACCTGCTCGATCACGCCATGGTTCATGACAACGATCCGGTCAGCCATGGCCAGCGCCTCTTCCTGGTCGTGTGTCACCATCACGGTGGTCACGCCCAGCTTACGCTGCAGTTCCTTGATCTCGTGCCGCAAATGTACACGGACCTTGGCATCAAGCGCCGACAGCGGCTCATCCAACAGCAACAGACCAGGATTGGTGGCAATGGCGCGCGCAAGCGCAATCCGCTGTTGCTGTCCACCCGAAAGCTGGGCTGGGTATTTGCTGCCCTGATCCGGCAGACCCACGAGGTTCAGCAGTTCAGCCACGCGCACTGCAATTTCTGATTTGCTGCGGCCAGTGTTTTCTAGCCCAAATGCAATGTTCTTTTCGATCGTCAGGTTCGGAAACAGCGCGTAGGACTGGAACACAATGCCAAAATCGCGCTCGGACGGGGGCAGGTTCGAGACATCCTTGCCATCCTGCATCACAGTACCCTTGGTTTGCAGGTCCAGACCTGCGATCGCGCGCAGCAGGGTTGTCTTGCCGCAACCGGAAGGGCCCAGAAAACAGATGAATTCGCCTTCGTTGATGTCCAGCGAGATATCCCGGAGGGCCAGAAATTCGCCAAACGCTTTCCAGAGGTCTTGGATACTCAGATAGAGATCACCGGGAGAGGTTTTCTTGAGCACGGGGAGTGGTCCTTGAGCTTTGCGCAGCAGCCATGACGCAAGAATGGCCAGAAATTCGCCGCGTCGGTCATATGAATTATTAGGGGAGGCGTATCCAGCGGACGGAGGGGCATTAAGCCCCTCCGGCTTGAGTGGTTATTCTTTGGGCTCGGACTTACCATCATAGCGCGACTGCCATTCTTTCAGGATAGCGGCGCGATTATTGGCTGCGAACTCAAAGTCATTCTCGATCATCGCGTCCAACAAACCGTCGGGGAAGTGTTCAACCGGTTTGGCAACGCCCGGCATTGCGACAACGGCATAGCCCACGTTGTACATTTCGTTGGCTTCTTTGGTGACCGAGAAATCAACAAGTTTCTGTGCTGCTTCCTGATTGGCCGTCCCGGCAACAATCGCGGTCGCTTCCATATCCCAGCCAACGCCTTCGCTTGGCACGATGATTTCCAGTGGCGCGCCCGCGGCCTTGGATTTGGCACCGCGGAACGCAAACGAAATCCCGATCGGAATCTCACCGGCGGCGGCCAGCTTGCACGGCTTTGAACCAGAGTGGGTATAACGCGCAATGTTCCCATGCAGCGCGTCCATGTATTCCCAGCCACCTTCTTCACCGAACAACTGCAACCAGCTTGAAACGTCGAGGAATCCGGTCCCAGACGAGTTCGGGTTCGGCATGATGACATGACCCTGATACTGTGCGTCGGTCAGATCTTTCCACGATGTCGGCGGCGTCAGGCCCGCCTTTTCGGCCTCGACCGTATTGTAGCAGACCGAGGCGACCCAAGCGTCCATACCCACCCAACTGGGAACATCGCCGCTGTCGACAAATTTGGGATCCAGCTTTTCAACACCAACTGGTGCATAGGGTTCTAGCATGTCTTCGGATTTCAGCAGCAGCAGCGATGTAGCGGCCAGACCCCAGACCACATCAGCCTGTGGGTTGTCGCGCTCGGCCAGCAGCTTGGCGGTAATAATGCCTGTGGAATCCCGTACCCAATTGATCTTGATATCTGGGTGAACCGCGTTGAATTCTTCGGCATAGCGGGCCAAATCTTCTGCTTCAACCGCAGTATAGACAGTCAATTCAGTTTCGGCAGCGGCGGCGGTGGCGATCAGGGCGCCCGCGACAGTGGCGACGAACTTGGACGTATTTTTTTTCATGTCTTCCTCTGTTGTGTAGATTTTGACGTAGGCACCATTCTTGCGTGGCGCTTCCATTACCTGTTCTCGGCGCGGATAATGTTGACAGAAATCTAGAACAAGAAAAGTCGATAATTTCTACTACATCATAAAAAATATTTATGTATTTCAAGCGCGCGGGAAATGTAGCGGCATCTGGCCATTCCGCCGAAAATTTGGGCAAATATGCCATTCAACTGTCCGGGCACCTAAAAAATCGCCCCATCCAAGCAGCGTATGCGTATTATCGACTGCCATTTTTCGAGATGTGCTCAAAGGCTCGCGCGCCTTAGGCGTGCGGCAGTCGCGGGTTCAGAACTTTGGTCCTAAAGACTGTGTTCAAGCACTCGTTTTGTGGTCGCGTGCGGGTAGAGTTTCGATCAAGCGCGTTTCCAGAAGCTGTCCGCTGGAATAAAGAATTGGCGTAGATATGGCGGCGACGTGGCTGTTGAATTCGCGCAAAGCCCGCAAAGTCTCCAGATGAACGTCACTGGTTTCAAAACTGTCAACCGCACCGTTCTGCAAACGTCGAAAATGGCGTTTTCGGCTATCTCGTTCGGCGCGCTTGATCTCGGTTTTTTCAGAATTCAACAAACGCGCACTTTCCAGATCTTCCGAGATGATCACATTGCTCGCCAGCTTTATGTTTGCCAGAATCTTTTCGTGTATTGCCTGCAGTTCCGCCCAGCCTTCACGCGAAAACTGTTTCCCGGATTCCCGGAGTTCCAACGCAAGGACCGTAAGGCGTTTTGCAACCACATCTCCGGCAGTTTCCAGACGAACCGCGTACTCCAGGACATCCCTCGCAATATCCGAGCTTTTGGAATCCATCTTGTCAGCAGGAAGAGCGGCCACGAAAGCGCGGATGTCTGTCAGGCATTGATTGACTTCCAGGTCGACATCCTGAACAGCCTTGATCTGTTCTTCAGTCCCGGAACGATAGAGTTCAAGCAAAGGGGTGAACATCATTTGCACCAGGTCTGTCATCCTCAGCAGTTCCCGCTTCAAAGCGGAAACGGCCAGCATGGGATTTTCTGAGGCCGAAGCATCAAGTGCGCTGACTGGTCGACCCATCGGGTCCGCCTCGACCATGGGTTTGGCCTCGGGGAGCAATCTTTCGAAAGGCGCCTGAAGCACCCTGCAAAATGGCAGCGCCAAAACAAGCAATACGGCATTAAAAGCCAGATGCGCTCCGACCAACATCTGACCATGGTAGTCTGAACCAAGCAAACCCGATCGTATCGCCAGGTTGGCGGCAAACAGACATAAAACGGCCCAGGCCCCGCGCAACAGCAGATTGGCAAAAGGAATGCGCCTGGCGCTGACCTCCATCCCTCGGGTCAACCAAACTGGGATGAGCGCGCTGCCAAGATTGGCCCCCAAGACCAGCGACAAACCAGCAGCAAATGGCAGCGCTCCGATCTGTACCAGTGTCACACACATCAGGATTGCCGCCACCGAGCTGTGCATGACAAATGCCAACGCACCACCAACCAGAAAGGCCGTCACATAGTCACGAACAAGGTAATCAGCGATTGCAGGCAGAAAGGCGCTGTCGCGGATCGGGTCCATAGCCTCGCGGAGAAAGCGCAGAGAAATCAGTATGAACGCAACGCCCATAAGGATGCGCCCGATCTGGCGCGGTTTCTTGCGTTCTGTCTTGACAAACAGCCAACCCCCGACGGCCAGCAAAAGTGGTACCAGCCAGTCCAGCCGAAAAGACAGAATCTGAATAACAAGCGCCGAGCCCAAATCACCACCCAACACGATGGCCAGACCAGCGGAAAACGACAGGTACCCACCGGCGGCGAAACCGGAAGCAAGCAGCGCGACAGCCGCCGAGCTTTGCAAAACCACCGCAAGTACTAAGCCGGTAAAGCTTGCGCCCAAAACACCATTGTTGCGTGTAAGAACTCTTTGGAACGAGGCGCCATAGCTTCGCTCGATCCCGGTGCGAACCATCCGAACCGCAAAAAGCAGAAGCATTGTCGCGCCCGCAAGTTGCATTATGAAAGTCAATATCGCCATTCTTCAGTCCACGCATTCATTTCGCTTGCGTATTGCAAAGCATCGTCAGTTTAGGCCCGCACCTTGCTGGGGTGATGTTATTCCGGGTCTACGAAAGTTTTGATTTCCCAGCGCGCAAGACTTGCTGCCAGTTTCTTTCCAGGCGCAGCATCCGTCACCAATTGGTCCACGGACTGCGGCTCAAAACTCTGATGTGGTCCAGTTGTTTCGAATTTCTGGTGGACCATGGCGACCGTCGTCGAACTGCTCCGCTCGACAACAACCGAAGCCAGCTCGCTCTCGACTGCGCTTTGGTACTGAAACCCAAATTTGGAATCCAAGCCATCCGGGCTCAGGATGGCGATGTCATAGGTATAGCGGCGCGCCTGAGCTTCAGCGACAAAGCCGAAAGTCCCCATTTCGTCTTTCCTCATTTCACCGCCAAGCACGAACACACGATTCCCGTTATGTTCGAGAAGTTTGTGCGCAACATTCATCGAATTGGTGACAACCAGCAGGTTTCTTTTGACTCTAAGGGCTTCGGCCACGAAGACTGTCGTGCTGCCGACGTCCATAAACACAGTTGCGCCGTTCGGCACCAGGGGGGAAAGCGTCTTTGCAACCTTGAGTTTTTCATTGGTGAACGCGCCTAAGCGCTGGAAAAAACCGATTTCACCCTGTTCTTCCAGTAAACGTACCACCCCATGATTTCGTTCTACGATGCCCAACTTGGAAAGCGACTTAATGGTACGTCGAATGGTTTCTTCCGAAACACTCAGCACTTCTGCCAGCTCGATGTTGCGTGCGTGACCACCCAACTGGCGCAGAGCGCCTGTCAGCTGCAATTCTCTGGGAGAGAGTACCTTTTTCTGAGCCGCCATATCCAAACACCGCCATCAATCCACAAACACTTGCACCGATCCTAACATAAATACACAATTCTGTCGCTTTTGGCAAAATATTCCACAAAAATGAGGATATTTCCTCACTGACCCTTGCGACCATACGCACAAGCGATGGTTCCTTGACTTTCGTGTCGACAATTGGAAAGTCTGCTCGCGATCGCCTTCAAAAGCGCGGGGCACCCGAACGGTGTTATCCTGTTCGTTGTGTTTTCTACATTCGATTCGGCGTCTCGTGCGGCGATCTTGAAGAAATCAAAGCCAAGCGGGACGTATCGGTCGATCATACAACACTGAGTCAGTTTGCCCGCTTTTGCTCAACGCGGCCGCGACTTGGCCGTGAAAAAGCGATCAAATCACCCGGTCGTTCCCCCCGTCCAACGGTATTTGGGCACCGGTGGTCCTACGAAATCCCTCCCCGACCAGACTTAGCGCAGCCTTGGCAACATGATCCGAGGTAATTTCAGCTTTCATGAGGTTGCGGGTCTTGTAGGCTTCGACCGAAAGACCATAGCGTTTCGCGGATCGATCCAACGCTTCATCGGTCCAAAGGTCCGTATCGAAAACTGCATCCGGGTGCAGCGCGTTTACCGTGATCCCCGCTTCGGCCAATTCCAGCGCAAGAACCCGCATAAGCTGCGTCTGACCTGCCTTGGCGACGGAATAGGCTACCGCTCCGGCTCCGGGTGCAGGCACATTTCGCGACGCCATGAACAAAATCGACGGATCGAAGCCATGGCGCAGGTAGGGAATCGCGGCGCGCGCAAGGATCATGTGCGCGTCCTGATTGACCCGCATCGAACGCGACCAGTTGTCGTCGTTCATGTCTTCAACATGTGCGCCGGCAGTAAATATGCCCGCGTTCGAAATAAGGATGTCGAGGCCCCCGTAAGAGCGCGCGACGCGCGCCAGCGCATCTTTAACAGAAGAGGCGTCCGTCGCATCCACAACAACCCCTTCCAGCCCCGATGCAGAAAGCACTTCGGCAATTGCAGGGTTGATGTCAAAACCGACTACGACCGCGCCCGCGGCGTGCAGCTTTTGCGCAATGGCCCGACCAATGCCAGTAGCGGCTCCCGTGACTACCGCGATCTTGCCCGTCAGCTCCGGGCCTTTTGGTTGCTTTTTCAGCTTGGCTTGCTCTAACTCCCAATATTCCAGCCCGCGCAGATCAGCTTCGCTGAGACCCTGCCAACCACCGGTTTTGTCTGCATAGAGCAGGGTTTTGGCGGTTGTGCACGCAACATCGGCAGAAATATTGGCGCGCTTCAGATTTGGGCCAAAGCTGCGAATGTTGCCAGTGGTGCTGACCGCCCAATGTGGATTGAGTGGCAAGCGCTGCAATGTCTTATCGCACGCGCGGTCAAAATAGGCTTGGTAGTCACTCGCGAACCAGTGACATTTCTACTTGGTTGCAACACAGATAGCGAACGAGCGCTTGGCCAAATCTATGCCTAAGATGTGTATGTTTTCCATCGGTTATTCCTCCCTATCGCGACCCGCATTGGGTGCTCCGGATCAATATTAACCGGCAGGAGGGGCATCCAATCCATCAGCTTACACCCCGAAATCGCTCACTAAATCGCAAGATGTTGACTGAACGGTTCAGCAGTAACTTCCTCAAACCCTTCGTAGATGTCCAATACTTAGCCATCGAACTGAAGAACGGCACGTGCATCGAGGCTGTAGTTGGAAACCACTATCGCTGCACCATCATAAAAAGAAACATCACTAAGCCGTTCTTGTGCGTTTATCTCACCTTCGACCCAAAACGCGTCAAAAATTGATCTGAACTCGACACCCTTCGAATAAGCGACATGAATGATCTGATTTGGGGGCGGTGAAGGCGTGTGAACGCAAGATCCGGCAACCGGCACAAGAAGAAACTCGGTAACCATACCGCCTTCGAGCGTGAGTGGGACAATGTAACCTGGGATCATTATCGTCTTGCCAAGAATATGAGGGTTCGGGCCGCGACCATTTACGTTGTTTTGGGCAATGATCTTTCGGCGCTCTCGCATGAGGTTTTCCACATCAATCTTGTGTTTTGCGAGAAAGGCGGTTGCTGCATCGTGTTCCGCAATAAAGGTCTCATCTGAACGCTTATGTGCGCTGGACGTCTGCCAGCGCACATGTGTTCGCATGGCTTCTAGTTGTGGTGCCGACAGTGATGCGAACGGAGTTTCAAGCGATGTAAGCGGAGGTAAAAGTTCTTTCCAACTTACGGCCAAGTGTTTCTGAGTAGTTTCGCTTAAGCCAGAAACACCCGAGAATGCCGAGGCATCAATTGCGCGTGTATCGAGATTGATCCTTGGAGCCCCCGAAGGGGCGCGTCCAACTGAAGATTCAGGCGTATTCTGAGCAAATTCCGCTAGGCTGATCTGAGGGCATATCGTAATTGAAAGGCATGCAAAAAGGGTAAGTACGGTGCGTATCATGTCAGCGTTCCGGTTACATACAGTCATCGTTTCTTCACCATGCATTAATGCGAGCCGGCCCTTCATATCTTTGGGCAAACCACAAATTGCAGCTTTGTCCGCTTTATCGCTTTGGTCTCTGATCCGTATTCAGTTCCAGCATTTCTGCAGCCAATCAGAAAAAGAATGAAAGGCCAATTTTGACTTGCCTGTTCGGACCGCCTTCAGGTCTACGCTCTAGAACATAGTATCCCAAGCTCACATCCATAGCCGTTCCTTTGGCTTCGTTGATGATCGAGGTCTTGCCCGCAGTCAAACCCAGCGGAACGGCCCATGCTTCGTCACTTCCCGGGGCATTCCAGTTGTAGGAGATGACATTATTGTACCCAACGTACCAACCCTCACCCAGCCCATAGTTCAGAATGGGTTGAAGGATACTTACGCTGAAATCGTCTTCACCCCACATATGGGCGACGACGGCACCCCAGGAAAGTTCCCCTGCCTGCCCGAATACCACGAACGCAGGTCCAGCACCCCAGCCTGCACCGGCCAGTGCGTCATTCGTGTGGGTCGGCATGGAAACCTGTAACCCATATCCCAATGCAATCCCGCTTGCTCCTGGCGTCGGTGCATAAAACGCCTGCACTGTTGAATCACCGATGCCCCAGGTCAGATCGTCGTCAGGAGAAGGGTCGACTATACCGGGCGGCAGCACCGCACCTGGTTGAACACCCTGAATGGGAATGATCCCCCGCAGCACAAGCGAGGCATTCTCCAATGGAATCGAGTAAACCGGCTGTAGCTGAAAGTTATAACTGTCGTCGTCATTGGTTCCGGTCCTGAATGCGATTGTATTGTCTGTTATCAAAGCCTTCGTGTCCGCGAGCGGGTTTGCCGCCTTTCGCGCGGCCTGACACGCTGCGTCACAGGCGAACACATGATCCGGATGCGCAAGCAGAACTCCGGTCAGGAGCGCGGCAACGATGAAAACCCGATTTGTCATGAACAATCCCCTTTGATCTATCTTAGTGTTCCCCTGATCTACGTCCTAAGGCTTAGGGCTGTTGGGGACGATCCTGTGCTACGCCTGCAATTGGTCGACCAATCTCTGCGCCAATGCTTTCAAAGAGCTCTTGATGGCCATCTGAGAGAGGTGAAAGGGTGACAATCCGTTCAAACTGCGCAAGTTCCACCAATTTTGGTAGAAACGGTTCGATAAGTGTCTCATGTCGTGCGTGGGCCGCGGCATCAACGTAGCGTTCATAGCCATATACCGTTTCACCTACCCGGGCGAACTCATAAACCAAAAGCCCGTCATCCGTGGCAGACGCCACGACCATTTCCTTGGCAAGGGTATCGAAGGCCTGTGCGTTTTCATCAGGCACTTTCAGGATTGCAATAAAAGCCACTTCTTCCGCGAACGCAGCAGTTGCTGTCGCCAGAGTTGCGATCAGCCCCAAGACCGTGATATGGGGTCGAAAGTTCAATTCAGCCTCCATTCAATAGTACGGGTTATTTCTGATGATCTGAATTCCGATTGATACACCCCAAGGGCTCAGGAACGTCCGTAATTCCACCAAGTGAGCCCAATTCAGAAAGCCCGTAGGAGCGGACAGCGCTACAATGACACGCTGACCGCCATCACATTGTCAGATCCCATCGCGATGAGTGAACCGACCGTCCATCAGCGTGCCCAGCACCTTGATGTTCGAGATTTCACGTGGTTCGACGGCGGTAATGTCCTGATCGAGAACGACGAGGTCAGCATACTTGCCCACTTCGATTGAACCGATCTTATCCTGCATCGCCTGCTGCGCAGCAGGATAGATTGTGACTGCCTTCAGCGACTCTTCCAATGAGGCCGGCTTTCGGGATAACGGGAACGGCTTGCTGTCCGGGTTTAGCGGGTCTTGCAGCGTCATCGCAATTTCAACATTTAGGAGCGGACCGATCAAATCAATCGGTGCCGATGGTACGTCCGAGGAGATCGATACGTTATGCCCCAAAGCCATCAGCGAGGAATAGCGGGCAAAAATTGCTTCGACTTTGGCTCGACCCAACAATTCCAGGGCATTTACGTCCTGCGCCTCCCAATCGATATGAAAGAGCGGCGTTGTGTTTACCATGATATCGTTTTCGATAACGGTCTCATGATCCTGATCCGTTACCCAAAAATAGTGGTGTAGCAGATTGTTAGGGACGTCATAGCCGGCGCCGCGTGCGGTCATAATTGCTTCGACAGTATTACGTACTGTCTGAGATCCATCGACATGGGTGCCCACCGGAAGTCCGTTTTGGTTCGCTTGCAGGTACACCGATGTTATCATCGGGCCTTCAATGGCTGCCGCACCACGCGTTCCTGACCCATCGGCGTAATCGTCCAACATCCAGGCGGTTTTTGAACTCCAGTTCCCCTCTGGATGGATCTTGATGCCCCAGATGCGCAGCATGTCGCTGTCGTATTGCTCTCGCAGATCAAGCGTGTGTTGAACGATGTCGTCAGCAGTTGCGGTTGGGTCCTTGAATCCGGTGGCGACGAAAGTGCGGATCGAAAGTTCGTCTTTCTTTTCGAGCTCGTGCAAATGGGAAAGGACCAGTTTCTCGTCTTCCTTCACAAGCGACAGATCGGTGACCGTTGGCATGGCCATCAGGGGTATGTGAACGGCCGTTATCCCTGTTTTGACGGCCTGATCGTAAAGGTTCTTCTGAATGTCGGGAATTTCACCCGCCGGGTCCCAAGCGCCCGCATTTCTGAACGCCGCCGCCCATTGGAACTCGATGCCAATTCCAGTCTGATTTCCTTCCGCGTCACGCTGCCAAAACATCACGCCCGGCACCTGATCTTCTTCGTCAGGGCTGACCTGCCCCGCTTCGAAGGCCTTGGAGTTCATCCAGATATCGTGGATGGTGAAGTCAAGGATGAAGGCAGGGCGATCAGAAACTACTGAATCCAAATCTTCCTTTGTCGGCCAGCCCCCGTAGGCAACCTGATTGAACCCATAGCCCAGGATCAAATCTTCATCGGGGTTCGCTTCGGCGTATTCCTTGATCGTGGCCAATGCCTCTTCAAGGGTCTCAATGCCGAATAGACTGACACCACGTGACGTCCAACCTGATGCGACGATGTGATCGTGTCCCGAGACAAAGCCCGGCAACAGCGTGTCGCCTCCAAGGTCTAAAACCTCGGTGTTGTCGTCGATCAAAGCATCGGCTCCAGCGATGTCGCCAACGTAGGTAATCTCGTTGCCTGTGACGGCTACGGCCTGCGCGGTTGGCGCATCATCATTCATGGTAAGAACTGAAGCGTTGGTAAAAACCAGGTCTGCTGCCTGCGCGTACAGAGCCGTTGAGGAAACCAGTAGCGCTACAATAGAGAACGAAAGCTTTTTCATGATTAACTCCGAGAAGTTTAAACAGGTATTCAGATATTTGCGATTAACAGTGCATTCTGAGTTTGAAGTTGGCTATCCGATTTGTGCAAACTATTATGAATATTAGAATTCATCTCGCAGGAATGGGATGAACAGTCAGAGGTGTCATGTACCAGAGCGCCGAGATCCGCTCGATTGAAGACTTGCCCGTCTATAATGACGTGGAGTTCAACGCGACCGCGCTTTGCCCGCAGGGACCACGACTGACTTGGCAAAGCGCTAAGTTTGCAGATGTGGGCATACATATTGAGTCTTTGCGCTCTCGCGTGCGGTACCAGGAAATTCAGTACCACGACACAATCTACTACGGACTTTTTCTTCCGAACGGAGATCCAGTCCGTTTTCAAGGGCTTTTGTACCAAACCCCATTTATTGTTTGCTGGCAGGGTCTCGGGCCAACAGAGTTTGATTACGTGGTCGAGACTGGGACTCAAATCTATATGTTGGAGGTACCTCGGGCAGTTGCCGAACAACGTGGGTGGGCAGATTTCGAGGCACCCATTCGGCTGACAAAATCTGACGCCCTGAACAGCTATATACGCTCTTTGGAAACTTGCTTGATCCTGGGTCAGTCGAAATCCGCAACCAATCCAAATCCTGTGTTCAATGCACTTGCCCAAGAGCTTGAACGCCTGATGGGCGATGCCCTTTTCTGTTCGGGTCGTGAAGAGGTTTTCAGCAAATCGGATCATGGCCATTGGAAAATCGTCACTGCCGCGGAAGCGCTTCTGATGGACGATAACAATGCCGGAATAACTATTCAGGAACTTTGTCGCTTGCTTGGGGTGCCCAGGCGGTCGCTATACGCTGCGTTCGAAAAACAGATAGGGCTTGGTCCGGGTAAATTTCAGACACTTATTCGATTGCATCGCCTCAGATCGCTGCTTCTAAATACGCCATATGAGAAAGGTGTCGTGTCTAAACTTGTTGGGGAAGCAGGCTTCAATCACTTTGGTCGAACATCTGTTGCCTATCGTCGGTTCTTTGGAGAGTCGCCGATTGACACAGTTAAGCGATCCTGACTCGCAGAAAAAAGAAAGATCTTAGTTATCAAACTATTAGCGCCTCTTCAAACTGTTATAATACCGTAAATTACCTGCTAATTGCTCCACTCTGTACCGATATCTGAATTGCAGAAACGAAGAGTGGAGCAATCAGATGTCCAACTACAAGAAACTTGTTACGCTGCGGGCTCTCTATCCCTCAACAACCGCAGCAGCTCAAAATCTGGTTATGCGGGCCGCAGAATTGAAGCGGGCGCGCGAATATCAAATCCGTATCGAACTTAACGGTACTTTTACTGCGCAAGTCGCCTTCGAAAACGCAATGAAGGAAACCCTGCTTTGGGCTGCGCGTGAATCCCGCGAACTCAGCTCTGAGCGACTGTTCAAGTTCACGATGAGTATTTTCGCACAATTCTCGTTGGAATACCCCAGCTGGTACAAGGTGCTCCCGGAAATATCGGATTATCTACTGGACCTCACCAGTTCAGAATCCTCGAAACTTGATGACGCGGTGGAGCAGGTAAAAAGAGAACATTCGTCGAAAAAGCGGAAGTTGGAAGCATCGAAGGATCAGCATCTTGTCTTTCCTTTGTACGCAAACTCGCCTTCTTCCCCTTTCAACCATGCTGTTCAGTGAGGCAAACCGATGTCCGCAAAATACAATCATAAACACCGCATACCAGCTGCAATTCTGACAATTATTCTTGCAGCATTCACCGCGCCGGCCATGGCCGCCGATTGGAACAACAGCTACATCGGCATCAAGTTCGGCTATGGAGAGCTTGAAAATGGCTTAAGCCATGACAATGGTCTTATCGGATTTCAACTCGGGCGAGATTGGGAAGCCTCAAACTGGGTGGGGGGCATCGCAATCGACGCCAACCATCTAAACTTCGCCTGTGATTGCGGCGATCCAGACACACTCACGCGTATCAGGCTGCGTGGAGGATATGCCTTTGGCAACACCTTGGCCTACGTGACCGCCGGGCCCGCATACGTCTGGGGCGGAGACGTTAATGACCGTTGGGGTTCTTCAATTGGTGCCGGACTGGAACACCGATTATCTGACGGCGTTTCGATATTTGGTGAGATCACACAAGAAAGGTTTGACAATTCCGATGGTGAGTTCGACCTGGAATCGACAACTGCTACGTTTGGGGTCAACTACCGCTTCTGACGCTCAGCCCAGCACAACCTGACCCCGGCAAATCGCAAGAAATGTATTAGCCGGGGTTTAGCAATGTAAGAGCGTCGTCAAGTGGCACACGAATTGCCGCCCACAAACAATCGAGTATTATCCCGCATCAGGACCGCTGCGCACTTAAAGGGAAATGCTCATGGGCGTCGATAACGCATGGCTACGGCATTTTGCCAGGATGTTCGAGGAACGGCTGTCAGATGCCCGTGCCTTTAAAAACGCTTTACAGGACTCCGGTTTGACGCGCAGCGATCTGAGTGAGCCTTCGAAACTCATTGACCCTTACAAAGAAGGTCAGTTTGTCCGCCTGGCTTGCGATCACCTAAAGATGCCAGCCTTTGCTACGATCGCCGGATTGGATTTCAATTCACCGCGAGACATCGTTTGGTACATCTTAAAGTATTCACAAAATCTAAGAGAAGCGATTGAAAATGCATCATATTATGGCGCTTTGATTGATGACACAATTGGCTATTCCCTTGTTGTATCGGGAAATCATGCCTCCCTTCAGCTGCAAATCGTTGACGGAGGTCTCACTAAATTTCACAGGAGGACCGAGTTTCTTATCTTCTCGGCGATCTCTCTGGTGCGCATTATCACAAAAACCCAACTCTACCCATTAGAGGTTCGGTTTCAGCATGTAGTCAAATCCGCAGGGCCCGAAATACAAAAAGCCGCTGGCTGCGCCATTTCCTTTGGCTCCGAAAGAACAGAAGTTATCTTACCGCTTTCATCTCTTGATCTGCCAATTCCAAGCTACGACCCGGCTCTTAAAAAGCATCTAACTGATTACGGGGACAACCTGTTGAAAGAGAGGGTGGGCCGAAAGTCGGGCATCCGCAATAGGGTCGAAGCCCTATTGCTGAACGAACTGCCGGGGCGGATTCCAAATCTACAACAGGTAGCAACCGATCTGGGGCTCAGCTCGCGATCACTATCGCGGCGTCTAAGCGAGCAAGGTTTGAAATTTCGCCAAATTGTCGATGACATCCGGTGCGATCTTGCCCAAACATATCTGAAAGACGGCTTCACAATAGGTGAGATTGCGTTTTATCTGGACTTTGCGGGACAGGCGGCATTCTCAACTGCCTTCAAGCGCTGGACAGGTTTAACACCGCGGCAGTTTCAACTGCAAAAAACCTGAAAGGCCCTGTATTGCCGTCTACATTAGTTTTCGGGGCACGATTGGGGCGCACCCCTTACAGGTTAGTGAATCGACGGAACCGGGGTGATCGCGCAGTCTGAAATCTGCGGCGCTTTCCACAAAACAAATTCGTTCTGGTCGCAATCATCGATGACCAGAGCCACTGCATGTTTTGAAATTTTGGTTTCGAGAATGACCGGAGTTTTGTTTGTAAGACAACCAAACCTGGTCGCATAATCCAATGCAGCGTCAAAGCTGGTTGTCCAAGATAGTCCAACTTCTTTACCAAGACTTTGCCCGCGAAATATCGAAATTTCCATGGGAAGCAGGCGCCACTCAGCGGTAGGTGTCCAACTTGACTTACGTTTTTCTGCTCCCATAGCGTGAACAAACATAGTGTGGTCGATTTTTTCAAACCCACCCCACAAGATTTGCAACAAGGGCCAAAAGTCCCAGTTGGAGATTTCATTTTCAAGAAGCATTTCGACCACGGCATCTGCGCGTTGGTCGGCTTCATAATGTCTGTTCAAATGCATGCTGATTACTTCAACGGCACTGATCGCTTCGGTCTTCATGACTGACGCTCCGACTTTGTATCTGCAATTGGCAACGCACCTTAAAAGGTACTGTGATCCAATATTGGAGGTGGCGATCCGGTTCCTCATTCGAAAATGAGCCAAAATTTTCGTTTTATCTGCCAAGCTGAGGTAAATCGCAAAAAATTTACAAGATTTATAGATTTGGATTCCATCAGGGAATCTTACGTCCGAACATTATCTTTAGCTCGAAGTTGAGCGCGACGCTAAAACCTGAGGCCCAAGCCTATGGAAAATCCGTCAAAATCCTCGGCGATTACACCATTCAGCATGATCCGCCCGGCTTGCACCGATGGAATACCAACTCGGCTTGTGTCAATCTCGATGCCGACGCCGGCAGTTGCCAACCAATCAGTGTCCAGAACCTTTGCGGCATCCCCATGATAATATACCAGCCCAGCGTCCAGAACGAGGAGAGTGGCCAAGTTGAAGAACCTGACATCCTTCAAAGGATAGCGATGGCGAGAAAATAGCGTCGTTTGGTTGGAGCTGGCCTTGGCCCCACCGGCCTGTGGTTCGTCAATTGGGTGAAACTCTAGAAACGTTTGGCGCAATCGGTATTCTGCCTGCCAAAGGCCAATTTGTGCTTCCTTGAATACGGCGACAGATGCCCCTAGTCCCAGTGCATTCAGGTTTCCGTCAACTGAATCCGCAGACCCCGAATTGACTGGAAGCAACGGGAAGTCGATAATTGAAGCATCAGCCGTAACGTGGCCGAGTGATACATGCCCGACCGGACGAATGCGCCAGTCATTTTTTAACGGAAATTCCCAGCCTACACCGAAGGTTGCCGCCACGCTTGCCCAGGTTACATCTACATCGACACCAGGTGCAATTTCTGGAAAGAAAAGCACCGGGTTGTATTTCTGATAAGCCACAAGCCCTTCAAGATATAGGCCATTTTCGAGTGGGTGATACCCGCCTCGGAGCTGGGTTGATCTAAGGCTTTTTGTATCGCCAGTCGCCCTCAGAAAAGAAAAAGAGGACATTGTTTCGTTTGGCGTGGCAGCAATACTCAAAACTGACAATGCTGCGCGTGCCGCGGCTTCTGAGGCATCTGGATCAGTGCTTTGCGTTGTCGCTGCAGAGCCTACACCCATAGCCAAAGTCACCGCGCAGGCACGATCTAATCTCATTTTGCCCATGAAGGTAAACGTATTACCAAATGACCCCATCACACCGGTTAAAATGCGTAGGCAAGCGACAGCAGGGTCGCGAAGCCTTCCGTCGTGTTTCGGTTGTCAAATTCCTTCCCTATACGCAAAGCGAATTGAGCACCTGGGAAGGCTTTGGGTTTCCAGACACCTTCGGCTCCGACCAGATTGATCTCATATTTTGAGGGATTACCTCCGGGCGTCCCGCTTTGCCTTGAAACCTGGAATGACCTTGCTGCTAAAAGCCCCAGATTGAAGCCCCGGGCGACTTCTTTTCCGAAAGCAAACTCTAATGACAGTACGTCACCTGGGCGAATATCGGTAGTTTTCTGGCGTCCGAACGTTTCGTAACGTGCCTGAAACGTTGCCGCCCAAGGCAGGCTTGCATCCTGCTTCCATGTTGATCCTACGAACAGCATGTGGCTCCACAGACCCTTGCCGGTGTTGGTGCTTCCACCCGCTTCAAATTCTCCGGTTGGGGCCCAAAAGGTGTAGGACGTTTGAAAGTGCCAGTTATTGTGATGCCACCCCAGCGCGATCGGTGTGATAACTGTGTCTCCCAGATGATAATCTGTCCCTGATCCAGGTTCAGGCCGTAATACCTGATCCCTGTATGTCAGGACGACGCCTGCCCCATAATCGGCACCCAGTATCCTGACTTCCCGAAAAACATATCTGAAAGTCAACCGGGCCGCGTTGACTGTTGGCGTCGATGCACCGATGTCATTTTCGTCATCATCGACATATCGTTGGATGTAGTAGTTGATCCACCCGTTTTCGATCACCCTGGTTCCCTGGGGTGGCAAAACAGCAGAGGTTTGTCCCAGTCCGGCACCCAGCCCGTAATTTCCTGCAACTGGAAATTGAGCCGCTGCCGTGCCGCCGATAATCGAAACTGCAATGAATGTCAGAGTGCCGAGGACTGCCGAAACATGTGTCGAAACACGAAAAAATGCACATGCTGATTTTGTAGATGTGAGAACATTCCAAAACCACTTCATAATTGAGCACCCCGCCGCCTATGTAAGGCGATCATAGTCAAATTTGTTTATTTGTTAATAGGCGGTGACTTGCTCGCCACGGTCGTCAACTGTTTCCGTTTGAAACGATTGAGCAGCGCCTGAGCATTTCACAGCGACATATGTGCGCTACAGTTCCAGGTTGTTATGCAAGGATACATTTCCCCTGCCCGTCCAATAGCCTCGCGCTCACGTTTTATCGTATGATCTAACAAGTACATTGATACGCTTGACCAGTATCTGCGAAAATACCGTACTACAGAGCCGCTTCCCTTCGCGCCCTTCAAAATCCCACTCGAATTGGACCGATTGAATGACAGTCGCAAAATCCCCAAAAAAAGCACCACGACGAGCAGCAACATTGGTAATGGCCGTGATTGGGGCCAGTTTATTCCTGCTCTTCCTTTCTCGCGACCTTCCCGGCGGGTTGGGTGACGATTGGGCAAAACAGAACTTCGGGCTTGTGATACGCTATGTTATCGCAATGACCATAGGTGGGGCCTTCATGGGGTTTCTGCTCGCTCCAATGTTTGGTCGTTCAGGCGTTGGAGGATGGGTCACAGCATTGGTTGGCGGACTTTTGTCAACATTCATTGCAGGCGCGTTCGGCAGCTTTTTTGGATTGTTGCCTGACCTCCTTTCCGATGGCTGGCAGGCAAGTGACCTCGTTTCAATATTATTTGGGTTTGCGGTTTTGCCACTTGCCGCTGCCGAAAATATCAGCTCGTCTTTGATTTGGCTGGTAATGGTGATTGCGGCACATGTTCTTTCCCTCTTCGAGCGCAGAAAGAACACGGTGTACCAATGATGCTTGTTGGCCCTGAAAGCTCAACACTAAGGTCAGGACCATAACCAATAAATGACGATTGCGGCGCTGCTACGATAAAACCAAAAGGCGCTATTAGATGAATGATATATGGATCATTGCAATACCTATACTGCTTGTTGACGTGGTCAGCCCAGTCCTTTTGGCAGCGACTGCTATCGCGTTAACCGGCGCGAAGCCGATTGCAAGCAGTCTTGCACTGATACTAGGGCATACGGCTGCATATTTTTTGGTTGGAGTTTTGATAGTTTACGGGTTGGCAGAGTTCATTGCTCCGGTGGTAGACTTTGTCATTGATACATTCGTGAATCCGATACCAATTTACTTTGTAATTGGGTTTCTACTGGGAATAGTCTTTCTTACACTTGCATTTACGTTAAGCATAAATGCTTCAATGAAGAAGCAATCGGGCAAGTCTGAAGCCATCCGGCAGAAAGATGGAGTTCTGCCGTCATTCGTCATGGGCGCAAGCATCTGCTTGGTTGGGATACCGTTCGCGGTTCCTTACTTTGGTTTCATCAATGAAATGTATCGTTTTAACGTTCAGTCCAAGATAGTCGGATTGCTGATCTACAATATCGCCTTCGCCATACCATTTCTGTTGGTTCCGCTGGCTTACAAACTAATGGGGGTCTCAATCGTTGATAGTCTAAAGTCATTCAACCGATTCATCAGCACTACCGCGTCTTGGCTTATACCCCTTTTGTTTGGAGTTTTAGGTTGTGCTTATATCGTTGATGCAATTAAGTATTTTTTGACCGGTTCCGGGCTGGTGTAAAATCGGGCACGAGAAACTCATAATTGGTTTCGCTCAATCAGCAGACGAAGTCTCATCTCCGGTGTGTACATGCACGTCCATCTGCGGATAAGCGATAAAGATTCCTTTGTTTTGTAAGCGTGTTTTTCCAATCTCTGTCAGATCCCAAAGAACATCCCAGTAATCATCAGTTCGCACCCACGGTCTGCAAAAAACGTTCACGGATGAAGGCCCCAGTTCACCGACAAACACCCGCGTTTCTGGGCTTTTCAGACAACGCTTGTCTTCTTCCACCATTTCGTAAAGGGTCGCCTTCGCGCTTTCGATGTCATCTTTGTATCCAATCCCAAATACAAGATCGACGCGCCGCACACGGTACTTGGTAAGGTTTTCCATAGACCCCTGCCAGATGAACTGATTTGGGATCTGAACAAGGCGATTGTCAAAAGTTCTGAGCTTTGTCGAAATCACATTCACGTCGATAACTGTTCCCACGATCTGATTGATCGAAATAACGTCGCCTTTTGAATAGGGATTAGTCGCTTGAAGCAGAAAACCACCAATCACACTTTGAAAAAGATTCTGCATCATGAAGGCTATCAGAAATCCAAAACCACCGATAACGGCAGTTGTGACACCGATATTTACGCCGAGCCCCCACAGGGCTAAGAGAAATCCAAGTAGTAGAATGCCCCAGCGCACAACATTCGGCACGACGACTGCCGCAATTTCATTTTCTTCATCTCGATTTCGGAGCCATCTGCCAGACACTCTTTTTAGAATGCTCCCGAGAATGAAAGCTGCGATAAGAACTGCAATCGCTTGAAATAGACCGCTTAGCGCCCTAAGCCCCCCCTTACCAGATCGCACCCAGTCCCACGATAGATGTGCGATTGTGGCCCATTGGTACGACAGCATAAGCTCGCCTATGAAGCCTCTGATGAAGTCCTCGTGCTTTTTCACTTCCTCTTCCGGCCCACCTTTACGGGCCAAAGCGTAAACCACGATCATGTAATTTTGAAAGTAACCTATATTCTCTTGGTTTACCGCTTTGATTTCTGCAACAAGTTCAGGGACTTGATCATCTGCCACGGTTTCCAATCGTGTTACACCCTCGGCTATTCTAGCCAGATTAGTTTGGACGCGGCGCTGCCAAATGTCGGCAATTTCTGTAAGATCTTCTACGCCCAACGCAACCAAATGCCGAGCGAGTACTTTTTCGTGTACACTTGGATCACTCGAAATAGAAATTGAGTGCTGATACGGATCCAAATGATCCAATTGTTGTGCTCGTGCCTCCTCAATAAACAAAGACGAAAGCAACGCAAAAGACAAAACGGAAGCTACTATTGAAGCCGTTGTTCTGGCCACATTCCAGAGATTGAATTGCGTCATGTATTCGCTCACACGGGTTCAGTCCATCTTCGCAATCAATGGCACGCCTACTGCAGGAATTCCTATCGCGTTGACTGGTCCTTCAGATTAGGGGCGAAGTGCATCAACTTATCAATACCTTACTATGAAAGAATTTTTCCACAATTCTGTTGTAGAGAGATAGCTCGAACCAGCGATTTTCTTTGATTGAGTGTTCGTGATGTATCCCCGTTGGATAGGGCTGAATGAGCGATAGTGGCTAACTGCGGTTATCGTTAGTGGTTTGAAGACAATACATATTCTTAGCGAACACGATATGAGTTACGGAGGGCCTGGAATAACGCCTTCCTCTTGTAGCACGTGCAGTATTCCTATGATTGTAGCAGTGCTGGTATCAATGGATCCCTTAAGATAGGCTCCTAAACCGCCATCTCCTATTTCACGTGGACCGCCGGATTCATACACCGGATCCAAAGGCTCGAACTCCTCGGGAAAAGCCGGGCAAAAAGGTCGTTCGCTTAAAAAGCGCCCGGCGACTTCCAACAAAATAGCTCGCAGTGCCTCGACATCTTCGACGAACCCCTCAATATCCCGCAATTGCTCAAGGGGTTGAACAACTGCGTCTACAAGCTCGTATGTGACACACTTGTCGCTAAACCGAGCTGTAGCTGAAGCCGAGAAACCAAAAATCCACCTATCTGTCGGATCGCCACGCGCAAAGACGTTCTCCCTTGTTTTGGTGCATTCAAAGAACTGAGTATCAAGTTTCCCACTGAGAGAGACAATTTCGCCTTGTGCCTCAACCACAAACTCACTGAGGTCGGTTCGGCTGCCGCAAGAGTCCAGGATCGGCTCTTCAGCTAGCAGGTCAGGCAATCGGGTCTGCAGATCGCTAAAGTCAAGCACGGCTTCGACACCAACACGAGTTGGTGAAACCGCCGTCATAATCAGGTTGAGACCGTAATCAATCTCTGTTGCGCCGACGACCAGAGTGTCCTCTATGTCAAATTCTGCTTGCTGTGCGGCGGAATGGGAAACAAGGCCGATGCTGCCAAAGAGAAACACCGCAAAATGTGTGTACCTCATTGCTGTCCCTCAATAATATCGCTCAGCTCCATTACGCTGAGCAGGTTGACAAGTGTGGTTGCGTCCGTGTCGATCGACCCCTGAATTTCAGCACCAATGCCACCTTCACCAATTTCAAGCGCTCGGACGAGTGTGGCTTTCGGTGACACCGGCTTCAGTTCCTTGGGAACCGTCAGGCAAATTGGGTTGGCATCAAAATAGTTCTCGGCTTGTTCGAGAATTTCTGTACGTGCCTCTTCAATTACTCCAAACATTTTTGCGATAAAGCCTGTAAATCCCCTAGGATCCAATTCAAGCTCAACGACAGAAAAGCGTACACATTGTGCTTCGACGAAAGCCTCGACCTTGGCTTTGGTGTCGATTTCTTGCGTCAGCCAAAGACCTCCACGTTCTTCGCCCGAAGCATTCTGGCTACAGGAAAAAAATCGAACAAACATCGATCCGCGCAATTCGACGTGATCTTCGATCGCCTCCGTCTCATGGATCTTAACCGACACTTCTCGCGAGCAACTATCGTCATAGACCCCTGATGCCAGTTCCGGGAACCGTGCCTGAATTGCCCTCAGGTCAGCCATGGCAGTCACACGTAGGCGGGTTTCGGTCGCAGGGCTCAACCCTATGAAAAATGCAACATTAAACACCTCATTGCCGACAGGGACTTCACTGGGCAGTAGAAATTCGATGTCGCCTTTGTATTTCGACGGGTCAATTCCCTCCCCATTCTTTACGGCGGCCAACAATCTCTGAGGATTCAGTTCGCCTGACGGTTTAGGTCTTTCACGTTCACAAGCTCCAAGTATGGTGAATAGAACAAAGACTAAAATCATGACTGGTGCTGCCCGTTTCACTTTGTCGAATATGACCAAGTTAGACAAACGTCGTAATCCTGTCCTGAAGGTGAAAACCATTCTACATGAAATAGTTGAGACCAATTGGCTAGTCGAGAAAAATCGGCGATCCGCCTGACCTTGAGTTTGCTTCAACAAAGTAACTGCCCTCAAATCAAAACAATTCCCAAAACCCGAATCCACACGTGAAAAGATGATCTGTTGGTTCAGGTACTACCGTGTTGCGGAGGCATCTGTGTCCACCGTCCACATTTTCTCACATTCTGCCGTAACCCAAACCACAACCGAAACCGCAACAATTGACATGGTGATGTCCTAGCCTATCCTCGCGACCCGACCCAATTCAAAGGGTCAAACTGGTGGGTGCTGAACATTAATTTGGGGGGTGTTGTCACGTTAACCGTCGTTCGGTTGCTCATGCTTGGATTTGGACATAGG
>NZ_WPZE01000013.1:0-53624 GCF_013031225.1 Ruegeria sp. HKCCD7221
CTGCTGATCCTGGAAAAATAACAAATCCCGCAATCCAACAACAGAGAGGTTCACAATGACCAAGGATAATGGGACTATTTCCAAGCAAAAGTTCATGGAAGAGCTTCGCCGGTACCAAAAGGGTTCGGTTACACGGCGACATTTCTTAGGCGTGACAGGTCTTGGGATGGCAACGGCCGTTCTGGGCACGGCCATGCCTGGGTTGCGTCCACGCCCGGCATTTGCTGCCGGAGACATTGGCGACCGAGTGATCCTCGCCACGTGGCCGAACTATCATGACGAGATGAACTTCGAAGCCTTCACGGAAGCCACTGGCGCCCATGTTCAGGTCAATGTTTTTGGCTCGAACGAAGAGATGTTGGCAAAACTACAGGCTGGAGGGTCTGGCTGGGACGTTTTCGTTCCAACTAACTACACGATCACTACGTATGTGGGTGAAGATCTGATCATCCCGCTCGATACGTCCAAACTGCCAAACTACGACGCAGGTTCATTCGAACAGCGCTTTTCGGATGCCGGTTCTGTCGATGGCCAGCTTTACGCGGTGCCAAAAAACTGGGGCACAACTGGCTTTGCAGTGAATACCAGCAAGCTTGACGGCGCTCCGACTCCGACCACATGGAAAGAGTTCTGGGACCTGACTATGGCAAGTTACTCAGGCCGGACAATGGTGCATGATTACCAACTCACCACCATCGGTAACGCCCTGAAATACTTCGGCTACTCCTTCAACTCGGTCGATGAGAAGGAACTGGCGGATGCCGAGAAATTGTTGCTGGATGCCAAACCACATCTGTTTGCAATCTCGTCGGATTATCAGCCACCGATGCGTAACGGTGACGCCTGGATGACGATGTGCTGGACAGGTGACGGTAAGCAGATGAATGTCGACATGCCTGAAATCGCCTACGTTCTGGGAACTGAGGGCGGTGAACTCTGGTCCGACTACTACGCTATTCCTAAGGGTGCACCCCATATGGATGCCGCTTATGCCTTGATCGACTTCCTGCTGAACCCGGAAGTTAATGCGAAGGAAGTCCTCGCTCATGGCTATCCATCGGCTGATGCTCGCACCAATGCGTTGCTGCCGAAGGAACTGCTGGAAGATCCGATCCTTTATCCGGCAGCTGACCTTCTGAATGCGCTCGAGTTCGGCGCAGCGGCTACGCTGACCGATCCAAACCGTGCCGAGTTGCTCGCCCGCTTCAAGTCGGCCTAAGCGGCAAGGCCGCCAATATCGGAAAAGACGAGGACAATATGACCGAACGAGGCAGAAAAGCACTGTTGCTGGCTCCAGCAGGAATATGGCTTTTGGTAATGCTTGCCCTTCCTCTGCTGGTCGTCTTCGTCTTTTCCTTTGGCGAACGGGGTGCCGCCGGAGGCTACGTACCAGCGTTTACGTTGGAACAATATGCCAACCTTCCTGCGCGATGGACGGCGTTTAAGAACACTTTGATCCTTGCACCTCTGGGAACCATCGCTGCGTTGGTAATTGCCTACCCGCTCGCCTACTTTCTTGCGGTGCGTTGTTCACCAAAGTGGAGAACTTCACTGTTGATTCTGGTGATCGTGCCGTTCTGGACATCGATCCTGATCCGGTCATACGCTTGGATTTTCATCCTTGGGGGGCGTGGCTTGCCCGCTTTACTGGAGACGATCGGCATCGACGATGTGCGCCTGATAAATACGCCATTCGCTGTACTTGTGGGAATTGTCTATGGTTATCTACCTCTGATGGTTTTCCCGATTTTTGTAAGCTTGGACAAACTGGATAAACGCCTTCTGGAAGCATCGGCTGATCTCGGCTCTACCCCATGGCGTACGTTCCGTCAGGTGACACTTCCTTTGTCGGTACCTGGTATCGCAACTGGCTGCATGCTGGTCTTCATCTTGCTGATGGGCGAGTTTCTGATCCCAGCGATCTTGGGCGGCGGAAAGGTCTTTTTCGTCGGAAATGCGCTGGTGGACCTGTTCCTGCAGTCTCGGAACTGGGCGTACGGATCGGCGGTCGCAATGACTCTGGTTGTCGTGATGCTTGTCACTGTCTCAATTTACATGAAATTCATCTCGCGCCTGGGTGGCCAGCGCGAAGATGTCTCGCTGATGTGAGGGTCCGATGCGCTTATACGCGATTTGCGTCTACCTTTTTCTCTATATTCCGATCGGCATCATCGCGCTTTTCAGCTTTAATGCCGGACGACACGCAAGCCAGTTTATGGGGTTCTCGACCCAATGGTATGGTAAAGCGCTTGACAACCCATTTGTTATGGACGCGCTCGAGACCAGTCTGCTTGCGGCATTCATAACTGCTTGCCTCGCATCCACTCTCGGAACCATGGCAGCCATCGCTTTACAAGGGGTTACGGGATGGCTCCGAACTTTGTTTGATGCGATGATTTATATTGCGATAATGATACCTGGTATCGTCATCGGCATCGCGACACTCATTGCCCTCGTCACCGTATTCGGTTGGCTAAACCCGCTTCTTGCAAGCCTATGGCCCGATGGAGCAAATCCCCCGCAACTTTCCATGGGGATGCCCACGCTTGTCGCCGCACACACCATGTTCACAATGGCGCTGGTCATAATCATCGTACGTGCAAGGCTATCGGGTATGGACCGCGCGCTCATGGAAGCTTCGGCTGACCTCTTTGCGACGCCCTGGGGCACCTTTCGACAGGTGACCCTGCCGTTGATAGCACCGGCAATTTTGGCAGGCTTCCTGCTTAGCTTCACTTTCTCATTTGATGATTTCATCATCGCGTTCTTCGTAGCTGGCTCAGAAACAACCCTGCCAATCTACATATTCTCATCCATCCGGCGCGGCGTAACGCCCGAGATCAATGCCATCGGCACTATGGTTATGGGCGCGTCGCTCTTGTTGCTCGTTGCAGCGCAGCTGCTTTTGCGCCGAGGCGCCTCAAAATCGAATAATTAAATAAAGGAGCCAAGTGACATGCGGCTTGCAGGTAAGGTCGCGCTCGTGACGGGCGCGGGATCAGGAATTGGTCGGGCGGGTTCAATGGCAATGGCACAAGAGGGTGCGCATGTTGTGGTAACCGATCGCGATGCAACACTTGCTGAAGCCACTGTGGCCGCGATCGTTGCACAGGGAAATCAAGCATCTGCCATACAGCTTGATGTGACCGACGACGATGCCCTTACCAGAACCATAGACGAAGCAGTTAAAAACTTCGGTCGTCTTGACGTGTTGCACTCTCACGCTGGGTTGCAGATCGAAGGAACGCTGGAAGAAGTGGAACCAGATGGAATGGATGCTTCTTGGGCATTGAATGTCCGCGCTCACTTCATTGCCGCGCGTGCAGCCGTCCCCCATATGAAATCACACGGTGGAGGCAGCGTGATCGTCACGGCCTCCAATTCTGGGGTTCAATATGACCGGGGTATGATCGCCTATGCGACTACAAAGCACGCTGCTGTTGCGATGGTCCGGCAGATGGCAGCCGACTACGCTGTCCATGCAATCCGTTTCAATGCCCTATGTCCAGGATTTGTAGACACCCCTTTCAATGCAGGCTTCGAAAAGCAGATGGGTGGCCGGGCCAAACTGGAAAGCTACATCGAGCAGGCGATCCCCATGAGTCGATGGGCGACAGTTGAAGAGATTGGCCATGGGATCGTCTATTTAGCTTCTGATGAATCCGCTTTTATGACGGGGCAAGCCCTGGTTATCGATGGCGGTGAATGCATTTAGTGATGGTTTAGACCGCTCAAGAGAATGTCTATAGCCGCAATTCATTTTGGCGAGCACATTTCAGTCTGCTTTGGGCTCAAAGCAGCTATTAGCTGCACTCGGCTTGAATGACTGCTATGCGGACGATTTGGTCATTCGCTGCTCTGGCAAGAATGTCCACTTATTGGGCAGTGCAGAAATTGAGTGGAATTGAGTACTGTTCGCCAGGAAGCGGCTTATAAAGAAACGCGGGTCGGATACTCCTGGATACAGTTTCTGTCGAACGCTCAAACAGACGAACACCTAGTTAAGTTCCGAGTATGAGTCCCAATCTACCCAACTGCACCGCTCTGAATTTTTGAGAGTTAATCAAAAGTAGTCTGATCAAGCAGATTTTGGGCGTTGTTCACGTCGACTGTTAGCTCTCCTCCTATGATAGTTTCTAAGACAGCATTTAAGCCAAAGTTGGGAGTGGGGGTCTGTCTAAATTTTTGGCAACTCTTGATGTAGTCTACAACAATCCGAAGTTCGTACATCCTTGCCTGCTGTCGTTTTGCCGTGTTCAAAGCCTCACAAAACTCTACTTCGGCGAACCGACTTTCAGAAATTGCGAGAGCATAAACGCGGTCGGTCTCAGCTTGCGCCCATCCTTCGTTTGTAAGGCTTTGGTACCTGCGGGCCTCGGCTAACAACTGTAAGGCACTTTCCCGATCACCCGTTTTCAACGTGAGTTCCGCAATCATCGTCAAAAAGAAAGGTTTGTAATTCCCAGCTCCGCTGGCCCACCACGCTTCCGATGCTTGTCGCAATGCGTGGATGTTTTCGGGCTCAGGGGAAAGGTAGGCATCCACCCAGCTTCGCCAGAGCGTTGCAGTCAGCGACATGAAGGTGAACGAGTGTTTTGAAGACAGTTCCTCCAACTGAGTTGCGGCTTCTATTACTTTTCCAGGTTCGCGGCGCAAAAGATAGAGCATACACTGGTAGGTTAGCGACTGTGCTATGCTGTGCGCATGCTCCAGCTTTTGAGCTGCAGCAACCGCTTGTTTTTGTATCTCAAGTGCTTTGTCTGGCGCACCGCGCATCCATACAGCCATGCTTAAAAAGCACGACGTTATCGCTGCGTGGTCCGAACCGTATATGTAGGCCAGGTGCCCATCGCGTTTCCGACTGTAAAGCTCTAGCGCTTTACTCAAGTGCTCGTATGCAGGGTTTAGTTCTCCAATATGAAACAGCACTGCGCCCATGGCTCGATGCCCTACCATCTGATGGTGTGTCTCACCCGTTGTATCTGCCAAATTCAACAACTGCGCTGCAACACTTCTGGCTAAATCATACTCAGCACGCACCAAATGGAAGGAATACAAGCCATTCAAAACAGGGAACAGATGTTCTGTTTCGTCCACCCGTTCACACAAGTCGCGTATTCTTGCATAAACGGTCCCTGTTTCATCGGCAGCTATTCCTGCAGTCGATCGTAGAACACCTGCTCTGAGAACCTGAACCTCAATTTCTTTCTGATCCCGCTCAACACCATGAGACAGTTGGCTCAACTGCTCGATCGCCAAAGAAAGCTGTGTGTTCGCCTCGATATTGGCAGAACGTTGGACTGCGCGTTGGCCTGCGAGATAGCGATAGTCGATTGCCTCCTTGCTCATACCCGCCATCGTGTAGTGGTGCGCAAGTATTTCCGGACTGGCATCGCCAATATGGGTTGATTTACCACTTAACGCTCGCGCAACACGTGCGTGCAAGACCCTGCGCTCGCTCTTCAAGAGACTGTTGTAAGCTGTGTCGCGAATTAGCGCGTGGCGATAGCTGAAAGTTTCAAGGTTTTCTTGTTCAGAAACTGTCACAATGCCTGCGTCGACCAAAAGTTCCAATCCCGCGCGCAACGCCTTGTCGCTGATCCGAGCGACCTTGGCGATCAACGGAAAAGAAAATTGAGGTCCGATAACCGCCCCAATCTGGGCGACCTCCTTGACGGAACTCAGTCGGTCAAGCCGCGCCATAAGTGCATCATGCAAAGTGCTTGGGACCGAGCTTGCCGGGGACGCCCCACCCTTTGAGTATGCGTCCCTTCCTTTTGTCAAAACCCCTGATTCCAATAGATCTTTTGTCACTTCTTCGACATATAGCGGGACGCCATCGGATCTGGCAGCGACGACATTGTACATTTCGTCAGAAATCGAATGCCCTTTTGCAACTTCGTCCACAATGTTTTTGACCTGGTGAAAGTCCAATTGCTTCAAGACCAATTTAGAAAGGTTGGATTGCAATGCCCAACCCGGGTCAAATTCAGGTCTGAACGTCATCACGACCAATACTGGAAGGTCACGAATCCGATCGGCAACTCGGTCGAGCAACAATTTAGTTGTCGGATCAATCCAATGCGCGTCCTCAAACAAGAGCAACACTGGCTTTTCCTCAGCCTGCGAAGTCAGATTGCCCAACAGCATTTCTAAGGTCTGATCCATGAGTTGCTGTGGCGTCAGATTCAGTTCACCCAATTGGTCTTCAAAAGGGACCGAAAGTAGGGACGCGGCCAGTTTCAGTGTGTGATCCGACTGGTCACTTAGAACAGAGGATATCTTTCTGAGTTTCACTTCGTTCTTGTCGTCTGAACGAAGGCCCGCAGCATTCTCAATTTGGCGAATGGCAGGATAAAACGCACTCGCGTAATGGTAGGGGGAACACTGATATCGCGTTTGAGCGTGCGACATCGTCGGAATGCTCTGCCTTAATTCTTCAACCAATCTAGACTTGCCAATTCCTGGCTCGCCGGACACCAGCACAACTTGTCCTTGACCGCCACTTGCCAACTTCCACTTTTCATTGAGGGTTTCATATTCTGCGGCGCGTCCGATCAAAGGGTTCAGTAACTCGTCTTCCTCTGCCATGAAACGGCTGACTGTTTCCCGTGCTCCTGTCACCTGCCAAGCTTCGACCTCTCTGGCAAAACCTTTAAGCTTGAATGCGCCACGCAGAACGTATTCGAAAGCATCACCCGCCAAATGATGAGTATTGGGAGCGACGATCAATGTCCCGGGCTCAGCCATTGCTTGTAGACGTGCGGCCAGGTTCGGCGTCTCCCCCATCGCCGTTCCGTCCTCAAACATTTTTTCTCCACGTAAATCACCAACAACAACCAACCCAGTTGCGATCCCAATTCGGACATTCAGTTTCGCATGAGTGCGGATAGCTGGAATTTCCTGGATAATGCGAAGACCTGCGCGAATGGCTCGCTCTGGGTCATCTTCGTGCGCATGAGGAAACCCAAAAAAGACCATTATCCCATCACCATAGTAACTTGCGATGTGGCCATCAAAAGCGGCCACCGACGCAGCGCAGGTTTCTTTGAACAGCCGGAGTACTTCCGCCAAATCTTCCGGATCGACGCGCTGGGATATTTCCGTTGATCCAACCAAATCTATAAACATGACGGTAAGCTGCCGGCGCTCAGCGACGATCGCGGGACCTAACGCGGTGTTGTGCGGGTAAGTCACTCCCTTTGCTTCAGCTCGAACAGCTTTCATGAAACGGCGCCTCGGACCTAGGGGAAGCCCGATTGTAGTGAGATCTTTGTCCGTTAATTCGGTTAAGTCACCTAGTTCGATTTCATGCTCTGCAAACGACCCAGCATACTTGGACAAGCCATGTTTCTCTAGCCAGCGCGAGATTTCAGACATTTGATCCTTTCGCGTGCGGCGGCTGCAGAACTATCGCCTGCGATGCACCAGCATGCATCCCTTTCTCCGGTTGGTCGTTGCGGTTTACTGAGTCGCAATTTCCGCGCACTTGAACTCTTTCTACGCATTGAAAATCACCGTATCGAATTTGGTCAAGGACTTCGTCGCTCTGGATGGGACGGGTCCTTCGGCATCGCGTCGGTACGACGTGATGGTATCGTAACATAAGTATTTAGTGCGGTTCCGTATCCAGTGGATAGCTGTATTTCTGCTCTGGGCTTGGAACGGACATTCGCTGCACTCGGCTTGAATGACTGTTATGCGGACGAAGCAGTCGGTGGTACTGGAGCGGTTTCAGAAGGTTTAGAACCTATCGCGCCCAAGAATTCGGTGCTCAGATGGCGAGACACCAGTGGCGGTCTTAAATGCACGGCTGAAGTTGTTGGCTGTCTCGTATCCAAGCGCAGTAGCAATATCGGCGATGGTGCCAGACTGCAATGAAAGTAACTCTTTCGCCCGGCTTACGCGAACATCGGTTACTATGCGACGGAATTGCGCGCCTTCTTCCTCGAGCTTCCTTTGAAGAGCGCGAACACCAAGCCCGAGTGCGCGAGCGGTTGCATCAACCGAGATTTCTTTGTGGTGGAGTTGCTGTCGGGCTATTGCGGCAACCCGACCAGCTATTGTTTCAGGTGGTCCGCCGACGCATTCCCTCGCAACATCGTCAACCGTCACAAAACCGCGAACGCGATATTGCCTTCTGTTCTCGACCAAAAGCAATGAGCTTTCGAATTCCACACCCAACCTTGGTGCGTTCCAAACTATGGGACACCCATATGTGTCTTCGACTTCGACCGAGTTCGGTACTTTTGCAAAATCCAAGAGAACTGCCGTAGGCGTCCATTCCTTACCTAGGTACTCGCGAAAAATACTTAGGAAAACGCCGATCGCGGAAAAAGCTATATCGGCGTAAGCGGGGTGCTCCGGCATTCCGAATTTGTAGCAATAGCGCGAACGTCGGCCAGAGGCTTCCAGCCATGCACGATCAACTGATGAGTGCAAAGGCATAACCGATGTTGCGCGACGTAGCGCGTTACCCAACGTAGGCGCGGACAGGACATACTCTCCCCAAAGCCCGTAGTCTGCGACCGTTAGGTAAGGAGACCAAAGCAAGCCAATGTTTTGATGGCCCGCCAATCGAACCGCCTCCTCGACGAATGTCGCCAGCGAATGCTCGGAAATGTATCCCGACCGTTCTTCGATAAAGTGATGTGGAAGGTCAGCGACATCCATGGCCTTCGCTAATCTTTTTTCTCCAGCGACCTCATGGACAAACTGCGGCATCGCACCAAGCGCCTTCGCTGAAATCATCGGTGGCAGTGCCATTGAGTTCTCCGGAAATGTGCCTGTCGTGAAATGATACGCATCTGCGTTTCGGATGTGCAAGTCTCGCGAAAACCTCAAGGGAGTAGTCACGAATGAAACAGATGGGCACATTGTTCACAGACTTATCGACCAAGTGTTTAGTTGCGGCCATTTGCGTCGGCGGCGCCGCTGCTCAGGTCGAGGCGCAGGAATTTAACGACACGGGCGACATTCTCGCGCGCTCGGCGCAGGTTGAAGACATCGAATACAAAATAATGGTGCAGCGCGCGACGCAAACCGCGATTTGGGGCATGCCTGCTGCAGGCATGATCGACTTCCTGAAAGGTATTCGCCGAGATCTGGGCGGGGATTACAACGACATTGTGTATCTCAACAAACCGTTCGACTCCAAACACGGGTTTCTGACGGCCAATGATGTAACAGCTTACGCATGGGCGTCCATGACATCTGAGCCCGGGCCTTTGGTGATCGAAGTTCCGGCAGCAACAGACAAGGTCAATTACTTCGGTACGATTGTAAACGCCTGGGATGTCCCGATTGCCGATGTTGGTCCGGACGGGTTCGACGAAGGAGAAGGTGGTAAATATCTCATGCTGCCACCCGACTATGATGGCGACATGTCAATCGAGGAACTGACTGACGCGGGATACTTGCCGTTCGAGACAGACACTTACGAATACGGGTTTTCATTCCGCCCAAAGCTGACCAACGGCGCGACTGATGCGGACGCGGCTGAATACGCACAGACGATAAAAGTCTACTACCTGTCAGAAGCCGACAACCCACCACCGAACACCTATCATGAAGCCTCTGAGGTTCCCTACGACTCCCTGCCGTACTACAACGATACCTTCTTTCAGGACCTAAACGACTACGTCCAGAACAACCCAATCCGTCCTCAAGACAAAGTCATGGTGAACTTTCTGAAGGATCTCGGGATTGAGAAGGGTAAGCCGTTCGAGCCAACCGAACTTCAGGTGAAGGCAATGGAGGAAGGTCTGTTGCTGGCTTATGCATCCATGCAGCATTATTTTGTGACGCCAGGCAAAGCGATGTTGCCGCTATGGGTGGACGAAAACGGCGACATGAAAAGCCAATGGCTTATCTGGGACTTTGCAGAGGGTCAGGCCGAGCTTGGGTTTCCTTACGAAACTGAAACCGAAGTGCTTGTCGATGCCCGTGCCGGCGGCAGCTACTTCTGGATTACCTATTTGCCGAAACAACTTGGCGGCGGGACGTTCTACCTAACTGGTCTGCGCGACAGCGAAGGCGAGATGTATGACCACAATCAGACTTACAAGCTGAACGTGCCAGCGGACACACCCGCCGAGGATTTCTGGTCAGTCATTGTCTATTCGATGGAGACCAAGAGTTTCATCCGCGACGTCGATCCTGTGGGACTTTCCGAGCGCGACACCGACACGATGCAAGCAAACGAAGATGGTTCTTACGACATCTACTTCGGGCCTGAAGCGCCAGAGGGCATGGAAAGCAACTGGATCCCAACCACCGAGCCCTACTTCCTCCTGTTCCGCCTCTACGGCCCTGAAGAGGGCTGGCTGGAAAGCGGCTGGATGCTCGGAGATCTCAAGAAGGTCGAGTAGCTGAAACTTTTCGCAATTGAATTCGGACACTGACCGGTATTGGCACAAACCAATTGGTCAGTAATTGGAGAGGCGGTGTATGCCTCGGGACACCGTCTCTCCACAACAAACACCAAAGTGCCACGTCGCGACAAGCGCATAAAGGCAATGAAAATGGGAGTTTCAAAATGAGAAACATTAAGACTTGTATGACAGCGATTGCGATTGCACTCGCAGTCAACACGGGACCGCTTAAGGCGCAACAATTTGGCCAAGAAAGAGCACGAGCGGTCGGTGAACTGACAGATGAAGCGGTTGTGTCCGCTCTGCGCGAAGATGGTCGCGTCTCAATGAGCGGCGGTTTTTTTGAGACCGACAGTGACGCGCTAACCGGCACGTCACCCGAGGTGTTGTTCAAAGTTGCCAGCGCGATGGCGACGCTGCCTGAAATGCGACTGGCGATCGTGGGCCATACGGACTCGGTGGGTGACTTTGCATACAACATTGAACTCGCTGAGCGCCGTGCTGCGGCCGTACGCAATGCACTGATGGGCGAACCCTACAACGTCGCGGCGGAACGTCTGGTCGCCATGGGAGCAGGTCCAATCGCGCCTGTTGCCTCGAACTTGTCCGAGGAAGGACGCGCGCTGAACCGGCGCGTGGAGTTCGTTTTGCTGAACGAAGATATGATTCAACAAAACGAGGGCGCAAACGAACAAGTTGCATTGCCTCCACAATCAGACAGAGAGTTCGCCGCAATCGTACCGCAAAACGTTTTGACACCGGACAGAGTGAAAACAGAGACACTTGGCACACTTGAGTTTTTCGATGGCATGCCTTCACCAGATACGGTTGAGAAAGTCTTCGACAATCTGGACTTGATGCGCGCAACGACTGCTTTTCTCGATGGCATGAAAATCGCGTCTCTGCGTGGAATGTTTCAAGGCTATGAAGATGTAGGCGCACAACCCAATGATGTCGTCATTGCAGAAAATCTTCTGGATGCCAGATCAATCTGGCTGACGCCTAATACAACGACTATTTACGTTGGTTCCAACGTTGATATCTCCGAAGGTCCTATGGTCATAGAGGTGCCCGCTGGCATGTTGGGCCTGTTGGACGACGCAGGGTTCGACTACGTCGCAGACATTGGCGCGCTTGGTGCAGACAAAGGCGAAGGCGGGAAATACCTGTTGATGCATCACGACGATGAAACTGCAGTGCCAGAAGGATATTTTGAACTTCGTACAAGAACAAATGAACACTGGTTGCTGCTGCGTCGCTCCCCCGGGGCAGATGGTGACACAACAGGACCAGTTGCAGAGATCAAGGCAGGGCTGAACATCTATCCGCTCAGCGCAGCCGACAATCCGCCATCGGAGAACTTCATCAATATCTCCGGCGTTCAGCACAACACAGTCCATGCCAACAACGAAGACTTCTTCGAGGAGATTCATGTAGCCTTGGATAACAATCCGGTCGGCGCTTTTGATCCAGAAATTGTTGGGACATTTGCTTCCATTGGCATCAAAAAAGGCGAACCGTTCGAACCGGACGCCAGAATGAAGGGAATCTTCAAAGAAGCCGCAGCCATCGCAAACGCGACAGCGCGTGCGATCACATATGCCTCACGGGATCCGGGGGTGTACTTCTATGAAGATCGTCAATGGAACTCGCCGTTCCAACGCCAGAGCTATCTGTTCCTTGAGGATGGCGCGCGTATTCTGGATGATCGGACATACTTCTTTTACATGGCGACAGGTATCACACCTGCAATGACTGCGCCGCCGGTTGGCACCGGGTCGGTGTATGCAATGACGGCCCGCGACAAAGATGGGGAGTATCTGGATGGTTCAAAGACCTATAAGGTAACGCTTCCCGCGCCGGTCCCTGCCAAGAACTTTGCGTCATTCATGCTCTATAGTGGGCAGACTCGTTCGATCTTGGAAACAGACCAACAATCCGGAGGGATCGACTCCAACCGGCCCGGAATAAAGCCGAACGACGATGGTAGCTTCAGCATCTATTTTGGACCGGAAGCGCCGGAAGGTTGGGAAAACAACTGGGCGCAAACAGTTCCCGGTCGAAGCTTCAATGTTATGATGCGCCTTTACGGGCCGCTTGAACCATGGTTCGACAAAAGCTGGCGGCCCGGTGATTTGGAACTCGTGGAGTAGTCTTGGAAGTTTAGGCTAGACGAGCAAATGTCTTATGGCGAACATGGACGCTCCAAGAAATTGGGGCGTCTCCAAAACCGGCCGCTTTGGGCTCGGTGCGGTCATTCGATGCGGATCATACAAAAGCCCGCTTAGATCTAACGTAGATTTGCAGCACATTTTTGTGGGACGGTATCTAAACGCACTTTGTAACCAGTTGCCACCATACCCCCGTCAGCGGGTAGCGACCGCTGCGCCTCCGCTGCAAACGCTACTGCATTTTCTGAATTACAGGGTTTTATTTGGGGCAAAACACACTTGCAGTGTTGCAGGACCTTATCGACTGTGAGAGTGTCAAGCTACTGGCAAAGCAAGACATCTTTCAAAAGGATGGTGGCGGCGGCAGTGGAATACAACACCTTGATGTACGAGCGGGTTGGGATAGATCGCTTCGTTTGCAACTAAGATGGCGGGAGTTCGGGTCTCTCATCACCCACCAGTCTCCCAATGAACAACGGTACCCAGCGTCTTTGCGCCAACGCATTGCAACCGATTGCAAGTCCGATGCAATAGTGCATAGTGCTTTCACCATGAATTCACGAGTTAGCCTTACCCTGAACCGAGGGTGCCAATCATGGCTGTGACCCTAAAGGACGTGGCCGCATTGGCCGGTGTTTCGCGGTCCGCCGTTTCCAGAACATTCACTGAAGGTGCGTCCGTTTCCGCCAAGACACGCAGCAAGGTTGAAAAGGCCGCGAAAGAGCTGGGGTACAGCCCAAATGCGCTGGCCTCCTCGCTCACGACTGGGCGCACTAAACTGATCGGCTTGATTTCCAATAACTTTCACAACCCGATCTTCCTTGAAGTGTTCGACCAGTTCACGCGTGCATTGCAGGAACGAGGTCTGCGCCCCCTCATCGTGAATTTGACCGATGAAACGGAACCGGCCAATTCGGTCCGGATGCTGCGGCAATATTCGGTCGATGCCGCGATCGTTGCTTCGTCCACTTTGCCTCCCAGTTTTGCCAAGGCCTTTCACGACGCCGGAGTTCCCGTCGTCCACACATTTGGGCGCTCGGCGACCTCACCCGAGGTGCATGTGGTTGGGATCGACAACGTCGAATGCGGTCGTATGGCTGCCCGCGAACTGCGCGCGCGCGGCTACAAGCGGATCGGATATCTGGGCGGACCCAAAGATGCGACCTCGGCGATGGACCGATTTCGCGGCTTCATGGAAGAGGTCGAGAGACACCCTGTTCTGGAAGTATCTCACTCGTTCGCAGGCGCATATTCATTTGAGGCCGGACGTGAGGAGATGCTGAGGCTGTTGAAGGATGATCCGGCAGAAGGGTACTTCTGCGGTGATGACATTCTGTCCATCGGCGCCTTGTCCGCATTGTCGGATCATGGACTGAAACCCGGCAAGGACGTCGGAATAATCGGCTTGAACGACATGGAGATGTCCCGATGGGAAAGCGTGAACCTGACGACGATTCACCAGCCGATCAAACAAATCATCACATCTTCGGTCGATCTGGTCGAAGAGATGCTGAAAGACCCACAGCGCTATCCCGAGGCGCGGATTTTTCCCTGTCGTTTGATCGAGCGGGGCACTCTGCGGCCCCGCCTCTGATCAACGGAAAATCGGCGGGCGGGCGTCCGTCCAGGCTCCGTCTGCCTTGGACGAGGCGACCGCGGCATGGACCGCCGCAATGGAACGAACCCCATCGGACGGCGTGGGCAGACTGTCCCGGACCTTTCCCACAATCGCGTCGGCCAAATCGCAATAGATATTTGCAACCGCCAGAGGGAACCCTTCAGGATGCGCGATAGCGACCCGGGACAGGCGCTGCGCTTCGTCATGCAACCCGCCTTCGCCTTTTTCGATGATCTGCGTTCGGCCACCCACCGGGGTATAGATCAACTGATTGGGCTGCTCGGACGCCCAGCGAAGGCCGCCGATTTCACCAAACACCTGAATGTCAAAGCCATGCTGGCGGCCGATAGCCACTGACGAAGTCCACAACCGTCCAACCGCGCCGCCTTCGGTGCGGAAGTTGACCATCGCGTCATCTTCCAGTTCGCGGCTTGAGATTGTCGATGCCATGTCGGCGGACAGGCTTTTGACTTCGTCATCACTGATAAAGCTCGCCATGTGCAGCGCGTGAATACCGCAATCGGCGAACTGTCCCGACACGCCCGCCATGGCGGGATCGTAGCGCCAACGGACACGAGGATTATCCGCATCGGTGGCGTCGCCGTGATGGCCGTGGCTGAAATTGGTCACGACCAGTCGGACTTTACCGATATCCCCTGCTCGCACCATTGCTCGGGCCTGTCGGACCATCGGATAAGCGGAATAGCAGTAGTTCACCGCGCAAATCTTGCCTGAGGTTTCTGCCACGCGCACGATCTCTTCCCCCTCTTCTACCGTCATGGTCATGGGTTTTTCGCACAGGACGTTGAACCCGGCTTCAAGAAACGCCTTTGTGATTTCGAAATGGGTCGAATTCGGCGTGGCGATCGTCACCAGATCAATTCGGTCCGCCCGGTCCTTTTCACCCACCAGCATTTCTTGCCAGTCGCCATAGGCACGATCCGCAGCTACGCCTAGTCTTTGGGCGTATTCGCGACCGACATCGGGCCGATGATCCAGCGCGCCAGCGGTGAATTCGAACATCCCGTCGGCCAGTGCGCCCAAACGGTGCGCAGGTCCGATCTGGCTGCCTTCGCCACCACCAATCATTCCCCATTTCAGCTTTGCCATGGTTCTTGTCTCTCTTTGGTGTTTTTGTAGTTTTCAGCGCTCAGAAGTCGCCGATTTGTTTCCATTGCCGCTGCTCGGATGATGCCAAAGCCGCGGCCAGAACGCGGTTGACCTCATGCCCGTCGCGGAACGTTGGCCAAATAGCTTTTCCGGTATGAATTGCCTCGAGGAAATCCTTGGCCTCGATGATGATCTGGTCCTGATACCCGGTTCCATGTCCAGGTCCTTGACAGAACGGCTCATAGTCCGGATGGGCGGGGCCTGTCAGGATCTTGGTAAAGCCTCTTTCCGCCTCAGGCCCTTCTCGACGATAGAGCCACAGGGCATTCTGATCCTCCTGGTCGAACCGGATAGCTCCTTTTGTACCTGATATTTCATAGGCATAGCCCATCTTGCGGCCCGTAGAAATCCGACTGACGTAAATATTCCCCATCGCACCATTTGCGAAACGACACATGATCTGAGCGTGGTCATCATTTGTCACAGGACCGCCAGGACGCTCGTGGTGAACGGTTTCGACCTCGGCCATAATCTCGACTATCGGCCCGACCAGGGCCATGGCGCCGTTGACCATGTGGGGGGCCAGATCGCCGATTGTTCCGTTGGCCATTCCGGTCGTGCGCCACGTCGCCGGAGCCTCAGGATCGGCATAAAAATCCTCGGTATGCTCGCCGCGGAACCAGGTGATGTCCCCCAGCTCTCCCTGCGCAATCAACTGGCGCGCGAACTGAGTTGCCGGGGTCCGGACATAGTTGAACCCGACCATGTTAGTGACACCTGCTGCCTCAGCCGCTACGACCATGGCTTGACCATCTTCCAGCGACGAGCCGAGTGGTTTTTCACACAGAACCGGCTTGCCCAATGCGAACGCCGCCTCGGCAATCTGACGATGCGTCGTTTGCGGCGAGGCAATCACGACGGCCTCGACCGCCGGGTCATTGACCAGCGTGCGCCAATCCTCGGTCGACCGTCGGAAACCATAGGCTATACGATACCGCTCGGCGCTTTCCGGGCTGGAGGCGCAAATCATCTCAAGGCGCGGTCGAAGCGCAGTGTTGAACACTGCGCCGACGGCAGACATCGCGACCGAATGAGCCTTGCCCATATAGCCGCCACCAACGATTCCAATTCCGATTTCAGGCATCTGTCACGGCTCCGAACAATGTATTTGCAACCGGTTGCAAAATCAGTATCGTGTGAATCGATTCAACGCAAGGACCAACGATCCTCGCCAGCCCCTTTTTGCCGGAGGTAACGACGTGAACGCTTTGATAGACGGTATCAAAGGAAACCGGTTTGCGGTCTTTGGCCGTGCTGGCATGGACCTTTATGCCGATCCTGTTGGCGTCAAAAGCGAAGACGCGAACACGTTTCACGCGGATCTGGGCGGGTCATCGGCGAACATCTGTGCCGGGCTGGTCAAACTGGGCAGCCAGGCGTCGCTGATCACTTCTGTCTCAGATGATGCCGTGGGCCGGTTCTGTTTGAACAAGCTGGCGCATTACGGCGTCGATACGTCCTACATCCGGGTCGTCGGTGGCGAATACCGCATGTCGCTGGCCGTCTACGAAAGCCGGATCGAGAATTTCCAGAATGTCATCTACCGAAACGGTGCCGTCGACTTTCAGGTGACCGAAGATGATATGGATGAGGTCGACTACGGTAAGTTCTCGGCAGTGATCTCTGCCGGAACGGTGTTCGCCTCGGAACCTTCGCGCAGCGCCACGTTTCGCGCGTTCGACAATGCTCGCAAGGCAGATTTGCCGGTCATTTTCGACATTGACTACCGCCCGTATAGCTGGCCATCCCCGGAGGTCGCCGCTGAGGTTCTATCCCGCGCAGGTGAAGCCAGCGACCTGATCGTCGGTAATGACGAAGAGTTCGGGTTCATGGCCGGAGGCATCAACAAGGGCTTGGACAAGGCAAAGGAACTGGCCGCAAAACCGGGCCGGATCGTCATTTACAAGATGGGCGAAAAAGGCGCGGTCACGTTTGCTGACGGGCAAGAAATCGAAACCGGCATCTATCCGGTTACGGCCGTGAAACCCAATGGTGCAGGTGACAGCTTTATGGCTGGCCTGTTGGCCTCAATTGCAGCAGGCAGCGAGCTGAAAGAAGCCGTTATGCGCGGCTCGGCCTGTGCATCAATCGTCGTATCAAAACCCGGGTGTGCCCCGGCTATGCCAACATCGCCGGAACTGGACGCGTTTCTCGCCTCTCACCCCGGCCCTACGACATAGGAGACTTCCATGCATATCGCGCCCTATGACAATCAGAACAAACCCATCGTCGACGCCGATGACCCTACTGTACCGCTGAATTACTTTAACATCGTCAAACTGAGAAACGGCGAGGCGTTCGAGTATCAGGTGCCGGGCTATGAGACCTGCATCGTTCCAGCCACCGGCAGTGTCGACGTTGACGTTGAGGGCGTACAATTCGCCAAGCTGGGCAACCGGGGCGAAGACGTTTGGGACGGTGAGCCGGAAGGCGTTTACGTTCCTGTCGGTGCCAAGGTCCAATTGGTCTGCGTGTCGGACGAGACGGAAGTGTTCGTTGCAGGAGCCAAATACGACAAGGTGCTGGACCCTTTCGACGTGCGCAAACATGACTTGGTTCAATACGGCAGCGACGACACTAAAACTCATCGAAAGATCAAGCACATCCTCGGCCAGAAACAGCACGACAAGGTTGGCCGTCTACTGGTCAGTGAACTCTTCACCGTTGGCCAAGGCGGCTGGTCCGGCTTCCCCAGCCATAAGCACGACACCAATCGTCTGCCGGACGAGACCCGGCACGACGAGACATACAACTTCCGCTTCAAACCCAACTGGGGCTCGGGCCTGCAAATGTTGCAACGCGAGGACAACGAGCCGGGTGACGCCTATCACATCGTCGACGGCTCAACGATCTGCATCGACAAGGGCTACCACCCCTGCTGCGTGCTACCCGGGTACGAGATGTATTATTTCACCATTCTCGGCGG
The DNA here is from genome assembly GCF_013031225.1 of Ruegeria sp. HKCCD7221. Lineage (NCBI taxonomy): Bacteria > Pseudomonadati > Pseudomonadota > Alphaproteobacteria > Rhodobacterales > Roseobacteraceae > Ruegeria > Ruegeria sp. HKCCD7221. Next base: position 18,259 of record NZ_WPZE01000013.1, read on the forward strand.
TCTTACACAGCGTTCTCTGGTCCAGTTTTTTCAACCCACCCATGCCTATCAGATCGAAACGATCCCGGGCATCAAAGACATGATTGCCAAGTTCAAATGACACTGGCCACCCTGAAAGACGTTCTGATCCCGGCGTATGAACAAGGTTATGCTGTGGGTGGCCTTGTCACCCTTGGGTGGGAAGACATGCGCGCCTATGTGGCCGCAGCTGAAGCCGAAAACGCGCCGGTGATCCTGCAGGCGGGCCCAAGCTGCCGCGAGCATACTCCGCTGCCCATTCTGGGTAAGATGTTCCGCCACCTGGCCGAGAACGCCTCGGTCCCGGTCGTAGCGCATCTGGATCATGGTTACACGTTCGAGGAGTGCAAGATCGCGTTGGACAGCGGATTTACGTCGCTGATGTTCGACGGCTCGCGCAAGCCCCTGCAACAGAATATCGACGAAACCGCCGCAATAGCCGAGATGGCGCATGCGGCCGGTATATCTTGTGAGGGCGAGATCGGGTTCGTGGGCTATTCCGGTGGCGAAGGGTCGAACGGCACAGACCCGGCCGAGGCCGCAAATTTTGCCCGCGAAAGTGGTGTGGACGCGATGGCAATCTCGGTCGGCAACGTCCACCTGCAGCAAAACAAAGAGGGCGGGTTGGACGAAGAGCGCATTGCGGAAATCGACGCCGCGACCGAGGTGCCTTTGGTCATTCACGGCGGCTCAGGCGTGCCGGTCGAACAGCGCAGCCGGTTGGCGCGAGAAACGTCGATCTGCAAGTTCAACATCGGAACAGAGCTACGTATGGCATTCGGCCACGCCTTGCGCGAGGCGATTAATCGCGACCCGGAACGGTTCGATCGCGTGACGATTCTGAAAGAAACCCATGACCCGGTCGAGGCCGCAGCGAGAATGGTGATCCGCGCCTTCGGAGCCCCGCCGCAAAGGTAAAGCCCGGGGCGGGGTTGGTACAGATTATCCGTCCCGCTCCATGATCCATTCGACCTCAGGGGCCGGGACGAACCGCCATTTCCGCAGCGGTCCCGCCATGACGTTCAGATAGTACATCTCGAACCCATAAGGCGCGCCGCAGGGATGATGGCCGCGCGGGACGGTCACAACATCCCCGTCCGAAACGGCCATGGTTTCATCCAACTGACCGTCATCGGTATAGACCCGCTGAATGCCAAAACCGTTGGCCGGATTCAGTCGGTGGTAATAGGTCTCTTCCAGATAGGTGATACGTGGATAGTCGTCCTCGTCATGGCGGTGGCTGGGGTAAGACGACCAGTGGCCGTTGGGCGTGAAAACTTCGGTCACCAGCAGACTGTCGGCGTAATCCTCGGTCTCCATCGCGATGTTGTTGATATAGCGCGTATTCACGCCCTTTCCCCGTTCCGTCAGGGTGATACCGTCCGGCCCGATCCGGCGCGCTTCGTGACCACCTTTGCCTGGCGCGGAACACGCAGCGATTACGCAATCGGTTTCAGCCACAGCCGCCCAATCAGTACCATTCGGAAGGTACAGGCAATGCGGCGGCGTCTTCTCGAACACGTTCATCCGATCGCCCAGTACACCCCAATCCTGCCCTGCCCCAGTAATGCTGGCCTTGCCCTCAACCATGACCAGAATGACCTCACGATCGCCGGTTGCCTCGCTGACCCTATCCCCTGCCCGCAGATGGTAAAGACCAAACCCGACATAGCGCCACCCGGCACTGGCCGGAGTTATGTCATGCACTTTTCCTCTGCGCCCAAAGGGCTTTTTCAGCAGGTCCGACATGTGTTCTCTCCGTATTAGGCGGGCTTGACGGGCCCGCCTGTAGTTCCTCAGGCAGCTTGCCTTGTTTGTAGGGCCGAGAACGCCTCGGCCAGTTGTCCTTCGCTCCATCCTTCTGCCACCGCACGACGTAGAATATCGGCCTGACTTTCCGGAGCGTTGCCATTGATTGGTGGATCTGTGTCCAGATTGGTCGGGAATGGATAGCCCTCTGCCGTGGCTGCAATAGTAGAGTCCAGCGCGCGACCACTCAGTTCACCACGTTGTTTCAAGGCGACAAGCGAGGGGAACACCGCCTCGGACATGGATCGCCGATCGATGGCCTCCATCGCGCGTCCAAAAGCGGATGAGATTTGCAACAGGTTGGCCATCCGGTCGATATCCGCACTGCGGTTTTCGCCCGCCGCGTGAAACAGCGCGGGGTTGAAGAAAACGGCATCTCCCTTGTCCAGCGGCAACTGAATGCAGGTTTCCTCGAAATGGTTCCGGTGGCTCTCGTCGTGGAACGCAAGGTAGCCCGGCGGATACAACTGGGAAAAGGGCAACAGCTTGGTTGGTCCGCTTTCCACCGGCATATCGCAATGGGCGACCGCGCCCTGCAATGTCAGCGATGCCGTAGCCAGATGAGCGTGCGCGGGAAAATTCGCTGCTCTTTCCGCGCTCTGAAACCCCAGGTGGTAGTCCCTATGCGCCTGTTGTGCCTTGCCGCCCGGACGCACCTGATTGATCTGAGCGGTAACCTGAAAATTTGGTCCCAACCACGCCTCGCACGCCGCCGCAATCGCCGTGTTCCCGAAATAGAGCGCAAAACCTTCAGGGTCGCGCAGGCACTGTTTTTGCAGCGCGTTCCAGATCCGGTCATTCGCGCCGGTGGCGGCGAAGTGATCACCTTCGCCAGCACCGCTTTGACGTTCCTCTACGATGATCTGGCGGAAAACATCGCTGGCACGGTCGATGACGGATGTATCAGCGAACGCTCCTTTCAGAGCGATCACTCCGGCCGATTTACCCAAAACATAGCCCCACTCGGCCAACAGAGCTTTGCGCTTGCCTGCGTTCTCCAGCACCGGGCGCAATGCGTGCATGTCGTAGATCGGAACATTCTTTTTAATCGATGCGGCATGGGGCACCGCCTCGGCTGCCAGACTCTGCGAGGTCAACACCTTGAATTCATCCAGATCACAGGATTCACGGTCGAAGTAACCAACAAAACCCAGTTCCTGATTTACCATGAGACATCTCCCTTTTTCATGGCTTCGGTGTCGCCCCGCGGGGCCGATCGTTACGCTTGGACCTCCAATCCTGCTTTCGCGCAGACCTCGAGAATATGCTCGTAGCCCTTCTTAGAGTATTCGTAGGGCGGTGCCTTGGCCGGGTCTTGCTCGGCCTCGACCACGATCCAGCCGTCGTAGTCCATGGATTTCAAAGCGTTCGCCACCGCCTGAAAATCGATGCACCCGTCACCCGGGACAGTGAACGCACCGGCAACAACGGCATCCAGAAAACTGCGGTCGTTTTCACGCACATCCTGAACAACCGTTGGACGGATGTCCTTAAAATGGACATGATGGACCCGGTCCCCCCAACGGTTCAAGGTCACCATGACATCGCCACCGCCGAACAGCAGGTGGCCAGTGTCAAAGCACAGTTTCACCTCAGGTCCTGATCCTTCCATCAGCCAGTTCACGTCATCCTCGGTCTCGATGATCGTGCCCATGTGGTGGTGGTAGGCCATCGGCATCCCCTGATCGCCCATCCATTTGGCCAGTTCGGTGATCTTGTCGGCATAGACCAGAACCTCGTCCTTGGACAGTTTGGGTCGGTTATTGACCGGGGTCTCAGCCTGCCCCTGAACGGTGTTCGAACACTCGGCATAGACGATGCATGGGCTATTCAGGGCAACAAACTGCTCAACCTGTTCGCGCACCGCTTCGCGCTCTGTCGCGAAATCGTTGACCAGCGACGCGCCCGAGCACCACCCGCCGCACAGCGCGATGTTATTGCCTTCGAGATAGGCGCGTAACCCTTCGGTATCACTGGGCATACGCTGGCCGCGTTCGACACCGACATAACCGATCTCACGCGCTTCCTTCAGTGCTTGCTCCATCGTGTAAGCCGCCGTCAGGTCCGGCAAATCATCATTCTGCCAGGCGATCGGAGAAATCCCGATTTTCACGCTCATTTCGTATTTCTTTCCTTAATCGCCAGCTCATAGGCTGCGCGTTTTTCGTTCACTTCGGGGCGGATGCTGACTTCCGGAACTGCCACTTCCCACCACGTACCGCCGTATTCGGTCGAGGGGTACGGATCAGTGTCGATGACAACCACATAAGGCCCTTGGACATCGCCCCGTCTGGTAAGCGCGCCTTCCAGTTCAGCAACCGAGCTAACCTTGACGGATGTCGCCCCCATCGCCGCCGCGTGGGCCGCGAAATCAATGGCCGAGGGGTTCTCATGCACTGCATGGTCCAGAAGGTTGTTAAACTCGGCTCCGCCAGTGCCCATCTGAAGACGGTTGATGCAGCCAAAGCCACGGTTGTCGGTAATGACTACGGTGAACGAGACACCCATCATCGCCGCCGTCGCCATTTCCGAATTCGCCATCATGTAGGTGCCGTCGCCGGTAAAGCAGATCACATCGCGATCCGGTTGAGCCATTTTAATTCCCATTGCGCCGGCAATCTCATAGCCCATGCAGCTAAAGCCGTACTCCATGTGATAGGCACCAGGGCGCGGCGCTTTCCAGAGTTTGTGGAGTTCTCCCGGCATGGTTCCCGCCGCGCACATGACAACTGTATCGTCATGTGACGCCCGCTGAACCGCGCCAACAACCTGCATATCTGTTGGAAGCGCGTTTCCGTCGCCCGGCGCATCAGTCAGCTTGTCGACCTTGCCGTACCATTCGGCCTTCAGTGAGTCCGTCACAGGATCGGCGCGGTATCCCTGCAATGCTGCACCCAATTCCTCCAGCCCAACACGTGCGTCCGATTGCAACGGCATAGCGCCGTGTTTTTCCGCGTCATAGGCAGCCATATTCAGGCAGATCATCTCGCGTTCCGGGTTGGAAAACAGGCCCCAAGACCCGGTGGTGAAATCTTGCAGGCGAGAGCCAACGGCCAGCACAAGATCCGCCTCGGCGCAGACCGAGTTGGCCGGTTCGCCACCGGTCACGCCTACGGGTCCAAGGTTCAACGGGTGATCCCATGCCAAGGCGGACTTACCAGCCTGCGTTTCCGTAAGCGGGATGTTGTGCGTTTCCACGAAACTCTGCAGCGCATCCGTCGCGCCCGAATAGTGCACCCCACCCCCTGCGACGATGACCGGACGTTTGGCCACCTTGATGGCCGCGACAGCGCGGGCCAGTTCGCCTTCATCCGGACGGATGCGGCGCTGATACCAGACACGCGGTTCAAAGAAGCTTTCCGGATAATCGTACGCCTCGGCCTGTACGTCCTGACAGAATGCCAAAGTCGCCGGCCCACATTCAGCGGGGTCCGTCATGGTGCGGAACGCGCGCGGCAACGCGGTCAGCAGGTGTTCCGGCCGTGAGATGCGATCAAAGTACCGGCTGACTGGTTTGAAGCAATCATTGGCGCTGACCGTACCGTCGCCAAAACTCTCGATTTGTTGCAGCACAGGATCGGGACCTCGTGTCGCGAAGACATCGCCGGGAATGATCAGAACCGGCAACCGGTTCACATGGGCCAGCGCGGCCGCCGTCACCATATTGGTTGCACCCGGCCCGATGGACGAGGTTACAGCCATGGCCCTCGTACGTCGCATTTGCTTGGCATAGGCGATGGCACAATGCGCCATGGTTTGTTCATTGTGGCCGCGATAGGTCGGCAGGCTGTCCTTTACGGCATGCAACGCCTCACCCAGCCCGGCCACATTGCCGTGACCAAAAATAGCCCAGACACCTGCTATGAATGGCTCTCCGGCCTCATTCATCTGCGCGCCCAGATAGCGGACCAAAGCTTGCGCTGCGGTCAGTCTAATTGTCTTGCCCATTGTGATCCCTTTCAACTTAAGGCCACCCCGGCCAATCGGTTGAATTCCAGTTTCTCAAATATGTACAGTCCAAGCGGGAACGCGTCAGACCGTGCCGCCCAAAGACCCTTCCAGCTCGGCCAGCTCCTGACCACCTGCCATCAGGTCCTGCAGTTCCTCGGGTGAGATTTCGCCCCGTTTCGCGGTGCCCAGCGTCTGGCCCCGGTTCAACACGGTAAAGCGATCGCCGACGGCCAGTGCGTGACGCACGTTGTGGCTGATGAAAACCACACCCACACCCTGACTGCGCACCTTGTCGATGGTCGCCAGAACATTGGACGTCTGGCGCACGCCCAACGCCGAAGTTGGTTCGTCCAGGATCAGGATCTTTGCGCCGAAATGCACCGCACGAGCAATTGCAACTGTCTGACGCTCGCCACCGGACAAAGTACCTACAGCCTGGTCCGGCCCACGCAGGTTGATGCCCATCTTGCGCATCTCTTCCATGGTGATTTCATCGGCCAGCTTCTTGTCGAAGAAGTTGATCCCGGCGACTTTGCGCGTGGGTTCGTTGCCCATGAAGAAATTCCGACTGACACTCATCAACGGGATCATCGCCAGGTGCTGGTGTACCGTCGCGATCCCGGCTGCAATGGCGTCACGCGGGTCTTCGAAATGCATGGGCTTATCTTCGAAGAAGATCTCACCCGCTGTTGGTTTGTGGACTCCGGACATAGTCTTGATGAAGGTCGATTTGCCCGCACCATTGTCGCCCAGCAAACAGTGACACTCCCCAGGTTTCAGATCAAAGCTGACACCGGCAAGGGCGATCACAGAGCCAAAGTGTTTCTGAATGTCTACCATCCGAATGATCGGTTTCTGGTCCTGGGCGTCGCCGTGATGGAATTTGGTATCTTCGGTCATCTCACCGTTCTCCCGTGATGATGCGACGGATGTAGGTGTTCAGGATTACGGCGCCCAGCAGGATCACGCCAAGGAACACCCGGAACAGCGAGCTTTCGACCCCTGCAAAGAACAACCCCTGCTGAACCACACCAAAGATCAGAGCCCCAAGAGCCGCACCCAGAACCGAGCCATAGCCGCCGGTCAGCAACGCGCCACCGATCACCACCGCGATAATGGCCTCGAACTCTTTGAGCAGGCCCCGGTCCGCACCGGCCGAGCCGAACTCCATCACCTGACAGGTCGCAAAGACGGTCGCACAGAAGGCGGTGAACATGAACATCAACACCTTGACCCGGTTCACAGGAACACCCGAGTTCCTTGCGGCCTCGGCGTCTCCGCCCGAGGCAAAGATCCAGTTTCCGAACTTGGTTTTGGTCAGCAGCACATGGCCAAAGATGATGATCACCAGTGCCCAAATCAGCAGCATCGGAATACCGTCAACCACAGGCTGACCTTGACGTGTGCCGCGTTCAAAGGTTTCGATCAGGCCGTTGTCACCGAGCCAGACGAAAAAGCCCTGCCCAACTTTGCCGCCGAACACCGACGCCAGCCAGTCGCCCTCGGCCACGTCGCGGATGCCGCCAATGATGGTTTTCCGCTCGATGGTCTGAGGCAGGTAGATGGTGAAGCCGCGCAGAATGAACAGGAAAGCCAACGTCACAATAAAACTGGGCAGGCCGGTACGCACGACAATGTACCCGTTGACCGCCCCGATCGATACGCAAAGCGCGAAGGTTACAATAATGGCCATCCAGACCGGCCAGCTGAGCGTGACGGAAAAGATCGCGATCATCATGCCTGCAAAGCCGATCATCGAACCAACGGACAAATCAAATTCGCCCGCGATCATCAACAAACACGCACCAACGGCAATGATCATGAACTGAGCAGAGACCACGGACCAGTTCATCACGCCCTGAGCGGTGAACATGCCGCTATCAAAGGCGAACAGCAGGAAAAACGTGAACACTGCCACCGTGCCGACCATGCCACCCAATTCCGGGCGGATCAGGGCTCGGCGCAGGGGTGAGATCTCTTTGATCCGCTCGTCGCCGCCGCTTGCGGTTTGCGCTGACTCAGCCATTGTTGCCTCCTTCGCGCTTCGTTCTGAATGCTTGATTAAGGGGGTGCGGACACACATCCGGCGTCCGCACAGTTCTAAAGATCAGCGGTATTCGCCCGCGAATTCTTCGATCTTTTCCAACCCGTCTGCGGTCACGAAACCGGGACCCGAGTTGATGTTGTTGCCCGGCAGAACGCCGTAACGGTGGTAGTTAGCCATCACGACAACCGGCAGGTAAGCCTGCAGGAAGGGCTGCTGGTCGATGCCCCACTGGATCACACCGCTTTTGATGCCTTTGACGATCTCGCCACCTAAGTCAAAGGTGCCAAAGTAGATGTCGCCGGCCATGCCGTTTTCTTCCAGCGCCAGAATGGTCGGGTCCGCCGAGGTCGGCCCAAGCGTCAGAACTGCTTCTGTTTCAGGGTTGGCCGACAGATACGCCAGAACACGATTCTTAATCTCGGCCGGGTCCTGACCCGCGTCGATCATCTGCTCGCCCAACTCGATACCCAGACCGTCGGCAAAGCCCTGGCAACGTTCCTGGCTGGACGGCTGCACGATGTAATGGTTCACACACAGGAAGGATCCGATGCCATCGTCTTTGGCCCGTTGGCCTGCAGCGAAACCGGCATCATATTCAGGCTGGCCAACATACATCAGCGCGCCAACTTCACGCGCCTTTTCCGGTGTCCCGGTGTTCATGATGATGACGTCGATACCAGAATCCACGGCCGCCTTGATCGGGCCTTCCAGAATGTCCGGGTCAGCCAGGGTAGTGATGATGCCGTTTGGTCCCGATGCTGCGGCCTGATCAATGATCCGCGCCATGTCTGCAAGGTCACCGGTCGGCGGGTTGCGGTATTCAACCTCAACGCCCATTTGCTCGCCCGCCAAGGCGATGCCGTTTTTTATGGTGTTCCACCAGCTGTCACTGTCCGGGGCGTGGCTGATCAGAATGTACTTCTCGCCCTCCGCTGCCGCGCCAGTGGCACCGGCGAATGCGACGGCGCTGGCCATCAGAACCCCTTTTACGAACGTTTTCATTTCCATTCCTCCCAATAGAACTGTCAATCGTATTGTCTGGGCTTCAGCCCCAGTCATTCGGCATTGGCCGAATCTCCTCCGCCCCCAAGTGAACCGGGGCTGTGTCCAGTTTCAGGAAATCCGATCATTTTGCAACCGGTTTCAAAACATCACTCAGCATGACCGGCATTCCGGAACGCGCCGAACGGGTCGCAGCTTCGGCCATCGCCAGTGCTGCGACGCCGTCTTCCAGAGTAACCGGCATATCCGACCCGGCTTGTACGGCGTCAACAAATGCGCCCCATTCTGTCCGGTAAGCAGTCATGTAACGTTCCAGGAAAAAGTAGGTCGGCTTGGCACCGACAACACCATCCACCGTTGACTTCACCACCGAGTTTTCCAGGATGTTGTGCGCCTGAAGCAGCCCCTTCGACCCCAACAGCTCAACTCGCTGGTCATAACCATATAAGGCGCGTCTGGAATTCTTGATTACAGCGACCCTACCGTCCGCGTAAGTCATTGTAACAACAGCGGTATCATAGTCCCCCGCCAGACCAATCTCAGGGTCGACAACTGATGTTCCGACAGCTGAAATCACTGTGGGCAACTGCCCCATCAAATAGTTTGCCATGTCGAAATCGTGGATCATCATATCCCGGAACAAACCGCCCGAGACTTTGACGTAGCTGATAGGTGGCGGGGCCGGGTCAAAGGACGTGATCGATAGCAATTCCGCCTTGCCAATCTCTCCTGCCTCGAACGAGGCTTTTAGTGCCGAGAAATTGGGATCAAACCGACGGTTGAACCCGAACATAACCGGCTGACCGGTTTCCGATGCGTTTGTCTGACACGCAATAGCCCGATTCAGGTCCAGATCGACGGGTTTTTCGCAAAGTACGGCTTTTCCCGCGCGAGTCGCCGCCTCAATGAGGTCGGAATGTGTATCGGTGGGCGTGGCAATCAGAACCGCATCAATGGACGCATCCGCGATGATGTCTTCCGAACTGCGTGTTTCGGCCTGATATTCTCCCGCCAGACTTTCTGCCGCCTTGGGAACGGCATCTGACACCGCAGCCAATACGCTTTTAGGATGCTCACTGATGGCTTGCGCATGTACACGGCCAATCCGTCCGGCCCCTAACAATCCGATCTTGAGCATGCAGCTTCTCCGAATCCAGTCTTCGCGCGCAGCATGTTTCTCTTTGCAACCGGTTGCAAGATATTTTTTCATCAACTTGGGAAAGTTGCGAGGGATCGCCTTGTCCTCAGCGGCCTTCAACAGTTGGGCAGGCACGCAGCCCGCGCTTGATTTTGTTGTGTCTTGGTGAATTTGAACGCAGAACGAAGCCGAAATCTCCTTCGGCTTTATCATCCTGTCGTTGATTTACTTGCGCCCGCTATACGCCAGATTAAACGGCGTCCGCCTCAACACGGGTAACGAAGAAGACAACATCTTCGAAATCAAAGCCCCCGGCAACGGTCAGATCTTCGAATCCGATGATCATTGCCTCACCGCCCCTGGCGGTTCTGGGCAGCGCGTGTTGCTAATCATCGGCGTTCAATGTCGCCTTTTCCGAGTGGAAAGTGGTAACGCCCGCCGAATCCCCGTTCACCGTCAATACAAAGTCGAACTCATCATCCACATCGGCCAAGCCGCCGTTGCTGGCGATGAAACCAAGATCATCGGCATCAGACAAGTCTGCCATGGGAGACATATTGGGCAAGAACTGCTCTGCTCCCACTTTTCCAAATCTCGTTTAACCACCCGGAAAAGGCTGCAATAAACTGTGCACCATGGCCAAATTCGCCACAATACAGGTCCTGCTCAAGCCAAAGACCTGGATCAGCTTTGGCCGCCAGCGCCGTTTTTCTCAGATCCTCCCAAACGGGATCATTGGGGGCGATCTCTGAGCCGTCTTCGCGAATCCCTGCGCACATCCTGCACCAAAAAGCTTCTGTTAGAGCGAGTCCGTTTATCGAAGAGCCTGAAGCAATTGCATCACGCACCGAGGGCAGAACGAATCCAGGGTGTCGCGCCGATCCGTCGAACGCGACTCGGCGCGTTGTGTCGTGAATTGCAGTGTTTTCAAACCGACGTTCAACCAGCCCAAGGTACTCTTGCGGGGTCGTTCCAGGAACAGCGTCGACCTGAGGTAGAATTTCTTCGATTTGAACTTTTCTGAAAAACGCCGCTATGTCGGGGTCTTGCATACAGGCCGAAATCGTGGGGACATTCAGTATCTCCCCGACATTCGCGAGCAGTTGGTGGCCCCCGTTCAATATGCGAAGCTTCAATGCCTCATACGCGTGAACATCCTTGGTCAGTGTGACACCTACATGTTCAAGCGACGGTCGTCCGGCACAGAAGTCATCCTCGATGACCCATTGACGAAAGTTCTCGTGTGAAACCGGAGCGTGATCATCAACACCAAACGCTTGGCATTGCGCAATCACCTGATCAGTCGTTGCCGGCACGATGCAGTCCACCATCGAATTGGGAAAAGCACCGTTCCGGTCGATCCAATCGGCTAGATCAGGGTCCGAGAGGCGAGCCAGTCCAACAATACAGTTTCGAAGGATAGTGCCGTTACCCTGAAGGTTATCACAACTCAGCGCGGTGAAGGGTGACAAGCCGTACGTGCGGCGTATCCCGAGCGCTGCGACCATTGCGCCAAAAACCGTTCGCGGATGGCTTGGGTTTGCGGCATCATAGCGGATATCATCGTGATCCGTGTCCAAACCGCCGGTGCTTGCACTAAGGAAATAGCCGCCCTCGGTCACAGTCAGGGACACAATCCGAATAGACGGATCAGCCATCGCCCGGATAAGCGCGGCGTTGTCCTCTTCGATCGGCAGGTAATCAATCAACGGGCCTATGACCTCTGCGGATACTCCTTTGGGATCCAGCTCAATCAGGGTGGTCAGACAATCTTGCGCCTGCAACTTCTCGCGCATCTTGGCATCATAACTGCGTACGCCTGCTCCAATGATGGCCCAATCGCGGGCCTGGCCCTGCTGCAAAAGCTGATGAATGTACCAAGCCTGATGGGCGCGGTGGAAATTGCCAAGCCCGATATGGACGATGCCCGGCGTCAGGTCCGAACGTTGATAAGCAGGGGTTCTGACAGTCGCTGGCAGGTCTGCAAGCTTGTCGCGCCTTAGCTGGATGGGAGGGGTTGAATCTGCCACAGGGGTCATCAGCTCATCCAATTTCCGCCGTCAACATTGTAGGTCTGGGCGACGATGTACTTGGCCTCGTCCGAGGCTAGAAACACTGCCATCCCGGTTAGGTCTTCAGCCCGGCCCATGCGGCCATAGGGAACGGCCGCCGCCACTTCGCGTTTCTTCTGCCCCGAAGGTTTGTCTTCGTGTTTGGCAAAGAACGCATCGACACCGTCCCAGTGTTCGCCATCCACCACACCCGGAGCTATCGCGTTCACATTTATCCCGTTTGAGATCAGGTTCAGGCCCGCAGATTGAGTCAGGGAAATGATCGCAGCCTTGCTGGCGCAATAAACGGCGACCAGAGGCTCACCGCGCCGCCCGGCTTGCGACGCCATGTTGATGATCCTGCCTTTGGTGCCATGCGCAATCATGTGGCGCGCGACGGCCTGCATGGTGAACAAGGCACCGGCGACGTTGATGTCGAAGACACGCTGGTAGTCGGCGCGCTCAATCTCAACAATCGGAGCGGCAGTGAAGATCGCCGCGTTGTTGATCAATATGTCGATCGGGCCGAAATGGGATGCCGTGCGGGTGATGGCGTCGTCGATACTTTGCTGGTTTGTCACGTCCATCTCGATTGCTAAAGCCGTCACGCCGATCTCGGTCGCGGCCTGCTGCGCGCGCTGGATGTCGATATCGGCGATCGCGACACGGGCGCCTTCAGCAACATAGGCTTTGGCAAAGGCCAGCCCTATGCCGCGCGCAGCCCCTGTTATCAGGGCGGTTTTACCAGCCAGACGTGTCATTCGATCCGCAAGCCTTTCGCATCGAACCGGTGGATCACATCGGCGCGTGGTGTCAGGTGAATGCGGTCGCCATGTCGGAAACCGACCTCGCCATCTGCGCGGACAGTGATCGTATCGGCCAGCCCGGTTTCGTGGACATGGAAAAATGTATCCGAGCCCAGATGTTCGGAAACGCTCACCACCCCGGACCAGTCCCCTTCGGCTTCTGAAACTGTGATATGCTCAGGCCGTATTCCGATGGTCTGAGCGCCGTGTTTCGCGGCCTCTTCGCCCTCAATGAAGTTCATTTTGGGGGAGCCGATGAAGCCCGCAACAAACAGGTTGCGCGGTGTCCGGTACAGCTCTAGCGGGCTCCCGACCTGTTCGATAACGCCAGCCTGAAGGACGACAATCTTGTCGGCCATAGTCATGGCTTCGACCTGATCGTGTGTTACGTAGATCATCGTGGTCGCCAGGCGTTCGTGCAATTCGCTGATCTCCAGCCGCATGCCAACGCGCAGTGCTGCGTCGAGGTTTGACAGCGGCTCATCAAACAGAAATGCCGCCGGTTCGCGCACAATCGCGCGCCCGATGGCAACCCGCTGGCGTTGGCCGCCCGATAGCTGTCCTGGGCGGCGGTCCAGATAGTCGGTCAGGTTCAGGACGCTGGCGGCACCTTCGACGCGTTTGTCGATCTCGGCCTGATCCAGTTTTGCCATCCGAAGGGGAAAAGCGATGTTCTTACGCACCGTCATATGCGGATACAAAGCATAGGATTGGAACACCATCGCCAGCCCTCGTTTCGCCGGCGGGACATCGGTGGCATCAGAACCGTCGATGTCGATGGAGCCCGAGGTGATATCCTCCAACCCCGCGATCAGACGCAGCAGGGTGGATTTACCGCAACCCGAGGGGCCGACGAAGACTGTGAACTCGCCATCTTCGATGGTCAGGTCAAGTGGTGGAATGACCTGCACATCGCCGAAGCTTTTGGTCACGGACTTGAGTTGGATGCGTCCCATGTGTCGTGTTCCTTATTTCACAGCGCCGAAGGTCAGGCCGCGGACAAGTTGTTTCTGGCTGAACCAGCCAAGGATCAGGATTGGTGCAATTGCCATTGTCGAGGCCGCGCTAAGTTTGGCAAAGAACAGGCCCTCGGGGCTGGAATAGCTGGCGATAAAGGCCGTCAATGGCGCCGCGTCGACGGCGGTCAGGTTGAGGGTCCAGAACGCCTCGTTCCAGGCTAGTATGAAGTTCAGCAAGACGGTCGAGGCGATGCCGGGGATAGCCATGGGGGTCAAGACGTAGAGGATTTCCTCTTTCAAAGTCGCCCCGTCCATCCGCGCAGCTTCCAGAATTTCCCCCGGAATTTCGCGGAAATAAGTGTACAGCATCCAGACAATGATCGGCAGGTTGATCAGCATCAGGACGACGACCAGCCCTCCGCGCGTGTCCAGCAGTCCCAGCCGAATGAACAGCAGGTAGATCGGATAGAGAACGCCAACCGCAGGCAGCATCTTCGTGGACAGCATCCACAGCAGGATGTCCTTGGTGCGCTTCGAGGGCACGAAGGCCATGGCCCATGCGGCAGGAACTGCAATGATGACGCCCAAAACAGTCGACCCGCCAGCGATAATGACCGAGTTCCACAGGAACCGCATATAGTCCGAGCGTTCCTGCACGATGGCATAGTTTTCCAGCGTCCAGTTGAAGTTCAAAAACAGCGGTGGGCTAGCGATCGCCTGTGCCTCGGTCTTGAAGCTGGTCAGGATGGTCCAGAGGATCGGGAAAAAGATCAGCAAACCAACGGCCCATGCCAAGGCGGTATTGAGCGATTTACGGCGGGTTGTGACGGCGCGGGCCATAGTCGTTCCTCCTCACGCGTCCAGGTTCTTGCCGACGATGCGCATCAGGAAAATGGCAACGATGTTGGCTAAGATGATTGCGTAGACACCTCCGGCTGATCCGAGGCCAACGTTCTGGCTTTCCAGCACACGCTGGAAGATCAGGTAGGTGAGTGTGCGGGTGCCGAATGCGCCGCCGGTGGTCACGAAGATTTCGGCAAAGATCGACAGAAGAAAGATTGTTTGGATCAGGATCACGATGGTGATCGCCCTGCTCAGATGCGGCAGGATGATGTGGTAGAAGCGCTTCAGTACCGGCGCACCATCCATCTCGGCTGCTTCCAACTGCTCGCTGTCCAGCGATTGGATCGCGGTTAGCAGGATGAGCGTGGCAAAGGGCAACCACTGCCAGGACACGATCATGATGATCGAGGTCATGGATGCCTCGGACAACCACGAGATCGGCTCGGCCCCAAAAAAGCGCCACAGGTGGGCCAACAGACCGTTGACCGGGTCCATGAACATGTTCTTCCAGACCAGCGCGGATACCGTTGGCATAACGAAGAAGGGCGCGATCACGAGGATGCGGACAATACCTTGGCCCCACATCGGTTGATCCAGAAGCATTGCCAGTAGGATGCCCAGGATAACAGTAATGATCAGAACGCCTCCGACGATCACCAGCGTTGCCTGAACTGCGGGCCAGAAGGAACTGGACGAAACGAACCGAACGTAGTTGTCAATTCCAACCCAGCCCAGATCACCACCGCGCAGAGGCAGATATTTCTTGAAGGAGAAATAAAGCGTCATCGTCAGCGGCACGAGCATCCAGCCAAGCAGCAGGACCACTGCTGGTGCCATCATCAGGCGAGCAACCGAGCGGGAATGTTGAGTTGCCATAACGCAAACCCTCTATTTTCAGGCGTAGCTTAGCCTGCGAGAAAAACGCGAGTCGTGGAAGAGAATTGCGGGGGGCATCAATGCTGCCCGCCCGCCGGGGAGGAGGCCTCAGTACCCTGCGGCTTCCATTTCTTCGGCTGTGAAAGCCTGCGCTTTGGCCAGAGCTTCCTCAACCGTTTGCTGTCCGGCATAGACGGCTGAGAACTCCTGGCTGACTTGCGTCGCAATACCTGCAAATTCCGGGATCGCCGCAAACTGAATGCCGACATATGGCACCGGCTTGACCGTCGGGTTATTCGGATCAGCCGACAGGATCGAGTCCAATGTCATCTTGGCAAATGGAACCTTCTGGTATTCCGGGTTCTCATACAAAGAAGATCGCGCGCCCGGTGGGACATTTGCCCAGCCTTCGTTTTCTGCGACCAACTCGATGTAGTCTTTTGAAGTGGCCCATTCGATGAATTGCTTGGCCGCGTCTTCTTGCTGTGTACCGGCCGGAATGGCCAGTGCCCAAGCCCAAAGCCAGTTGGAGCGCTTGCCCAATCCGGTGTCGGGTGCCAGAGCAAAACCAACGCTATCCGCAACGGTCGAGTCATCGGGATTGGTCACAAATGACGCCGCAACAGTGGCGTCGATCCACATGCCACATTTACCCTGTTGGAACAATGACAGGTTCTCGTTGAACCCGTTGGTCGCATAGCCTGCGGGACCGGATTCTGTCATCATTTCAACGTAGAAATTCAGCGTGTCGGACCATTCAGGCTGATCAAACTGGGGCTTCCAATCTTCGTCGAACCAGCGTGCGCCGAACGAGTTGGACATGGCCGTGATGAACGCACCGCCTTCACCCCAACCGGCTTTGCCGCGCAGGCAGATTCCGTTGATGTCGGCGTCCCGGTCAGTCATGGCCGCTGCGGCCTCTTTGATGAATTGCCAGCTTGGCGCTTCGGGCATTTCCATGCCTGCTTTTTCCATCAAGTCGGTGCGATACATGATCATCGAGCTTTCGCCGTAAAACGGCGCAGCAAAAAGTGTTCCGTCATGGCTCAGACCGCCCGACATAGCAGGCAGGATGTCACCGACGTCATATTCCTCTGACAAACCATCCAGCGGAACCAGCCAGCCGTTCGCACCCCAGATCGGGGTTTCGTACATGCCGATTGTCATGATGTCGAACTGACCACCCTTGGTGGTGATGTCGGTGGTCACGCGCTGGCGCAAAACGTTCTCTTCCAGCGTCACCCATTCGACTTCAACGCCCGTCGCTTCGGTGAATTTGTCGGTATAGCCCTGCATCCGGATCATATCGCCGTTGTTTACGGTTGCGATCGTTATGGATTGTGCGTGGGCCGCTGCCGTTGCGACGAAAGTCAGCGCAGTCGCCGCACGAAGTGCGTGTTTCAAGTACATCCCTGTCCTCCCTGAGCTTGGATGCTGTGCAGAGAGCCTAGTTCAAGATTTGTCGCGCCGTCAATAAAAACTTTACGCGCGTTAATTTTTATTCATCACGCAGATTCCCTCAGGACCAATCGCGCCGGGAAAAGGGTTTCTGTCCGTTTCTCAAATTTTCCACCGTTTTCAATAAGTTCAAAAAGCGTTTCGACGCTTCGCGCCGCCACATTATCATAGTCATGCGCGGCGGTTGTCAGCGACGGACATGTGAATTTTGCGAACGGATGATCGTCGTTTGACGCCACCCGCAATGCACAATCGTCTTTCCGCCCAACGCGAATCCCCTGCTCGAAACACGCCGCCAGAAAACCGATGGCCAATCGGTCATTGCTGCACAGGACCGAATTCGTGCGCAGCTTGCGTTCACCCAAAATCTTGAGCGCACCCTTTCGGCCAATCTCTTCAAAGGCCCAGCCCGTGCCTTCAATTTTGATCACATGAGGCTCAAAGCCCAGTCGGTCCATTACGTCGACATAAGCCTTACGTCGCTTATTGGCATTGGGGTTCGCAGGTGTCCGCATTTCGAAGAACGAAGGCGGCTCACCCGTGCGGGTCATGTATTCCACGGTCTGAGACACAAAGCTGAAGTTGTCGGACCCGATAAACGCCGCGCCCAAACCGTCGAGATTGCTGTCAAACAAAACCGTCGGCACTCTGGCGCAGAATTTCTCGATCGCGGACTTGTCCGAGATACGTCCCAAAGGCGCCAACAAAACGCCCGCAGGCTTCAAAGATTGCAAGCCGTCCAGGATTTCATTTTCCAGTTTTTGTTCGCCATGAGAGCTGAACAGAAACGGGCGATAGCCTGCCGCGATACAGCTTTGCTCTAGATACCGTGCGATTTCGGCAAAGAACGGATCGGCCAGATAGGGTACGACGATGCCGATATTCTTGGTCAGCTTGCGGTTCTGGTTCACTGCATAGATGTTTGGGCGGTAGTCAAACCGCTCCAACGCCTCTTCTATCCGTGCTCTCGTCGTTGGGCGAACGCTATCGGGATCGTGGAAGTATTTGGACACCGTTGGCCGCGAGATACCGCTAAGGGCTGCGAACTCTTCCATGTTCTTTATCTTGGTCATACCTGTCTGCCTGCCCACCTGAGCCGCCTTGATCTTATCCTATTTTTACATATTCTTTGCGCGCGGCAAAAAGATCAATAGTAAGACAAGTTCCGAACTTTAGTGCAGGTAAGGGGTTTGAATGTATCTCGGGATCGACATCGGAACGTCTGCGGTCAAACTTGTCTGTGCAGACACTGATCGAATTCTGACGACGTCTTCTGTAGGGATAAAAACGTCCTCACCGCAGCCCGGTTGGTCAGAGCAGCATCCGGATCTTTGGTGGCAGGCGACACGCGACGCCTTGGACCAACTATCTGGGCAAATCACGCTGTCCGAGGTGAAAGCGATCGGGTTGTCAGGCCAGATGCACGGAGCCGTTTTGCTGAACCGTGATTTGCGCCCAATCCGCCCGGCAATCCTGTGGAATGACAGCAGGGCAGTACAGGAATGTGAGGACCTACGCGCGGCCCAGCCGGAGATTGGTCATATTGCCGGCGTCCCTCCCTTGCCGGGCTTTACCGCGCCCAAAATTGCTTGGTTGAAAAAACATGAGCCTGCCAACTATGCAAAGCTTTCCCATATTCTGCTGCCCAAGGATTATGTCGGGTTGCGCCTGCATGGAGAGTTGGTAACCGACGCATCCGATGCCGCCGGAACATTGTGGCTCGATCAGGCGTCGCGCGACTGGCACGCCGGTATCGTCGAAGCCACTGATGTTGCAGGGGACTGGCTTCCGCAGATATTCGATGGCCACAATTGCGTTGGGGCTGTGTCAGCGCAAGCGGCAACTGAGACGGGCTTGAAACCCGGCACGCCAGTCGTTGCAGGAGGTGGAGATGCAGCAACCGGGGCAGTGTCTTTGGGCGCCACCGAACCGGGGCGAGGTTTCATCTCTTTAGGAACTTCCGGCCAGTTGTTCGTGGCGGACCGGGCCTACAAACCCAATCCCGAACGTTACGTACATGCTTTTGCGCACACTTTGCCCGACCGTTGGTATCAAATGGCAGCGATGTTGAATGGCGCGAGGCCTATTTCATGGATTGGCGGTCAATTGGGACTGTCCGCAGCCGAAGTTGTTGCGCTTGCCGAAACGGTCAGCGGGGACCGCGTACCAATTTTTCTGCCCTATCTAACGGGGGAACGTAGCCCGCATGGCGACCCGCATATCCGAGCCTGTTTCTTTGGCCTGGAGGATTCCACAACACGCGCAGACATCTGCCGTTCCGTGGTGGAAGCGATTGCTTTCTGCTTTGCCGATGCGGCACAGAGTTTCGGTGACAGTATTAAAGAATTGCCGGAACTCGCAGCAATCGGAGGAGGCAGCAAATCAAAACTGCTGTTGAGGCTGATCGCGACAGTGACCGAAAAGCCGGTTGTGCGGTCGGATGGGGCAGATTCCGGTCCGGCATATGGCGCCGCCCAGCTGGCAGCTTTTGGAAAAGGTGCATTGGACAGAGCTGACCTTGCACTTCAACCACCAACAACAGACATGTTTGAACCGGCGGATATGGCACCATTGTTCGAACGGTTGGCGCGGTTTCGGAAGCTTTATACAGCAGTCAGTCTAGCTGAATAATTACCCGGCACGGTCAACCAAATTTACGCCGCCTGCCCTTCCCACGGTGGGTTTGTTGGGATCTCAACGATCCGCAAACACGCGCACCTTGACCAACAGAACATGCGATTTCGAACAAAAGAGCCACAGAACCACTTCTGCCTCTGTTTTCTAGCCCGGAAAAACCTGACGAAGTTTGCCCAACAAAGGCTCCCCCTGAACGCTGCACAGCGAGTTTACAGAGATGCCGCGCCGGTAACGGCGATGAGCTTTTGGGATCAATTCTGTAGGTTATCGCTGGCGCGCCTTTCGGTTTTTTGCGACGGCCTAACTCCGAACCCAGCCTAGAACGTGCCTTCGAACGGACTGATACCGCGTTTCTCGCCAAACAGTTTGATTCCTGTGCAACCAATACAGTGGTGCCAACGGATGTAGACACTTCACGTCCCACGGTTTGTGCCGATCGGTGAAGTGAATGATCTTGGGATGGTTGGCGCCTTTCAGTTCTTAGAACTCCATCTGCCCGACGTGGAAATGCAGCGGGTCAAACGGCGCTCCGCGCAGCTTTACTAGGGTGCGAAACTTCCCCTCGCCCGATCTATCTAAGTTGAAGAAATAGTCGTATTAGCGGTTCTGGCGACAACGGCAACGCTCACGAGCGTACTAAAGTTTCTGAGTTAAGTAGAGCGCTGTGCTTCATACCACGGAGTTAATCTGGAAGGTCGACCTAACTGGAATCTGTATGAACCAAATTCGTTAGGTTCATTGCACTGTCTCAGCCCACTACAATTAATGGCACATCCCCACAGAAAGCGCATCTGATATCAGCGCGATGGTTAACCGTGGGTCTTTTGGAAGAATGTCTCCAGACACACTGTCGACCGGGCGCCTATGGATCCCAACTCTATAGCGATCCTCGCACCACCCGAGCTGAAACAAACCTTATAACCCCTATCAACCCAAATTTCTTAAACAAACGACGCTTTATTGATCTGTTTGACTTACGCTGAATTAGAAAAAGAGAGTTAGTGTAGGCGGAATAGTCGCCAGCCTGAATGGATTGAAAAATATATAACCGTTTGGCGCTGTTATTTCTGCATGATTCAAAAGAAGCGCCTTTAAAGGCGGCACGCTGGCAAACCTCATGAAATGCTGAAAATATTCCCTTTTTTTCTTCCTCGGACAGTTGAGCCTCAATAATTTGCGAATGTCGAACTAACCAAGATTGAAAATAACCAAAAGCCTTCTTGTCGTTTTTCTTTTTCAATTCCTCAACAATGGAAAGCGAGTGCGGAAGGAAAGAAGTGTATCTATTTCCCGATTCTACTGTCGTCTGCCCATCTCGATTAACGCGGTGAAGGTACCCGGTTTGTGGCACCAAAACGGCTGATTTTGCATTGGTACAAACATTCCAATGGAACGGATAGTCCTCATTGAAGTGATCTACCTCGGGAAATTTCAAACCTTTTTTTCTCAAAAAATCTGATTTGTAGATTTTCCGCCAAGGTTCTGGAGACAAAGCTAGCGCTTTTCTCGGGTCAATTGTTCGATCCCGCCCTTTGTCCGCAGACCAAACGTCAAAATCGTAGGCAGGGTTCTTCTCAAGCGTTTCCGCATCTATACTCACATATGAGGAGATTGAAAAATCGGCGTCCGATTGCTTCAATGCAGAAAGCTGTTTTGAAAAGTACCCACGCTGGACCCAATCATCACTGTCCAGAAAGGCCACAAAATCCTTCTTCGCTCTTTGCAAACCAATATTCGAAGGAATTCCAGCGCCACCAGGAGTATTAACCGGAAGTTTTATCAAAGTTATTTTATCATTTTGCTGTGATAACTCTTCTACAACTGCCGCGGTGCTGTCAGTAGAAGCATCGTCCACCACAATGATTTCGTAGTCTTCAACACCTTCGTTGACAACACTACGGATCGCAAGCTCGATCCATTTTTCAGTATTAAATGACGGAATAATTACGGAAAGAGACATCTTACCGAACCAAAATCTCTTCTGCGAGCAGCGCGCTTGTCATTGCATTTCCATGAGAAAGGCCCAAGTAATCTACAAATGCCTTTTCGAGTTCGCACGTTTGAGAAAGTTTCAATATATTGAATTTTGATTTGTAGAACGACAGACAGGACCTGAAACGGTTCCTGAGATACGTTTTCTCAAAAACCGCCCCTCCCCTGTCGTTTTGGACGATAACCTGCACTGCAAAAACCAGAAAATTTAAGATATCATTGTAACGAACATCTTCCTGGCGAAATGCAACATCATGGAATGAGGAAACGAGGTCAAAGTCCACATCCAATCCCAGGATTCTTGAAATGTTTAGCTTAATTTCCTTATCCACTTTTATCTGACCTGCCCGCTTATCGTTGTGACTGACACCGGCCTCATTGTAGTTGTAAGTAAGCAGGTCCTGATCTACTCCAATAGCTGGTCTATTGCTTTCAATTACGAGCTTTGAGAAAAAATCATAGTCTGCACACGGTACCATACCAGGTGCAAATTCAATCTTCGTCTGGGCAAGGCAGCTTGTTCTGACTACAGCCGTGGGGGTCGGAATCGGGTTGTGGAACAAGCAGTCAACTTTTACTTTGCTCGGCTCCTCTGACACCCGCCAACGACCTCCTGTTAACGCAACTCTGCAAGACGCACCGCAAATGTCCAGGGACGGATCTCTGTCCAGGATATCAATTTGGGCGCTAAGCCTGTCTTTGCGACAAACATCGTCAGCGTCCATAAAAGCGATGTAGTCGTACCCTTGCTCGATTGCATTCCTGTTCATCCGGTTTCTGGTTTCAGCAGGGCCCTTGTTTCTATCGTTTTTGAAGGGGCGTACTCTTGGGTCCTCAAAAGAAGATGCAATCTCGAAACTTTCGTCCGTAGATCCGTCGTCACAAAGGAATAGATCAAAGTCCTCGTAAGTTTGCCCGAGAATGGATTGAACACTGTTTTTGAGCCACGGCTCGGCATTAAAGACAGGCATGCACACAGCCACCCGACGCTTCCGCTCACTTGCCATATCTTTAGCTCCCGCCACTCATATAAGGCCTTATTTTCCCAACACAAATGATCGGGATTGTTGTCAATCAGCTATCAGACAATTTCGCTGACAATCTGCATTCGGCCCTCCTTCAATATTGTTTAACTGGTTGGTGCGCAATGGCCTGTCAGCCAATTCGAAGCTGCAAAACGAGAAGAAAAAGTTGCTAGAAACACGTGCCGTTAGTTTTGAACAGGACAGCCGGGACTATATTGGGTTGAGCTAAGGTACAGGTATCATCGTGCAATCACTCACACTTATCGAAATACACCTTGCGTTCAACTTGCGGAGGGCCTAATCTGGCAAGCTGCGCGGGGCACCGCTGACAAACACAGTAAGATAATTTACCGCTCTGTAGCGTCAAGAGCCTTCCTCAAAAAAGGGATTTCTTCATATCCGTGACACCCTAAGCTTGCCCGGCTTTTCAAACATTGACAATGTGTCACGAGCGTTGGATTAAAAGTGTGTCCTAACGGACGATAAAAAGAAACATACACACTGAGCATCAGGACCTCCAAGTACACGCTTCAACAGGCAAGCTAAACTGAAAAATTCAGCCACTGGCGTGGAAGAGCAGAGAAACAAATATGGATATTGTCAAATACTTCCGAGGAAAGCGCATAGTCATTACAGGAGGCGTTGGGTCCGTAGGACGAGAAATCTTTGCCTGCCTAATTGAACTTGAACCCGAGCTGATCCGCGTAATCGACAACAACGAAAGCGCGTTGTTTGAAATGGAAGTCGAATACCGGGGCAATAAGGGTGTCGAGTTCTACCATTGCGACATCACCGACGAACGAGAAATGAGTCGCACATTCTCTGACATGGACCTGTGCTTTCATTGCGCCGCCCTCAAGCATGTTCCGTCCTGCGAACGAAGCCCTTTCTCGGCGATCAACGTGAATATCCAGGGTTCCGAAGTTGTGGGCCGGGTGGCCATTGCCCAGGGATTGGAGAAAGTGATTTTCACGTCCTCGGATAAAGCCGTAAATCCTACCAACGTGATGGGCACATCCAAGCTGATGGGAGAGCGCCTGTTCACTGCCATGAACTTCCTTCGTTCAAAAGAGACGAAAACAGTCTTTGCCTGCACAAGGTTTGGCAATGTTTTGGGTTCACGTGGTTCGGTTGTTCCGCTGTTTGCTCAACAAATTGAAACTGGTAGGCCTGTTACAATCACTGATGAGAGAATGACTCGTTTCGTGATGACAATGAGAGAAGCCGCAGATCTGGTAATCGAAAGCATGATGCTGGCGCGAGGCGGAGAGATCTTCATTACGAAAATGCCCGTGTTGAAGATTGTTGATCTGGCGCGGGTAATGATCGCTCGGCTCGCCCCTCTCGCCAACGTGTCGCCATCTAGTGTGGAAACTAAAATAACAGGGTCGCGACCTGGAGAGAAACTTTGGGAAGAACTTTCTACAGATGAGGAAAGCAATCGACTCCTTGAGAGTGAGAAGTTTCTTATCGTGCTTCCATCCGGACATACTTCTGAGCAGCGCCAAGAGTACAAGTATGATTGGATCACAACACAGCCAAGTACTATCATCTATCACTCGGATCGGTCTGAACTAATGTCGGATTCTGAAATTGATGACATGTTGCTGCGCGAAGGTGTTCTTCCGAACAGGTTGAGAAACCGAGCGCTCGAAAACCTCTAACACATTTCAAATCAACTATTTCGGGAGGATCCTTTCATGCGTGTTCTTGTTCTTGGCGGTGACGGCTACATTGGTTGGCCAACAGCGATGAAGCTATCGGCGGCAGGTCACGAGGTGATGGCCGTAGACAATTACCTGCGTCGTCGCCTCATGATGGAAATCAACACTCCGGCCTTGTTTGATGTGCCAAATCTGCAAGAGCGGGCAAGGCTGTGGAGCGAGAAATCTGGCAAGGACGTTTCAGTCCGCATCGGCGATTTGGACAACTGGGATTTTATCTCATCGGTTTTCGAAGAGTTTCGCCCGGATTCTATTATCCATTATGCAGAACAGCCTTCTGCTCCGTACTCGATGCTGGATCGCGCTGCGGCGCGCCTAACGCTTGATAACAATCTTGGCGCGACATTCAACGTAATTCACGCAATGAACGAGTATACTCCGAATGCCCACTTGGTAAAGCTGGGGACCATGGGCGAATACGGTACGCCGAACATAGACATTGAGGAAGGGTGGATCGAAATCGAGCATAAAGGGCGCAAGGGAACCTTCCTGTTCCCGCGCGCTGCAGGTTCTTTCTACCACACGACTAAGGTGCTCGACACCGACATGCTATGGTTCTACGTGCGGGTGTGGGACCTTAGGGTAACTGACCTCATGCAGGGTCCTGTCTACGGTGTTGCTACCGAAGAAAATGACAATGATGATGCTCTGTATTCCTTCCTAAACTATGACGAGGTTTTCGGCACTGTTCTGAACCGCTTCATGGTTCAAGCAGTGGCTGGGTATCCTTTGACAGTTTATGGTGCCGGAGGTCAAACGCGCGGCTATTTGCACCTCAAAGACGCGCTTCAATGTGTACAGCTGGCCGTTGAAAACCCGGCTGATAAAGGCGAGTTGCGGGTATTTAACCAGTTCGTGGAAACATTTTCAGTTAATGACCTTGCATCACGTGTACAGGCGTCCGGGAAACGCTTGGGGCTGGATGTGGAAATTCGCAACCTGGAAAATCCTCGCAAAGAGATGGAGGATCACTACTACAATCCTGCACATACAGGTCTGCTTGATCTGGGCCTCAAGCCCAACATCCTGACAGACGACGTCATGGATGAGATGATGCAACTTACTGCGCGCTACAAAGATCGGATTGTAGAGGAACAAATCTTCCGAGGCGTTAAATGGAAGAAGTAAATTTTCTAGATGGCGAACGTGTGTAGCTGACTTAAGCGCACTGCAACCTTGGGCCTAAACTTAGAGCTAACAACCAATAGATCGTGAGAGTTGCAAAGTCTGAGATTGGTAAGAAGACTCTATGGCAGCCGTTAATGCGGGTAGCGATACGCTTCCGGCCTTGCTGCCCACCAAATAAGTCTAGGCACGGTTAAGCCGCTTGTAGCTACGATTCGTCATATCGGATCGTTGCCTTGCGGTGCCGTCGGCCAAAGATACAGGCGCTTGTCCCCCCGTCGATCTGTGCTTCTCTAAACCAACTGGTGTCATCGCCAGGGCCATTGAGCAACGCCCCCAAGTTTCGGCAAACTGCAGACTAAAGTCTTGTCGTTGCGGAGGCAGGATTTCAACGATTTTTTCGAGACAAAATTTTGGTCTTCGATTGAAAGGTATTCACACCTAACAGTGAGTAAGTCTACCAATAAATTTTTCGCTTGCGACACATCATGAAGCGGCCAGTTTCCAAATTGTATTAGGACCACACCTTCGTTGAATTTTCATAAGATCAATCCATCAACACCCATTTACTGGGTCAGTAAAGCCGCCCTATTTTCAGTGTTAGCAAATTCTATTGGCGAAGCAATGATCGACGAAAGAAGTGACAATAAGCCATCCTAATGGACACTAACTGCACAGCAATCTAAAACTTTTTGCGGGTCGACTTCCCTTCAGCTCTCGAAACCGCGCAATAGGCTATCGATTCCACTGAAAAGACCGCTATGGTCGTCATGCAGGGAGCAGTTCCTGCTCCGACGCTTGCCGTAGAACAACACGACCGACGCAAAGCCACTTAGCCCGAGAGCGCCGAACAATTCACGCTTGGCCAGCAGGCCGTCGTCAGAACTCACTTGCATGCAAACAAATTGCACCCCACAGCCAAAAGCCGGCCGATCAGCCCAATCGGAACTCACACCCCTTGGTTGATCCACCAACCTCGTCCCAAAAGTTACCAAAATCACGGCTTAAGTAGGTCATGCTTTGTTACGGACAGCATGGTCTATGGATTACTTGGTGAAAGCAAGCTGATTGAAAACAAATACGCAGGCCTCACGAAGGCATTCCAAATGCTGTAGGACTCCTCAGTAGGGAGGGTTTTGGGTCGTCAGCATTGTCGGCCGGATGCTTCGGACTGCGAAATCGCGATTGCATGCTTCAAAGCCTTCGTTATAAGTGAGAGTGTAAACTAAATGACCGATTGCACAGCAGCAAGGTCAGGCGGATGGCAATTTAGAAAAACCGAGAACGCATTGCCGGTCTGGCATTGATGGAAACGTATGCGATGAAATGGTTAGTGACCGGTGGTACAGGATTTGTTGGATCGAACCTTATTTCGGAGATTCTGTCTGAACGAGCCAAAGATCAAGTCATAGCATTCGACAACTTTTCGGAGAGTTCGTTCGATGAGTTTGTCACTGCCTCTCCACTCGATACAGCGGTTCTTGTTGATCCGGATGCTCCGGTGTGGGTTTCCGGACGTCGCCTCGGAGTGGTCGAGGGCGACATCCGCGACATGGATGAGGTCATAAGGGTGACAAAGGAGGCTGATATCATTGTTCACCTTGCAGCCAATACTGGTGTCGGCCCTTCGGTCAAGAACCCGCGTCTGGATTGCGACACGAACATTTACGGTACACTCAACATGCTCGAAGGAGCTCGTGCCGCCGGAGTGCAGCGCTTTGTCTTCGCCTCGTCTGGTGCGCCGGCCGGCCTCTCAAAACCCCCGATCACCGAGACAATCGCTGCCCGTCCGGTTTCGCCTTATGGAGCTAGTAAGCTAGCTGGGGAAGCGTATTGCTGTGCTTATTCGGTAGCCTTCGGTGTACCGACAGTTGCGCTAAGGTTCTCAAACATTTACGGACCGCGCTCGTGGCGCAAGGGATCGGTCGTCGCAACGTTTATTCGCCAAGCGATGGCCGGAAAGCCGATAACAGTAAACGGCGACGGTAATCAGACGCGCGACTTTATCTACATCGACGATTTGACGCGTGCCATTCGGCTGGCGGCGACAGTCGACGAATTGTCGGGCGAGTTGTTTCAGGTGGCTACAGGACGAGAGACTAGCGTGAACGAACTGCTGGTCGTACTACAAGAGAAGTTCGCCGCAGCCAACCTACCCGCAATCGAGCGACGTCGAGGAGAGCGCTCATCGGCCGATGTAATGCGCAATTTCGCAGACGCCGCTAAAGCAAATCGAGAAATCGGATGGCGTCCGCAGATTGACCTGGAGGAAGGCTTAGGAAAAACGATCGACTGGTTCTTGCAATACCGAAGGGATTAAAGCGAGTCGCGTTACATCGAATTTTTTTTCCTACGATTTTGACGAAATTGTGGAAATACTCGTAACTGAGGAACCGACGAGCAGTCTGCCAGAATTCGTGAAAAAATTTTGTTCACACTGCGGCCTTTCTGATCAGTGCCTTCAACTTTGCAAAAGCCATCTCCATTTGATCTAGACCAGGGCCATAGAGTGGAAGGAACATTAAACACTCGCTGAACGTAAGTAAGGCGTAAGTCGCTTTGGGGCTTTTGTGGCTGGAAGTACTTTCGAGGTGGTGGCCTCAAAAGTTTTGGCGTTTCGTGATCCATGTGTAGCGCCGGTCAGCCACGATCTAGGGTTTATATTCAAGCGCCTTTAGGTTTTTAACTAGGACAAAGTCGGCGCCGCAACCTACCAATGCCGAGAAGTAAACCTTCAAACCGTGTTCTTCAGTTCATTCGTCAATCATCAAGCCAAGCTGCATGGGAACCCGGCTTTGCCCCAAATCCTTTACACCGGTGCGCTTACCTCGTCCCGTGTCACTTGACAGTTTAAATACCTAAGTGTGGGCCTCGAGCCTAACCTCATACGTTTAGTTCGAAAACTTGATTAAATCACAAAGCCTCCTCCGACCCGTCTTAATATGCGTATTGCCTTCCTTAACGAGCAGGCGCATGCCTAAACTCAATCGGATGCGGTTTCTACATATCTGACACCTAAAACTGCCTCGAAGAACGGGACAAATAGGCAATCCCGAACCGATCAAGACAGACGCAATTCAAAGGTAGACCGATTTAGGTTCCCGGTTCGATCTGGCCCAATAACCCTTCAAGGGTTAAATTCAGTTCCTGAAAGATCTCGTCGTTGGAATCGGGCGCATCATGCCAAGTATGACTACTGCTGTCTCCTCTGCGCTCAACCACTGCATTCAGTGCATCTGCGCGGAGACATAGAAGATTGCCCTCATCTTCGATTGCGGCCAAAAAACTGGTGTCAGCAGCGGCGAGGACTCCCTCCGGATATCCCAACCTTTTCAACAAGGAGCGTTGAACGACATGGGAAAAGCCTGCCAGATGGCCGCCGCCCGAGAAGATCCTAGAGCTTTGATAGAATTCCGGCCTGTTCACTGGAGGGATCATAAGTAAGCGACCGTCATCCACATAGTGGAAGAATGCCGCCCTCTTACCCATCACGTCCGGCCACAACGCAGCTGCTCCTAGCATGAGATCTTCGACGTAGTTTGGACCGTAGTTGTCATCGTCGTCCATGCGAATAACGTAGTCACCGCCGCCACGAGCAGCGCCGAGATTTAGCGCAGTCGAGGGGCTAAACCGACGCGGTAGAAACACTATTTGCTCGCAATCTTCTGGACAAAGGGCGGCGCTGTCCCACTGTCCGGGATCGTCGGTGTTTGCGACAACAATCAATTCCTTGTTCGACCAGGTCTGCGCACGAAACATCTGAAGCACCTTCTCGATCTGACCGGGACGGTAGGTGGGGGAGACAACCGTTGCGCGCGGGCCAAGAGGCTCGGTAGCCTCCGTGTCCACGCATCGAGCTAGTTGCAGCGCAAACGAACCCGCGGAATGGTTTCGGTGCACCTTGCGCCATGTCGACTGTATGCTCATCTGTGCGCATACAGGGTCCATCTTGAAACGGCTAATGAAGGCGCGAAGCTCTCTGGGGTTATGAACTATCTGAGCGAAACCACGTCGCGGGTCATCTTCAGCGATCTCACCTAGTATAACGACAGCACACCGACTTGCGGCAGCATGAAGTGCATGCTGCACGTCCGGCCCCGGGTCGCGATCTGGCCAAGCGATCTGGACAAGCAGATCGGACGCCGCGAACAGATGGCGCAGTTGGTCTGCCGAAACTGTGCCAAGGCAGACATCGACTAAAGTCGAAGGCAGCAAATCGACACGGAATTTCTTTACGACATGATCGGCGGAGCAGAGGGAAAGACCAAATGGAGCAAGGCTGTCAAGCAGTTCCTCGATTCTAGAATCCGTTACAACGCGCGCCAGATCAAGCGACAGAAGTCGAAAGGCACTAGGCGCATGCTCCGGGCCAGCAACGAAACCATGATAGAGAGCAGGTTGAAATGCTGCCGAGATCAGTTCCGCGGCAATCCCTTGGCAGCGGAGCGCATCTTGAACAGCTGGATCCGAGACGAAGACATGATCCGCCTCGATCGCAAGGGGCGCGAAAAGGGGAACTTGTCCACGATTCCCTCTCATAAGAGCAATACGCGGCACACCGGCATTGGCCGCCAGACGCATCAAGTCTCGAGCCTGTTGCCCTGCGCTCGACCAGTCAAAGAAAGAAAGTTTCCACTCTCCGCCAAGGTCGTCGAGAGCGGATTCGACGACTAACGCATCGATCAGGCCAGAGGCCAGAACCGCCGGTGCCGTGTTTGGGTTGAGCGCAAGCGTTGGTGCCTCGAAGCGTAGCAGGTCGAACCCTTCTGCCGAGCCGACAAACCCAAACCGTGTCTTCAAGCGCGGCGCCCGGCGCGACTGTGCCAGTGCCGTCGGCTCAAAATTCGCGCATGCAACGACATGCCGCGGAAAGAAGGGTTTCTCCAAATTCTCAATGCGAAATTTCTGGAATGGCACGCTGGTGTGACCTCTGTCGGGCGATCTCCAGCATTTGAGCTGGTCAATAAAGACTGTTAAAGGCACATCGTAGTAAACACAACAATCACCGTCCTTGCATTCTATCCGGCGTTGCAAATAATACCTTACATTGTGGCGGGACGATTGTTGGCCCAGAACCCACTCGAGGATATGTCCCAATGTCAGAACACCGCGCAGTGCCTTCTATCTATTCGACCGATAAGGACACGGGTAACCGCGCAGTCGTGATTCTTGGTAGCGGGCGTAGCGGCACATCGCTTTGTGCGAAGATTCTGAGAGAGCTGGGCGTCGAGATGGAAAAGACCCTGGAACGGCCCAACGAGATGAACCCCGAAGGATACTTCGAGGACAGGCGGCTTGTCGAAATCAACAAGCGGATTCTCGACAAACTCGGCGCGTCGCTTGAATTTGGGCCGCTCGGCGAAATCCACCGAGAAACGATTTCAACGGAGCTGCAAGATCTGCGCGATCACTTGGCAGATTGCTCCTCTGCCTATCCGAAGCTTTGGGGATTCAAGGACCCGCGTGTGTCTCTCCTTCTGCCAGTTTACCGTTCGGCGTTTCAGAACGTCGGCATTGTTCCTCGATATGTCTTTTGCGCCCGAAACGCCGGTTCGACCGTAGAATCTCTCCATCAAGCGACCGGCCGTTCGCGGGAAATTTGTGAATGGACATATTTTGTTCGTAGCTACATGGCTCTTCGCGACAGCGCAGCGAATTGTTACGTCCTGCATTATGAAAAGTTACTGAAAGCGCCGGTCGAGCAAATCGAAAAACTATGGAGCTATGTAGGCGATGACGCGACACCGTGCCCGTTAAGCCCGGAGGCGCGCGAGCGCCTTGTCGAAAGAAAATACAATCGTTCAGAATTGCGAGCACAGCCTGTTTCTAACCCCTTGGCCGGCCGAATCGCGTCACTAATTAATGAGTTAGAGGGTTCTAAATTCAACCGTGATACTGTTTTTGCGGAGTTGCGGGAAATCGACTCCATTAACTCAGCCTACGAACTTCGACTCCAGAGGGAAATCGAGGTTCGACTCTCGTCGCAGGCCAAGAAACTGCAGCGTAACGCAATCCAAACAAAGTTTGCAGATGTCCTAAACACTGAACTTTCTACCCTACAGGCCAATGTCGCCCGACTCGACAAGGAGCGGAATGCGGCGATTGCGAGATCACGTTCGAACGAGACTGAAGTCAAGAAACTGGCGCGAGAAATCGAACGGCTCAATGCGGAACGCGCGAGGTTCCAAAAACCACAGCAAGAGACAAAGCGCGAGAAGAAAATGAGTAAAAAGGAAAAATACAAAAGGTCGATCCAGAAAAGACTGAAGCGCCTTTCCCTGCCATGGCGCTCCAAGAAAAGCCAACCGGGCGAGGCCTTAAAAGGTACCACCAGGTAGATGCAAGAATTGACTAAGGAATTCCCGAATGACCGAAATGGGGCGCTGCGCATTTCGATTGTTAGCCGAAATCTTCTGGTCGGCGCGGGTGGGATGGAGCGGACCGCGGCAAACCTAGCAAACCATATGGCTCTGCAGGGTCACGTTGTTGCTGTTTCTTATCGCGACCAGCCTGGCAGAAGCTCACTTTATCCTCTCGCCGAAGCTGTTGAGCACATTCCTTTCGACGGAACGACCGGTTCGCTAACCGACGGAATAGAGAGTTTTCGGCCCGAAGTCGTTGTTTACTTCTATGCAACCTCTATGGAGGCCCCCAGTATCTTTGCGATTTGTCAAACCGGCGTCCCAGTTGTCCTGCACGAAGGGTCCAACCCGGAACGGGTAATAAACAACAACTGGGCCGTCGAAAAGGGCATATCTCCGGAACAGGCAAAGCTGGAGCGACTGGCAATGATGTCCGTTTGCACACGCATCCGCTTCACGTTGCCGCAGTATCGCGATAGTCTGCCCTTGCCGCTTCGGAAAGATTCAGTTGCGTTCCCGAATGCCTTCGCACCCGCCGAGCCAGAAAATTTAACCCTCAGGTCGGACACCGGCCGTAGGATCTTCCTCAACATCGGTGGGCTAAAAAGGGTAAAGAACGTGATGGCCGCCGTGCGTGCTTTTGCCATGATTGCGGATGACTTGCACGACTGGGATTTCCACATCTTTTCCGCGGAGGGAGCCCGTAATCCGGTGCGCCCGGAACTTGAAAGGTTCGTAGCAAGAGAAGGGCTGGTGGGACGCGTCAAGGTTTTCCCACCGACGCCTTACATTGGGCGTGAATACGGGCGGTCGCACGTTCATGTCATCGCGTCTAAGGAGGAAGGCCTGCCAAACTGCATCGCCGAAGCCGCGTGCCATGGCTTGCCGTCTATCGGGTTCACCTGTTGTCCGGGCACAAACTCGATGATCGTCCACGAGCACAATGGCCTGCTGGCCGAAGGCGGCGTGAACGAAATCCATCATCTGGCGGCGGCGATGCGACGCGCGGCAACGGATGACACAGCCCGAAAACGGTGGGGCGACATTGCCCTGAAGGAGAGTGTGCTTTACGCACCGGAACGAGTCTTTTCCGAATGGGAAAAGCTGATTCTCGGGGCGGCCGCCGACCGAGCAAGCCCTGAAGAGCGGCTTCGGAGGCGGTTTGACAAGGACGGTGAATGGCGTCGCTTGCGCGCTGTACAACGCAGCTCGTTCGCGGCCGAACCCTGGTCCTTGCCGCCGCGGCCGTCCTTCGACGAAGCGGAACCACGCGTTAGTATTGTTGTCGCTCTTTTTAATAAGGAAGAATACATCGGCGAGACATTGGACACGATCTCCGCTTGCGCCTATCCGTTCAAGGAGGTGCTAGTCGTAGACGATTGCTCGACAGATCGATCCGCCAATATCGCCGCGGAATATTGCGCTCGGCATAACTGGAAACTGATCCGGCATGCGCAAAATGGCGGGGTTTCAGCGGCCCGCAACACCGGGCTCGCTGCGGCACGCGGCGAATATATACATTTCTGGGATGCCGACGATATCTATCACCCCGACGGAATCGGCACCTTACTGCATGCAATGCACAAAAGCGCCGCCGATATCGGCACTGGTGTTGCGACTCGCGACGGCGAGGTAATCGGACGCTACGTGGCGTCAGCACGCGACGTAGCGGGCTTTAATTATGCGCAGGTGCCCGAAAGTCTTTCCACTACATCCGCATGCTTCAAAGTCTATCGCCGCAGTTTCCTTCTTGAAAACGGCCTGCAGTTCATACCGGGGCTGCATATCGAGGACGCAGCCTTTAACCTTTGCGCGTTTCCGTTGGCCGAACGGATCGCTATGACATCTGCCATTCTCGGGGAGTACCGATTTGTCGAGAAGTCCGAATCGCGAAAAATCCACCCAGCCCGGTACGATTCGGCGCTTCGAACCGAGGAAATAACCCATGACTTTTATTTTGAGAACGGGTTGCATGCTCTGGATGCGCTAAGGCAGGACCAGTTGATAAGTAAAGTTCTTGCTTTTTTCGTGCGCCGGGCGCGGCACGGTTCTCTGCCGATTGACGAACAAACGCGGCCCGAGGATCTGGACTTCAACTTTCTGGCTGAACTTCAACGAAGGCTTCCTCGGCTTTCCGAAGGCCTTTTGATGAATTCGGACCGCAATATCCGTACTCGGTTAGCCTGCTGCGCTATCAGAGCAGGATATCTGATATGGGTACCGTTCCTACTCGGCGGCGTACGGCCAGATGGCCTTCGCAGCGATCTGCTGGCCGCCGCGGAATCCGAAAAACCCATCATTGACGCGATGCTGAAAAAACTCCGCCACGCCGGGAAGGTGGCTACAAAGTAACGGCTATGCGCATTCGTCTGCTCTTTCAAAATCGGCACAAGTTCTTCGGCTCTGCGATATAAATTCACAGGCAGATACGAAACCGATTTGCCCGCGCTCTACAGGCCTGTATCTGACAAGGCAATCGGTGAACTGACAGAAGCGAACCAGCGATGTAATGTTGCTGTCGAGGAACAGGATTCAGAAAAATACTATTGTAAAAATGAGCAGTTCCACGCGATCTGGTACCGAGAATCTGGAAATAGCTTCCTCGAACAAGAGTGCCTTCGCTTCCAGCGTAGACTTCAACCGTTCCTGTGCCGCGAGGAACAGCATGGTGCGCTTCCACCATTCACGGCAACATAAGCCGTGGCACCGGTATATTAGATAATGAACTCTACGTTGGACGCTTGGTTTGGAACAGGCGTCGCTACGTCAAGGATCCTAAAACCGGGCACCGGATTTTACGGCTCAACTCGCCTGAAGACTGGGTTTCAGTGCCGACGCCGAAATTGCGCATTATTCCACAGGAACTATGGGACGCTGCAAAGTCGCGCCAGCAACAAACCACGCTCCCCAAGCGGGTCAACCTGAGTCGCGCTATGGGCAACGCCCGACGCGCAAAACACCTGTTGTCAGGACTGCTTCGCTGCGGTGCCTGCGGCGGTGGCATTGCAGTGATTTCGCAAACACACATCGGCTGCTCCGCTGCGCGCAGCAAAGGCACCTGCAACAATCGTAAGTCCGTTGCACGAACCAAGGTTGTAGTCCGGGTGCTCACCGTCCTCTCCGATCACTTGATGGCCCCAGAACTGTTCCGTGCATTTTGCAAAGAGTTCGTCGCAGAGACCTATCAGTTGCGAGCCATGTTACAAACGTCTCATGCATCCGAAGCAGCTGAACTCGCCAAGACAAGTCACGCTCTGGAACATCTCGTCCAAGCACTGATAGACGGCGCTACAGCATCGACCGTCAAAGACAAAATGGCTGAGTTGGAAGCGAGGAAAGCCCAATTGGAAAATGACTTGAACGCGGCGCCAGCGCCCCAACCTGTGCTGCATCCCAACATGTCAGCAATCTATCACTCAAAAGTCAGCAACCTTGCCGAAGCTCATAATGAGCCCGATGTGCGTGGCGAAGCTGCAGAGGCGCTGCGCGTTCTGGTTGCGGGAAGTTTCAGCGCATTCCAAAATCGACGCGTCGTCAGTATCA
>NZ_WPZE01000014.1:0-50577 GCF_013031225.1 Ruegeria sp. HKCCD7221
GTGAAAAAACCGTTCGAAACCACACAAGTAAAATCTACGCAAAACTTGAACTGCAAAACAGGCAGCATGCAATTCGCACGTATGGGCATCTGTTCTGATTAGAGCATGAAACTGCAAACCTATTAATCTGATCTAACGTGGCAATGGTAGCTTTGTCCGCAGAGCAATCGTTCACGCCGAGCGCCGCGAAGGTTCGATTGCCGCTCGCCGCTATTCACTTCAACGACTGTTCGCAGACCAAATTGGGCATTCTTCCAGCGGCAAAAAATATGTTTCCACATGTTGCATGCTTGCTATGACTTGCCGCTGGTCTACAACTGGTGTCGTCAATCAGGAATGCCTGCGGCTGCCAGCATTTTATAGTAGGCGTCATAGATTTCTGGTTTTGCGACAGAGATACGAGCGCGCATATGCCGGAACATTGAAACGCTAAAATCGGGTTCCCGCGACATGTGAATACGTGCGAGTTCTCTAGCTCGGCTCTCATTGCCGAGAGCCATTTCCGCCACAAGTTCGTTCAGGCGAAAGACGGTCACAGTGTTATGAAATGCACGCATTTTTTGGGCGGTTTCTCTTAGATCGCGCCAGTTCCCTTCCGCGATTTGCGACAGGCTGATACCCATGTGGACACGGTAGTTTAGTGGGTCATTCGGGTTAAGTCGGAGCGCCTCCCTGGCATGTGCCTGTGCCGTTTGTGCTTGGCCCATCAGGCCATGCAGTACGCAACTTGATCCCCAGGCTGAAACGCAATTTGGGCTTCTCTCGACGACTTGATCCACAAGTGACAAACCGTACTCTGTATCCTCCGACAGAAACGCGAGTACGTAACCGGCATATGCTTGCGCCTCTAGGTCAAGATGTGATGCCGCCAGAGCCTCATGTGCCAGCTGAATTGCGTAATCAAATCGGGCCTCGTTTGGACGCGTATCCGGGTTCCATAGCAAAGTGCGGATCCAGCCTCGAAGAGCGCTTGCCAATGGGTACTCACTTGAGAGTGAAAGAGCTTTTGACAAATGGTCGTCTGCTTCAGTGAAATTGAACCTGTAGATCAAGGACTGCGCACGTAGGAAGTGATCATAGGCTCCAAGGGTGTCAGGGCGCTTGTGAGCAGCACGGTCTATTTCAGCTTGTCTGATACCTGGCGCAATCGAAGCAACGACAGCCTCGGTAATCTGGTCCTGAAGCTCGAAAACATCATCGAGCTTGCCATCGTATCGATCCGCCCAAACATGAGACCCGGTTTCCGCATCAATCAGCTGACCCGTGACACGCAACCGGTCACCAGCGCCGCGAACGGACCCTTCCAATATATAGCGGACACCAAGCTCTCGGCCGATACGACGCACATCAACCGAAAGCCCTTTGTAAGAAAAAGAAGAGTTTCGGGCGACCACGAATATCCAGGGCACTCTGGATAAGCTGGTGATGATGTCTTCGGTAATACCTTCCGCAAAGTAATCCTGTTCAGCGTCAGGCGACAGATTGTCAAAAGCCAACACCGCCACTGAAGGCCTGTCAGGACGGGATTGAGTTAACGGGGATTCAGTAGCAAATGCTGTTTGTACCAAGTAAGCAGTTACAGGGCGTGTGATATTCTTCAGATATTGCGGCCCCAATTCGGTGAACGATACATCCACCTTACCCACAAGATCTTCGTAAACCCGACCTGAAACGATGATCCCTCCGGGAGGAGCAAGACTTTCCAGCCGGGCCGCGATGTTGACGCCGTCACCAAGAACATCACCGTCGTCATCAAAAACATCGCCCGCATGAATTCCCATACGGAATTGCATTTCCGGACTTTGCCCGCGCGCCCCGTTCCGCTCAGCCATCTGACGTTGCATCGTTTCCGCACATGCCAGCGCATCTACAACCGAGGAAAACTCTGCAAGAAAACCGTCACCAGTTCTTTTGAATAGGCGTCCGCCATTCAGGCCGACATGCGGCTCCAGCGCCCTAAAGTGGCCCCTATATGTGTGCAATGCGGCTTCCTCGTTAGCACTAACAAGCGCGCTATAGCCAACAACATCAGCCACGAGTATGGCAGCCAAGTACCGCTCCAAACAAAATCCTCCCGCGTATCCATTGTGAAGGAGTGTCAAAGGGATATTAGGGGTTTCGCGCATAAATCGCGATCATTATTCAATGAACATCAGTGACCGAATAACGACACGCAAGCTTTTTGCTTTTGGGTAAATTAGGCAGAAGCGGACCTCGAAAACCGAACTTTGTAATTTCGACTTTGCACCGCAGCACAGACACTGGAGCAAGGTGCCGCGTATGACTGCCTTGAGGGCAAAACGAGCTTCTAGCCGCGAATGCAAGGTTTTGGCTTGGCACTTTGAAAAGCCTTCATACTCGGGTGCCATCAAAATTCTAGGTTCGGTGCCGTATGCTTGCTATCGTTTCAGTAAGGGTCCATTGGCGGAAATCAGAATGACAATACGGGCGTCTTCAAGAAAGGCATTCGAGTACAGAACACGTCTCACCGACAATCGGATTTGGGACATGTTCGCGCTGCGCCAAGGAGATGTGATTGTTGCAACACCGCCTAAGTGCGGAACAACATGGACACAGGCCCTTGTGCTGCCGCTCTTGTTTGAAAAGCCTGGTATGGACAAGGTCATGGATGATCTGTCGGTTTGGCTCGACCCTGCGTTTCGAGATCAACTCCCTTTAGTTCGAATGTTCGAAGCTCAAAACCACAGAAGATGCATCAAGACCCATACGCCTTTTGACGGCATTCCTTTCGATCCAGATTGCACCTACATCGCGGTGTACAGAACCCCAATCGACGCACATTTTTCGATGCGCCGACATGTGGCAAACCTGAAGGAAGACCTGATCCAAGACAGGTTCCCGGATGAGCCGACAGCTTCATTCGCACTTTTTGTTGGTGAGACCGTTCGAGAGGAGATGGCCGATGGGATCACCCTTGAGGCCATCGTTCATCACTTCAAGTCCTTCAAGTCAAACATCCAACATCCCAACATACACATTTTCCACTACGCCGATATGCGGCGCGATTTACTCTCTCATACCAGAAAGCTAGCTTCCGTACTCGGCCTCAAAATTGACGATGAAATGTTGGCCGCAATTGCGGAAAGTATGCAATTCGAGAACATGCAAGCTAATGCGCGCGCGAGTGCCAAAGAAAAAACACAACGGTCCACAACCTTCAAAGACCCGTCAGCCTTCTTCGATAGCGCAAGCAGTCGCAAGTGGGAGGGCAAGCTTTCAGACGAAGACCTTCGCGCCTTTCACAAACGTCTTGCAGAGTTGCTTCCGGAAGACGATGCGCGATGGCTTCAGTCTGGCGGAGAGCTTACTGCTTAGGACGTTGCTCGCTGAATAAATTAAGATAGCCGCTCTGGGGTCGTCTCGGCCATCTGGGATTTTTT
The DNA here is from genome assembly GCF_013031225.1 of Ruegeria sp. HKCCD7221. Lineage (NCBI taxonomy): Bacteria > Pseudomonadati > Pseudomonadota > Alphaproteobacteria > Rhodobacterales > Roseobacteraceae > Ruegeria > Ruegeria sp. HKCCD7221. The sequence continues at coordinate 3,402 of NZ_WPZE01000014.1, forward strand.
CCGGATGACCCGTAACCTCGATGAGCGGTCATTCATGGCCAGCGACCGCGGCCAGGGTTTGCGCTTACCAACAACGGCCGTTCGCCGCGGTTTCGTCCGATGTCTCAGATGCGGACAAAGCGGACTTTGCAAAGTTTGGTGGTCGAGGCCAGCTTTGGGCATGGTTTATGGTAAGATCCATGCAAGTCCTGCGAGGGAGAGTACCATGATCGACGCTGAACAGCGATTGGTAGACCACAACATCATTTTACCTGCGCCGCTAAAATTGCCTGTTGGTATGGTGTTGCCATTTCCGTGGATTAACGTTCGGGGCGACCGGGCGTTCGTATCTGGTCATGGACCACAAGAAACAGACGGCACTCCAGCCGGGCCATTTGGAGCAGTCGGAGAAAATGTGTCTGTGGAAGAGGGCTACGCCTCAGCACGCAAAGTCGGGCTTTCTATTCTCGGCAGTCTAAAGCGCGAACTTGGCAGTCTAAACCGAATAACGGGGTGGTGCCGAGTTCATGGGATGATCAATTGCAAATCTGGCTTCAGCGATACGCCTGCGGTTCTCAACGGTTTCACGGATTTGATCATTGACGTCTTTGGAGAAGAGATTGGCCGCCATTCACGTACGGCGGTCGGAGTGGCAGGTCTACCAATCAACTTCCCAATTGAAATCGAAGCAGAGGTTATTGTCTCAACGGTCTAGAATACACGTGAATCCGGAACGACGTACTGGTCAAAGAGGAGTAGGAATGTCGCTGCGCCGGGCAGAAGTACTGTATGAAAGAAGGCATTCGGGTGAGCCAGATCCGCCTCAGCAGGACTCAGCCCAACAGACGACCAAGAAAGAGGAACCGGCAACTACAAAGTTACAGAAGAGATGTGGAATTCGGTGATCTATATTGGACCAGGCTGTTCACTGGTGAGAGACCGTTAGTTTGAGCAATTTCGATGTCCGCTTTGGGCTGCGAGCGGTCAATCATGCTCATCGCAGAAAATGGCAGCGCTGAGCCGAAAGCCGAAAGATTCCTACTTTTGTCGAGCTAGTACCTCGGCGGCCCGACGAACTGCGAGTACCGCTGTGGCGTAATCTCCCAAAGAAATCCCTCTGAAAGCGAATGCAGCCGGTTTCTCGCTAAAAGTGGTATCGACTGCTCCCGAGACAATTTCCGTCAAATCTCCAGTTACTTGATGATATGGCAGCATTGGTTTGTCGCTATCAGATTCCTGTTTTCGGTCGTCAACAATAACAGTTTTGAAGGCGGTCATACCCTCTGGAAGCCACGGAATACAGGCATCTGTAATGGCGGCGAAGGCAGTCGGCTTTAGCCATCGGGCATCCAGAAAAGGTTCGGTGGAATAGTCCAAAGTTATTGATGTCACTACCAGATCGGCATCACGCAAGGCGTCCTTGGCATTGGCGGCTGTTTGGGCCTCGAGACCCATGTCCCGAGCCCGGCGACAAAGCTTGTCGACATTCGCTTTGCCACGTCCGAACACACGAATGCTTTTCAAGGGGAAAACCTCGGAAAACGCAACCAAATGGGAGTGAGCTTGCACGCCGGCCCCAACAAAAGCCATTGTCTCAGCAGTAGGATCAGCAAGTCGACGCGCGGCAACGACTGACAGCGCCGCTGTTCTAACAGCCGTTACCCAATTTGCCCCTAAGACTGCTCGGAGAACCCCGGTTTGCCCGTCCATAACCATGATAGCGCCGTTAATCGCAGGGAGCCCCTTTGCCGGATTGTTCGGACACACCGTTACCTGTTTGGTCACGATGAACCCATCATCTCCCACTGCCAAGGTCGACATTGCGTACCGTCCATCCCCGGGCAAAATGGCTGTCTTAGGGGACGTATGAAGCTGCTCACTTGCCCTGGCTATCAGCGCAGATTCAATCGCGTCGGCAACTTCCGAAGGTTGGATCCCTAAACCTTCCAAGTCTTCGTCAGAAAGATAAGTTATTTTGCTTTCAGAAGTCATGTTGGCGCCGCTCCGCTTTACAACCCGGCTTCCCGATTAGGCTATCAAATTGCGTGTTAACATAAGCTTTGGGTGTCTAGATTGGGACTTCACTCGAGTACATTATTCGTTGCACTGGGATTTCTGTTTTCATGCTTACGGTCTCAAGTTGTCTCAAGCCAGTTGAGTTTGAAAATTGTATGCTCTCCTTCGAGACCTTTAAGCGGAACAGTTATTTGCTCGGCAAACTGAAACTCCTGTGATCCGCCCACCATGATCCGTGTGGCATCCGAGACGCGGATGTCACTTGGTGCTGCCAGGGCGGCTATACGTGCTGCTTTGTTGACAACAGTCCCGAAGTGATCAGCATCAGAAGTTATCACTTCGCCGGTATGCAAGCCGATGCGAACCCGCAACTTTGGCTCGTTTGTTTCCGCCGCGTTCGCCTGTTGAATATTTTGAGCTGCCAGCAATGCTGCCCTTGCGGAAGCAAAAGACGACATCACCCCGTCTCCCAGTGATTTCACCGTACGTCCACCACTCCCGACGATCTGCGTTTCGACAAGTCGCAGATGTCTTCCGAGGGCGTCGCTCCAAAGCGTATCGCCTATAGCCTCAGCGATTTTTGTGCTGTCCGCGATATCGGTGAACATGATGGTCGCTATACCACTTTGGCCGAGTTCGTGGGGTGTAGAGAGGGCGGCATCAAGCAGTTCCTCAAAGCCTCTGGCCTCATACCCAAATCCCTCTACGTTGTTGACCGGTAGGGAATTGTGAACGTGCACAATCTTCCAGGATCCTTTGTCGAGTTTCAGAATGACCGTAGAACGTAGGTGCGCGATCTGCCCTGTTTCAATACCCTCAATGCTTGCTTCCCATTCGACCCAACCGAGTGATCCGCATTCAAATCCTCTCAGTTCCTCTACGTGCCACTTGAACCGTGGAACCTCCCCGATGTATTGCTCCATACCGCGACGCAGCGCATCGCCTTTCCAAGCCTCGCCCTGTGCTGAGCCAAAGTATGACAGGGCAGTGTCATCAGAAAAAAGATGTGCCACCGTCTCACCATCGCCCCGACCGTAGGCGTTGATCCATCGTGCCACTATAGCGGCCAGTTCTGGTGAGGGGCTTATAGTATCTCTCATGTCAGAACGTCGCGTCGACGGCCAGAAAACTGCTTCGAAAAATATGACCTTCGCACGTCCCGTTCCTTTTGAAGCGTGTCATGGCATAACCTTTCCCGAGATCTCCATTTCTGAGGTCCTGTCAGTGTAGGCCAAGCCGGAGCGGCCATAAAGACATAGTCAGCTTTGTCCGCAAAGCGGACATGCATCGCGAATTTGCGAACGTCTGCCTCGAGCCCTAAGCAGACATCACACTTTGTGATGGTTTACGATCATAGACATCGCCTGAATGCTATAGATTTGGTGCCAATCAGTGCGGCATGCTAGCATTCACAAGAGATCTAGGTTTGAGGTGAGCCAGACACGGGGGGCACCATGTCAAAGACGCTATATGAACGTCTGGGAGGAACGGATGGTATTCGGCGAATAGTCAACACGCTGGTGGACAATCACTCCAAAAACCCAGTTGTCTCTGCTCGATTTGCGGGAACTGATATGGAGCACCTCAAGCAAATGGCAGCAGACTTCTTCGTAACTGGTTCTGGCGGGCCTGAGATCTATACGGGCAAGGATATGGTTGCTGCGCATCGGCACATGAACATCAGCGGAGATGAGTTTGTCGCAGTTCTGGACGACGCCATGAACGCCCTAAAGGCCAACGACGTCGACCAAAGGGAGCAAGAAGAGGTTTTGTACATTCTATATAGCCTCAAGGACCAAGTTGTAGGTATCTGAATTTCGCCACAACCGGGTAGAGTCGGCAATATTCAAATCTTTAAATCAAAGCTTGCTTGTCCGACTTGCAGACTCTTGAAGTCAAATGGCTTACTATGGGTCAATCGTGCATTTGGGCTTAAAATTTATGCGCAAAAGGAACCTCCAATATGAATAGGAGATTGTCTACGATCTTGGCCGCTGATGTTGTCGGTTATTCCACTCGGATGCGTGAAGATGAAATCGACACGATAAATCGTGTTAGTCTGTTAAGCGAGTTAATCGGAACTGTTGCGTCCACGCACAATGGGCGGGTCTTTAACCGCGCGGGCGATGGTTTTCTTTTGGAGTTTTCTAGCCCGGTGGCGGCAGTTCGCTGTGCTTATAACTTACAACTTCAACTCGCTGCTCCAGTAACCAAGCGAGAGATAGGACTAGAAATCAGGATTGGGGTCCATCTTGCCGATGTCATAGTAGATGGCGACGATTTGCTTGGCGATGGGGTGAATGTAGCAAGTCGTATTGAGTCTGAAGCTGAGCCGGGTATGGTCCTCGTAAGTAATGCTGTGTTTGATCACGCCAAGCGGTCGGCCCAGCTCAAGTTTGAGAACAAGGGCACCCGAAAGCTCAAGAACATTTCCGAACCAGTTACGGTCTACGCTGTTGCAGGCGAGCTTGGCACGCACAGCTGCGGAACTGCGCTTATCGAGGACAGTAGCCTTCCCTACGTGGCGGAACTGCAAAAGTCCACCAACTCAATTGTTGTGCTTCCCTTCAAGAACATGAGCAATGATCCCGAGCAGGAGTATTTTTCCGATGGCCTGACGGAAGACATCATCACAGAACTGTCCCGGTTCCCTGACATTCTCACGATCTCCAGGAATACTAGTTTTGGGTTAAAAGGGGTTGCGGCGGACGCTCGTGAACTTGGACAAAAACTCGGCGTGCGTTTCTGTCTTGAAGGCGGGGTTCGCAAGCTGGGAAATCGCATTCGGATCAACGCGTATCTGACGGATGCAGTGTCAGGCGAACAGCTTTGGACCGAGCGGGCGGATTGCAATCTAGAGGATCTTTTCGATTTTCAGGATGACCTTGTTGCCAAAATCGTCGCGAGTGTGGCTGGCCAGATCGAACGGCAATTGGAAGCCACGGCACAGCGAAAACGTCCGGGTGACCTGGAAGCCTATGAATGTTTAATCCGCGGTTTGTATTATCACCGGATTGGTGGAGTCACAAAGGAGAATGCAGAGGAAGCGGTTCATTGGTTTGACGAAGCGCTGAAACGAGATCCAGGATATGGTCGAGTTCATGCGTGGAGGGCGTGCGCTGTCGCTACAGTAGCAGAATGGACCGGTGAAGATGTATGGGATGAGTTGGTCGAAGCAGGGAACCTAGCTGTCGAGCTGGATGAAACGGACGCTGAAAGCCATCGAATTGCCGGTTCTTTGGCGCTCTATGTTCGTGACTTTGAACGGGCTAAGTTCCACTTCAATCGCGCTCTGGAGTTAAACCCAAATCACGCGTTCATTGTTGGACGAACCGGTGAACTCCATAACTTTCTCGGAGATGGAAAGGCTGCTCTTGAGTATCAAAAGCGTGCAAAGATGCTTGATCCCTTTTTGCCCGAATATTGCCGCGAACTAGAGGCAATTGCCTACTACGTCATGCATGATTTTGAGGCCTGTTTTAACACCGTGGATGAATTTGCGAGGCTCACCCGGCGGGCGGCAGCTTATCGGACTGCGGCCGCAACTCACCTGAATAATGACCATAAGCTTGAACGAGCAGTTCGCGATTTGTTGCTTCACGATCCGAACTTTAGACCTTCTACATTTATTCAAACTGAATACTTCAAAGATCGCGAGATATCTAAGAGATTGAAAGCCGAATTGAGGAGCGCTATGGCGACAACCTCACTTCGCCTCGCTGGTTGAGCACACAATTTGCTAACGTAAAAATTGAGGATTGATGCGATTTCTCTTTGCAAGAAAAGGCCATGGATCGCCGGAGTCTAACGACCACTTTGCCCGCAACTAAGTCGTCGCCCCGATTATGTCGAACATCCGCTGATAGTAGAAACTGTCTTTGCCCCCTAAAATTGGGCCACTACTTTGGCCGAGAAGGGGGAACAAGGGATGGCTCGGAAGCGATACTCAGACGAAGACATTCTGAAGCTGCTGCGTGAGATTAAACTTAAGCTGGCAGATGGCGACGATGTTCGAACAGCCTGTCGTGGTGTCGGTGTCAGCGATGCGACTTACTACAATTGGCGGCGTCGGTTCGGTGGCATGGGCAAGTCGCAACTGTCGGATTTGCGCAGCCTGGAGAAAGAAAATGCCCGGCTGAAGAAGATCGTGGCCGAACTGGAACTGGACAAGCTGATCCTCAAAGAAAGTCTGAACTACCTAAAACCGAGGGCTTATCTGCAATTCGCAAATGCAACTTATTCCCAATCGCCAGCAGACGAGCGCCACGTCTTAGCGTCCGCATCCCAAACACTGGCGGTGACGCAAGGCGTTGGGTTTGTTCCGTCGCAATTGGATCCATGAATATCCGCAACAACAACGCGTTGACGCCCAAAATCAACAACCGTCCAGCCCTGGTTGAGCAAGGATTGAACCTCCTCTTCAATCAAGAAGTGTGACATGCATCCGCCAGTTCCGCAGTAAAGAGATGCGGCGCTCGAACACGCAAAACCAGACTCATTCAAAACCCAGTCGCGTTGTAGATCTCCGTCGAGATCGATCCTTTCAACCGCGCCCCAATCTAAGTCAAACTGACCGTTGTTGAACTCCGCGCATGCCTGCGCCGCCAGATCAACCTTTGCTCGTAAACCGGTTGGAAGTTGCGAAACGTCAGCCGCGACAACTGGTGAGGTCCAAACCAGGCCCGAACCAAGCAGGATCGCAGATACCAAACGTTTCAAGTAGCTTGCCAATTGGGAAGCCGGTTGGAAGGCGGTATCAATTGCACTGATCATACCTGTAGTCCCCGTATTCCAGCCAGTTTGCCGAGCCTTCGTTAAAAATCAGAAACTCGGACCTGTCTTCCCCAAGTAGGGCTACGACAAATCCGGTCGGCGGCTCAGAATTTCCGAAGTAACTGTAGGCAGTCATGGCTCTGATCGACTCGCCGTTGACCGTTACTCGCGCGTCCCACTCCCCCTCTGGATTGTCCAAAATTACGGGTTCGATCACGCGCTCTATCGCCCCGCCACCACAATAGACAATGCCTTCGGGCGCTTCGTAGGAGGCCCCCTGGTTAATATCTGACTCGCAGGCGGAACGAAGGGACTGGATTGCCGAGCTGGAACCCTTCAAGTCAAAGATTCCGTAACTGACATCTTGATCAATCATCGACAAATTAACCGATGCATTGGCCGCAAGCTGGTCCAGCACAAAACCATAATCCTGCTGACTATTGAAACTGACCTCGACAGGATAATTGTCGACGATCTGCACGTCAGCGTTCTCTGCGCCAACCTGAAATGCGCCAACTTCGGTGGTGCCGTTCTTCAAGAAACGAATGGAAAGCCCCTGCTTGTCCGCAATGTCCTGGCTGTCCTCGTATCCAGCCGGAGCAAAGCGGATACGGTTACACTGAAGTTCCAGCGTCATGTTTCCGGTCTGAATAAATGCATTGGGATTAGGCCCGGAGTTAAACGACCACTCCGCTGATGCTGTGGTCGCCATTGCCATCATCAGTGTTCCAATGGAAATCGTTTGGAAACTCATTTTCTCTCTCCATGGTGTTGTGGTTCGTACTGTCGTTCAGCAGAGATTCCGGCCCGTTACCTGGGCAACCAGGTCAGGAAACAGGTGCGCCGTATTCGTTTGTGCCTTCTTCCGAAGGGCGCGTCAGCCACCAGATCATCAGGATGGACAGAACCAATTGAAGAATTGAGACAACAACAATACCGGTTACGCCCAGGACGGCCGCGGGTCCTCGCAATGCATCGGGGTTATCCGTCCCTTGCTCCAATACCGAAAAGAACGCCACCCCACCCAGCATAACAAAAAGCGTTGTAATGCTGAGCGCCATCGGCAGCAGCAAATACCAGCCAGGTCGTCCTGTATCATGCAGCCTCCGCCAACCGGCGGCCAGCATAGGTATGAGAACGGCCAGTTGGAAAACAGAGGACAGAACCCGAGATCCTTGCCCTGTTTCGGGGTTGGTCCCGAATATGATCGAATCCAACACAGCTAAAAAGGCACTCACGAGAACCACAAACAAGAAGAACCACCAGTATTCTGACCGTATAGCCCGCCCGGAGAACTGGAAGTATTTCGAGAAACACGTTTTAACGGCTTCACCAAATCCCATTTTTCAATCCTTTCTTGACTTTCTGTGCGCCGAAAAACGCTTCGCCGCTCAGAAGAATTCACGCGCCCTTAATCATGCGCCCACTAACCTTTTTTGTTTGAGGGCAGACGCCTATCGTACGAGAGCGTAAAGAAGTTTATGCGCGGAAAAAATGTTGATTTATTAAAAATTAGATTCAAACATGTGAATTTGACACAACTTTCATTTTACCTCCGTTGTTGTCGTTGTTGCCCGATGTCTCGGGCCCTTCCGACTGCTAGAGTGAGTGCTGGCGGTCGGAAGGCACTTTACAATGATTGAGTGCTGGGAGGACGCGATGCTCAGACTAAACGTACTCGCCCTATTTCCAGAATTCGCTCGAGCTTTTGCCAGTGTCGTCATTCAGCTTTCACACGTCGTCGGCGGTCTCGGTAGTCAAAGTAAAATCGCTCTGCCCGCCAAGCCCCCCGCGACAAGTTGTTGGAAAGGGAAATCACAGGGTCGAAGTATGTTCCATAGCCCGCTCTGACGCGAGAACTTCAAACAAGCCCATCCAATTTCACTAATTTCAAGGGAACCAGAGGGAGAAGAAAATGTCTAACAAGATGGTGATGATTGCAGGCACGACATGTTTCGCACTGCTTGCGGCCTGCGACGATACGAGTACATCAAGCGCGTCCGCCGAACTCACGCCGGCTCAGCAAGCGTGTTTGCGAGATGTAGCCAGCACAACGAACAATTCACAAGTCGTGGTGCTCTCATCCGCGTTTAGCGAGGCGGGAACACAGGTCACAGTCGGCGTTGGCGAGGATCGCGCTCCTTGGAACTGCATTGCTTACAGTGATGGCACGACAGCTGGTATCGAGTTCCTGGGTGACGAAGGCGCATTGTGACCTGTCTGCTGCGTAGCTGAAAACGGCTGCGCAGCGCTGGCTTGATCTGCTGAGGCTCGACTTGGTTTGTAGAACCACCATCATCGTATTCGCGGTCATGTACCTGTTGGCGTTGGTTGCATTCTTGACGGGCACATTTGGCTGGTTGGGACAGGAACGAGACCCTTTGTCCGGAGTGTTCCTGCTGCCGTTGGGACTACCTTGGATACTTGTGGCGGACTTATTTTCGGAGTCCGCCAAGCCGTGGTTCGCGGCGATTGCTCCGGCGCTCAACCTGTTAGCGCTGGTTTTGATTTGCAGATGGGCACGCAGATTGCGCCAGTAGTGGTGGCTGAACTCTTTCTCACCAAAAGGGAGGAAAACATGGGAAAAGTAATCTTGGGAATTGTGATCGGGCTCGTCCTCGGCGTGGTTGGGGCGATGACCTTGGGTGGCGGGGCCGCGGTGGGTGTCGGCGTTGCGACAGGCTTGTCCGCCGGTGTCTGCACCACATTGAAAGGAGCACAAGCTGAGAACCTTATCACCGCCGAGCAAGCGGATCAGATCCTCAACCGCGTAAATTCCGAAATGGCGTCACTGCAAGGAATTGAAACGACGGACGAGATCGTCGGCAGCGCGCAGGCATGCGATGAATTTCTGTCAAAGTTACGAGACGCGAAGTGAGGTTCCGCTTTGTACGGAACAAAACTCTAAGGATCAGCCAGCAAGGGACCATCTGATGAAATTCCCTGTACTCAAATTCCTCGCACCGATGTTCGCAATCGCAGGCACGGCTTCTTTTGCAATGTCTGAAGCAGACGACGCGTGTATCGATCATTTGCGACAGGTTGGTGGACCAGACGGTCAATCCGGAACGATTGAAAGCTCAGAATTCTCAGAGGCGGGCACGCTCGTCATGCTACGAGACGCAGGCGGAACACTTTGGCGCTGCATCGCGTACAAGGATGGTAGCATTGGAGAGATGTCGGTTGTCGAAGCGATGGATGATGGCGGTGGAGCCATGGCAGGCGCCGCCGGGTCTACTGGTAGCCAACGTGTCAAATTCGATGCTGGTTCCACCGGCGCCGAACTCGTTGGTGAACTCGCGCCCGGAGCGTCACAGCAATATGTTCTTGGTGCGAAAAACGAACAGTTTCTTTACGTCCGCGTTGCTCCGCGAAATGGCTCCTTAGACTACGTTATTCGTAACCCCGATGGTTCTGAACTGTTGGGATTAATGTCGGCGGACAAGGAGTATCGAGGGCAGCTTTGGCAATCTGGTGATCATGTTGTGGAGGTTATCAATCGCAGCAACTCTTCCGTCGGCTACAACGTAATTTTCGGAATTGAATAGGTGATCGACCAGAAGCCCTTGAACACGTTCCCAAAACAGCCAGGAAAAACACATGAGAACCAATGTCCTAATGGTGATCGGCGCGGTATGTATTTCTGCACTTGCAGCATGCGAAGAGAGTGGCGGATCGGTGGATGCAAGTGCACCAACTGTGGGCAGCTCTAGCGATCTTTCGCCATTTGAAGGGGCAAGAGCGGGCCAAGCTGAAATGGGCATCCAAAGTCTCGGATTTGAACTCATCCGAAGCGAAGGGCTGACCTCGTACTGGTTTAACAAGGATACAGGTGCATGTGCTCAGATCACGACGTCTGAGGGAAGGTACTCAGATGTAGCTATGCTGCCATCAGGTGACTGCTGACAAATTTCCATCAATCCCAAATCCAAGAGAAGGAGCCCAAACTTGCAATTCGACCTGGCACACGCGGCGGTCATCGTTGTCGCCTTAATCATCACTAACCTGGCATTGAAATCGGCTGGCGTGATCAACGAAGAAAACAAGCACCAATGGAACTGGAAAGTTGTTCTAGCCTACTTCGTAGTCGTCGTTATCATCAATCTCGTGTGGCCCATCTAAAGTTTCACAGCGGAAAGCTATTTGCCCACTTGATATGGTTGTCATGAACTAGCCTTTCCGAGAGACTATCAGGTCGCAAGAGTTTGAGCATTAAAGGTTCAAGAATAGAAAGGATTTGGCATGCGGTTTTTGGCGTCCCTCATATTCATTGGTGTTCTCGCAACCGCTGCGAATTCTGACGTGACCAGTCGAAATGGCGGTCCAAGCAACAGTCAAATGCTTTCAAAGGGTGGTGACGGAGGCATTGATGGTGTCGCTTTCTTTCGCCCAGTCTTAAGCGGAGTGTTGTATCGATCCGGTTTCAAGGGCGGCGACAAGGATCGAACTGGCCTAAGTGAAGGTCAACGCGAAACTCTGTGCGGCGAAGGGTTTTCAACCGGGTTTTATGCCGACTTCGGCAAAAACACTGAATACGGTCGCACCAGCTGCGGAAACGGATCCTTTGACTATCAGAGCGCCAGATCCTCTCGACCCGATGCTGTCATGGCGTCCATACACGAGGTGATTAAAAACCCTGGAAAGGGCCCTGTTCTGGTGCACTGCATGTGGGGCGTTCATTCCTCAGGTGCATTGTCGGCGATGGCGCTCGTTCAGTTTTGCGGTTGGACAGAAGAAAGGGCCAAGGAATATTGGAATGATGCCCGAAACGGAGCCCCTTGTTCAGGCGGGTGCGACCAGTGGATTGACTCAAAATTTTCCAACTTCAGTGTCGACCCAAAATTGAAGATCTCCAACGAGCAACAGGCAGCGATTTGCCCCAAATGATATTGGGAGGACTATCAAAATGAAGTTCAATCTTCTGGGGTCATTTGCTTTAATTGCACCCACTGTCTTGTGGGCGAACGACGATGTTCTCGGTGAAGCCACGACATTTGATAGTCCCAACGGCGTTACTGAACGCTGTATTCGGATCGAAAAAGTTCCAACGGGCGAGTATAAGAAAAGCGATCTTGAGGAAGAAACGGCCTATTGCGAGATTGATTTCTATGCCTCCGAAATTGCTATTTGCCCAAAAACCTGGAGCACCAGCCCAGGAATGGCAGTCTACGATATTTCGGAAGGACCTTACGTGGGGAACCGTTCTGAATTCGAGAGAAACGCTTGCAAAGAGGGGAAGGCGGCAAAAGATCTGGCTAAGGACAGGGTGGCTAAATTCAAGTCCACCATGAACCAAAAAGGCACCAGTGGAACCTTTTCCACGTCTTCACTGCTTTACTATCATTTCTCCAGATATTTCGACGCGACTGTAAAAGTTCCAGTCGCCGTTTGGCGTAGCATGGACGCCCAGGCGCATTTTTCCGAGGTCGCCGAGCCTGGCCTTGCGATTTCTGGTGGCTCTCATGGCGGGCGCATGAACCACGTAGGCTGGCGGGTCTTCGCAGCTGCGGATGCTGACCCGAACTCATACCAACCGACCGATGATCTATTCACCGCAGATCGAACGCAAATATACGGTGTACTGCTTGATAGCCCTGGGCATCGATACGGCTCGGAAATCAACGGCACCCGTAAATCTGGTTGGGGAAAAGGTCAGAACCGCGATTTTCAGGAAACTCCTGCTTTCTTGGCTTTGCGTTCTTCAAAACCCTTGCCAGAGGCCATTGTAGAGGGCGTCGGAGAAGGTCGAAGAGACCGGATGATCAACAAGGATCTCGGTCCCGATGTCAGTGACCAACAGATGGCATTTTGGATGCAAGAACTTACCGAGATTGTACTCCTCGATTTCATCTTTAGCCAGCAGGACCGCGTAGGAAACATAGACTTCACACCCTATTGGTATTGGGTCGAAGACGGAAAGCTGAAGCATAAGAAAGCCAAGCACCATGAGCCAAACGATGGAGACGTTCCCGCCGACGCGTTATTGATCCGTCGCAGCAATCTAAACGACAACGATGCTGGCGGGCGTGTCGAGTATGCCAACTTCGCGAAATCCACTCAAATGCTGGAGAAAATGCGGCACTTCTCTCCAAGCGTGTATCGGCGCTTGGTCGCTTTGAATAGTGATCTTCAATCTCAAGGTCCCGTCTACGGCTGGCTATCGCAAAGCCTTGGGTTGTCAGATAGGCAGATTGCACAAGTTGTAAAAAACACCGAGCTGGCAACGTCCATTCTCCAGGACAATTGTTCTAATGGTGATTTGATGTTCGACTTGGATCCTGTCGCATTCTTTTTGAGAAACAACACCGAGGTAGAGACAGTGGATTGTAATGACCCGTAGGCTTTCTACGCTTTTCGCGGCGTTCATTTGGACCACTCTGATCGCCTGCAAAGCGGCGGCATTGGATGTTATCGTCATATCGGATCTGAACGGCAGCTATGGTTCGGTGAAATACGATGCCCGCGTCGACAAGGCGATTAAGCGGATAGTCGAGATTGATCCCGATTTGGTGATTTCGACGGGCGATATGGTCGCGGGACAGCGCATTCCCAACTTGTCCGACAAACAGGTGAGGGAGATGTGGAAGGCGTTTCACGAGGCCGTATCAGATCCTTTAGAGGCTGCCGGCATTCCATTTGCGGTCACGCCAGGAAACCATGATGCCTCTGCTTACCGTGGGTTCGAGCGCGAAAGAAAAATATACGCAGAGGAATGGGCTCCGAGAAAACCAGACGTTGATTTCCTAGTTTCAGATGACTACCCGTTCTTCTACGCGTTTGAGATGCAGGGCATTGTGTTTGCGTCTCTGGATGCAACGACCCTGGGTCCGCTATCCGGTGACCAGCAGGACCGGCTACAGGAACTGGGTGCAGACGGGGACCCGATTGTCACTTTCAGTCACCTCCCACTTTGGCCCTTCGCGATCCAGCGCGAGCGCGAAATCATCGGTGATCCGACACTTGAAAAAATCTATTTGGAAAGCGGTGTCGTTCTGCATCTGTCAGGCCACCATCATGCCTTCTATCCCGGTTGGAAAGACGGTGTAGCTTACGTCTCCCAAGCTTGTTTGGGCGGTGGTCCGCGGCGGCTTATTGGCGATAGCGCCAGATCACCTCACAGCTTCACTCATGTTACGTTCCAGCCGAACGGAGAGTTTGGGATAGCAGTATATCGAGGACCCGATTTCGAAAGGTCGGTAAACTTTAAGTCGCTTCCGAAAGAGATCAGATCCCCGAACGCGGTGTTGAAACGTTTGGACCTTGTTAAATGACTAAAGGTTGAGTTTCAGTTCGACTTTTTCTGGGACCAGATCGTTTACCATCTCTTCGATCCGGGCTTCTGAAAGCCCTCCCGAGGTGATGAAAAGCAATGAGACGCGAGACTTTCCGGGGACGTGGTGTTTTCTGACCAGCTTCCAGCCAGCGTCTGCGGCCATAGCTTCAATAGCGCCGCTGACGTTCAATGAGTGTTCTTCGTCTGAAGCTTTGAGCGAAATTTCTACACCCTTGTTTCGTCCACCGAGCCAAATGAAACACCAACATACAACCGCCACCAGTGTGGCCATCAGCGGCAAGCCCAAACCGACCGCAAGACCAAGAACGGTCACGATTATCATTTCGACAGTGTCCACCGGATCATCGAGATTGGAGCGGAACCTGAGCAACGCGCCGATGCCAAAGATAACGAAACCGATCATTGAACCGTGCTGAACTACCAGAAAACCAACCGCCATACCGATAAGCGCATACAGGAAGAAAAGCCTTGGCATAACTATATCGCGGACGCTTCTACGGGCTTTACGTCTCACCGGATGATAGACGATCAAGCCAGCCAGAATGATCGTGACGATCACATCGAGCGTGAAGAAATACAGTTCCTGTTTGCCACGAAACTGCGTCCACCGGCGTTCGATAACGATTTCCGACCCCGAAGCCCCGGCCAGCATCGTCGCAGGATCGACTTGTGACACCGCAGCACCTGGCAACAGCAACATCAACAACACGGTCACAAATGTGAGGGTCGTATTCAACTTGTCTTCCTTCCTGCTCACGCCAAAGGCTTACGCTTAACCAAAGGCACATCATGCCCTATTCAATTCAATCGCAACAGGCGGGATCAGGTAAAGAGATTACAGTGCATTCTTCGGACATCGTATCCGGACTGTGATACGAACGCTGATACAGGGATGTGGTCCAAACGCGAGAGAATCCAATGACAGAACACAAGCTGCTTCGGTCGAAACTTGGGTTTTCACGGTGCTTCCCCAAGCTTGGAACACTAGCTTCTTATGCAAGCACGACTGTTGCATTTCTGGCATGGATCGAGCTCGCCCACGCCGAGAGTCCCGGTTTGACTCTCATCGACTCCTTCAAGGTGGCGGATAAATCGGAAGGCTTCTCGGAGCCTTCCGGATTGTCTCTGTCCAACGCGGAAGGCTTCTTATGGTCAGTAAGCGACGCTGAACCTAAACTGCACCTACTTGGAATCGACGGGGCATTAGGAAACTCATTCAAGCTGCCTTCATTGGCGGGATCAGATCTGGAGGGCGTCGCATCACGAAAAGATGGGTCTGTTTTAGTACTTCAGGAAACTGATCGATCAATTCTAGTCGTTCACCCGACTGACCCCATTCAACTAACTACAATCCCTCTCACATCTCTCAAAGGCTACTCGGACGCCGCTGAATTGCTCGTCGGTAACCCTTTGAACAAGGGACCTGAGGGCATCGCCGTCGACCCGGACACCGGGCGAGTATTCGTGGTTATCGAAGGGCAGCCGCGGCTGTTGTTAGTATTGTCATCAGAGCTAACTGAGATTGATGAAATCATCCCTTTGTATCGCGAATCTGGTTTTATGTCTGATCGCGTGAATGACGATGAACTGGATTTGAGCGGCTTAGCCTGGTCCCCGTCCTCACGTTCTCTTTGGATTTTGAGCGACAAAGGACGTCAAATCTTCATCTACAATCCAGAGTTCAAGTCCGTAAAGTCTATCAGTTTGACGTTCACAGATGATGGCAAACAAAAGGAAGTTAAACATCCCGAAGGAATCGCTCTCGATGAGACCAAAGGGCTTCTCTATATCCTGACAGACGATGCCAAGAAATCGCGGCTTTATGTTTTTAATATCCCCAAATTTTGATCGCTAGAGAATGAAGTTCACACCGCCACGATAGCTTCCGCAAGTTGTTGCAGCTAGCTTACCACTCCTCTTCGTTGGTCCGCCCTAATCAGAACCGAACGCTTAAGTTTGCACCGAGGCCATGTTCTTGGCCGTTGGAGCGAACTGAATAGCCATATCCTGCCGTTAGTCTGGCCAGATCAGAGATCTGATACCCTAGCCCCAGACCAAGAACGAAGCCGTTTGCTCCTCGGTTTTGACCGACTTGCGTGAACGTGCCAAATATCGGGCTTGTTACAGTGATTTCGTGCTCATTGTCCTTGTTGGCAAAGAAGTCATATTCATACCGGGCAAAGGCGATTGGGGTTAGCAAACCATTCTCTGTCAAGAAGTTTTGTTGATAGTCAACTCCAATGGAAGCGACCAAAGACTCTGCGTTCGCTTTTTCAATGGAATAGTTGAAATCGCCACCGCCGGTTTCTGTGCCTGAGCCTTGTCTGATGCGTCCGTAGTTCAATCCAAAAACCGTAGAAACCCTAGCACCGTTGTCCAGGCTAAACAGCTTCCGTGCCTGGATACCGGCGTGGATTCCCTCTTGGTCCAAATCTGACTTTGCTTCGCCGCCCGTAAAGCCATCAACAGAAGGGTTTCGCCGCTTGGCGTCGGTTTCACCGAACATGTAACCGATCAGCCCAGAGAACTCCCATGTTCCGGTTGTCGTACGCCCATAGACGCCCACGTGATAGCTGTCGGTCGAAAAGTCCTGATCGACTTGATCGTGCTCATCCATGGAGGATGTCCCGAAGCCTGCGTAAACGCCGACCACACCTCGATCCGTACTTGCGACGTCCGCTCCAACCAAAATGGTGCCCAGCGAATAGTCGAATGTCCCAAGGCCGTTACTTCCATCAACGTCCCCGCTCACATAGGATGTGTCGATCCACCAGCGCCGGTCAGAGCAGTCGATTGCGCCGCTCGGTCTCTGGGCCGAGTCGATGTCGCCAGATGCAACGGGTTGATCGTCATTGCTGAAGCCGACCGCTTGATACTTGCGGCAGTCAGCGTGGCTTAGCACGGTGTTGGTTATCAGGTCTAATTGCTCAAGCCCAACGGTCAGGTTCGAGGAATAGGGTTCGGCGTGCACACGGTTAAACCCAGCCAGGCCTGAATTGGTAAGCGTGTTTACGGCATTGCCCAAGGTTGAGCCATTGGTCAGATTGGTTCCAGGTGACATGTTTGTGGTGTTGGCCACCGCGCCAGCGAGATTGCTGGCATTTGGCGAATTGGTAACTGCTGGGTTCTGGGGTAAGCTTGTGACCGGTTGAGCGGTGAATGCGATATCAATCTGACCATCAGTGGTCGGCGTGTTGGCTATCGTCAGATTGGACAACGCTGGAAGGGATCCTCCTGCGACGAGCGTCGGTGAGTCTCCATCAAATCTTGAGGCTTGAAATACCGTGTAGTTGTTGCCGGCAGCGTAGTCCTGCGCTGTCAGACCGGGCCGAGCAGCTTCGACTTGTACAGTCGCGCGGTCAATTCCCGTCACCGGCCCGCTGGATGACACCAAGTCAGCTTTTTGCCCGGCCGTCGGATCGACTTCAGTCAAGAGCCTTGACCCAGTTTCAAAGGCAATGCCGCCGCTATTGTTGAGTGTACCAATTGAAAAGCCCGGCGAAAGCACCCCTCCGTTCTTAACTGTGAAGTTGAATGCGTTCACAGTACCCGTTCCGGCCAGCGTGCCAAAATTCTCAAAGTTTACGGTGTTCAAACTGCTTGCCGCATCAAGCCGAACGGTTGTACCGGCGGCTATCGCCATATCGCTGGTCGAAGAAATCGAACTATTCGTCAGCGTGAAATCAGAAGCCTCAGCAACTCGGGTCTGAATATTATATGCCCCAAAGACTACTTCGGTGGCTCCCATAACGGTCAGGTTGTCGTAGGTTAGCGGGCGGTCGGACTGGAAGTAAACTTCAGTGGGGTCGATATTCGCGCCGTTGAATGGCGCAAACGTCATGGATCGGCCGGAACCAATAGAAGTTCCGATGAGGTTCACTCGAAGCTTCCCGTTGATGTTTTTTGCCAAGGCTTCTCGCGAAACAAAGTCTCCGCTACCTGCGGCGACATCAACATTCAGAAGCGTCAAAACTGAAGCATTACTTGGAACAGTGTTTTGGCCGGGAACATACAACTCAATTTCACCTGAGGACGTGATTGAGGAGTTTCCAATTGTAAGCCCTGTAATGGGCCCGTTTGGGATCGGGAGACACGTGCGTTCGGTCGTTGAGATTGTTTGATTGACACGAGTGCTTTCAGATCCAGATGAATACTCTATCCGGGGAGAACCTAATTCTACGCAGGCTTGTGAGCTTTGAGCCGCGGCGCTGGCTGATAGTATCACATAAGTTGAGATCGCTGAGCTGAAGCCCACCAAAGTCTTGCGTCGTGCAACTCGACTTAGATTTATAGCGCTATAGTTTGACACCTGCCTTGCCCTCGATCTAAGCGAATAAGTCAAACCCACCTTAAAGCTTGTTTCCTCTTATGGAAATTTTTCTGAAGCAACTAAGCAATCCTATCAAACAGCAGATAGAGGCGCTGCCATTCTTCGCATTGACCTGTCAAAAGCTTGGGCCGGTGAAGAGTCTCAGAAAATTCGAAAGAGTCTGCTTCCTAAGGGCTAAAGTGCACTCACGACGAAAAGCCGCTTAGTGGAGGAACAAGGGTGCCAACCAAGTTCGATGGAAGATTGCTCTCTTGGAGTACGGCGTTAATAATATGTGCAACAGCTGTACTCGTCGTACTGCTTGGCGATCAGGTCGTTGCGTTTGGTGGTATTGCGGCAGTCGCGGGTTTTTCAGCTGGTTTTTTAGGGTCTGTCTTTTCTAGTCTTGTTGCTAACGCCAGAACGTTTGTGATGGTGCTGGTGAGCATACTGGTATGCACACTCTTCCCGCTTCAGTGGATCGCCTTTCTGTGTGGTTTTGTCTTGATCAGTTGGGCTGCTTTTGAAGGGTACAAGAACGGTGGATTTGCAACAGTTCCTGCATTGAACGGATTGCTCTTGTACTTACTGATCCCCCCCGACGAGCGTACTGTTGTTCATGTTGTGATTTTTCTGGCCGCGGCAACAGTCGGTAGTTTGCTCAGCGTTCGGCTTAACTTGGCGGGATCAGCAATACGACCTCCCATGTCTTCCAAAGAAGCAATTTCTGTTTGGCTATTCTTAATTGTCGGCATGAGTTTGACGTCATTGCTCGCTCACGTAATCGGAAATCAAAAATCCTATTGGCTTTCGTTGTTGTTCGTATTCCGCGTCTTGGCTCCAATTCAAAAAGTGCCTGATGCTGCATTGCGGTTTGGGGTTGGCGTGGCGCTTGGGTCTTCGGCAGCTTTATGTTTCGAGTTCAGCGGCTTGTCTAACCAAGTCTTATTGATCCTCGGGTTTGCTTCCGCTGTCATAGGCATGCACAGAATAGGTGGTAACACGCTATGGACCGCGATGTTCTTTACTGTTGCCACTCTGTTGGTGACGGCCCCAACGATTGAGTTTGCGGTCTTTCGAATAGAAGCGGCGGCGATGATAGTCTTTGTAGTCGGAGGGCTATCATTCCTGATCAGTTGGTTTTGGGAACAGATAGAAAACCGTTCCGAAAACTAAAACCGCAAAGCAGCTGACAGAAAAACCTCGGTCGCAAGTCTTCCTGCTCACCGCGCTCGACAGCATTGGTGTCGCACTTCTGAAATTGCAAATTTGTGCCCGACTAGATGAGCACTTCTCGACAAGTTGGGAGAGGAACACTTTAGACGCGTATATTTGTTGCAAAGGGCGTCGAATTTTTCAATGTAAGGCTTTGAGTTTATGACTATGGCCCTTCAAGACCTCGATTGCATCGCAATCCAGCCGTCGGCCCGTACAATGCGAATATGACAAAAGATATTGAATCTAACGCTCAGACAGTCGCTGATGCCCTAACCTCTGCCCAGTAGATATCCAAATTGTCTTCAGAGGCAGAACAGCTAGCGCTCCAATCTGTTTGGGTGTTGCAGGCTCTTTCGCGATAGGTCGGAAGAAGTAGACGTGAAGCGTTTTTGTAATCAGTTCGGTATTGAAACGGGTATTCTAACGCGCAATTGCGGTCGCCGCCAACCTGCTGCGCAATACAGCGAAAGGAAGCACTATGACCAAAACACTGAGAGCTTGTTTGTCTTTGTGGTTGGTTTCAATCGCTCCTGCGTATGCGCAAGAACCTCCTCGTCTCGTTTTGCAGCTGACCGTTGACGCGTTGCGGGGCGATCTGCCGACACGTTACTTTGAGAATCTTGGGGAGGGTGGCCTTAAGAATTTACTTGAAAACGGTGTACACTATGTGGACGCCCATCATTGCCATGCCAATACAGAGACTGTTGTCGGGCACGCCACATTGGCGACCGGGGCAACACCGGCAGTGCATGGGATGATCGGAAACATATGGTTCGACAGAACCTTGGACCGCGTTGTCTACAACGTTGAAGACAGCACCGCTCCGCTTCTTGGAGATGGCGCTGGCGTCAATGACGATATTGAAATTGACCCAACGCAGGCGGCAGCTGGCACAGATGGGCGGTCACCACGCGCTATGCTTGTTACGACGCTTTCGGACGAATTAAACGCTTCCACTGCTGGTGCGGCCAAGGTCTTTGGAGTTTCAATCAAAGACCGTGGGGCTATTACAATGGCTGGACAAAGCGGCAAAGCCTTCTGGTTCTCGAAAGCCGCAAATCGTTTTGTCACAAGCTCGTATTATTACGACAAATACCCTGATTGGGTTTCTGTCTGGAATGACGCATCGCCGAGTGCCTCATTTGAAGGAACCTCTTGGGAATTGATGCACCCAAAGGAAGCCTATCTCTTTGGCGACCGTGACAACCAACCGTGGGAGACGGATGTCGCCGGGTTCGGCATAACCTTTCCTCATCGCTATTCTTCGACGCAAAATGGGTTTGACCCGCTGGAAAATCCCTACTTTACGACCTTTTTAACGCTTAGTCCCGCTGGCGACGATCTGACGGCGCAATTTGCCAAACGATTGATTGATGCCGAGGATATCGGGCAAGACGCGGTAACGGATTATCTGGCGATTAGCTTCTCGTCCGTGGATTACGTCAACCATGTGTTTGGCCCCTCCAGTCTTGAAGCCGAGGACACGATATACCGCCTCGATCAGACTCTCATGAATCTCTTCGCGTTTATCGACGAACGGATTGGGCTGGAAAACGTTTTGATAGTTCTATCGGCGGACCACGGCACCACCGATGCGCCGGGCTATTTGGAGAGTGTTGGCATCCAAACTGGCCTTGTTGCTCCGGACACATGGGACCCGACGGAACAGATAGCCAGGCTTAAGGAGCGGTTTGGGATCACCGGGAAATTGCTTGAGGGTTATAATCACCCCTATCTCAATATCGCCCCCGAAGTATTGGCTCGCCGTGATATTGATTTACCCACGCTGGAGTCAGCTATTGCAGAAGAGCTTCTATCCTTTCCCGATGTGGCATTCGCCGTCCCCAGTACGGCTATCGAAGCAAACCTCCTACCCGATACCGACATCATGCGCCTGATCCGCAACAACTACCACCCCACCCGATCCGGGAACATATACGTAATTTTCAAACCCGGCTGGTTCATCGCAGACTTCGATGGTCTGTCCGTCACATCCACCCACGGGTCACCGTGGCGCGGTGACACACATGTGCCGATTATCTTTGCTGGACCGAACTTAAAACCGCAACGGGTCGCACGCCGTGTTTGTACGACTGCTCTCGCATCCACACTGTCTGCATTATTGAGCACGGCACGTCCTAATGGTGCGAGCGGTGAAGTGTTACAAGAAGTCTTGGATTAGACCGCTGTAAAGCGCGAGTCCTGATATTGAAGCAAGCTAGGCAAAACCGCGACGGCATCGTCCACAACGCGATCCTCATATTCGTTGATTCTTGGCGACTACGGAAACCGCCCAACGCAGCACTCTTTAGCGTACACAAATGCGGAGCAGACCTTCACGGAACATATCGTTCCGGCTTCGGAGACTGAATACTCTCCAAATACTCAGCAATATCGATAAGTCTGGAAGGAATACGCGTAACCAAACCATTCCCCGTATCGAATTCGACAGTAGGGCCGTCGTTCAACTCGGTGATTATAGGCATGTCATCGCGAGGTTCTTGAGCTTTCAAATATCCGTCCAAGATCGACATGACCTCCAACATGGGCCACACACCCCCTCTGCGTTCGGAAATCTTTGTTAAATCAGCAGGCTCTGTTTTCAAATCAGCTGCGTCAGGTCCTTTTCCATTTGCATCGATTCCGTGACATCTGGCGCAATGCTCAACAAAGAGGTCTTTGCCAAGGTCCGAAAACTCATCGGCCGCAGATATCGTCGCAACCGAAGAAATGCCCATGCTTGCAACGATCATAAAGTACCTCATAAGCCGGAGGTCCTTTACTAAACGAGAGTTCACTACAACAAAAATGGACCGACATCTTCCCCCGGTCAACGTCGGTCCTTTAACACATAACGTTCGCTACCCGCTTCGGGCCGCAAGCAGCCAGCTATGCTCACCGCAAAGAACAGCAGCACCGAGCCCACTACTACCGCCTTGGTGATTTTGCGAGCACGGTAGATACGGTGCGCGTCTTTCTACTTCTTGTGATCGCGATTGCGCCCAGCACTAAGGCACATGCAAAAGCTTGAGGAAAAGAGATGGCTTCGCCAAAAGCAAGATATCCCACGGCAAACATTGTGGGCAATTCGACGCTTCCGACGACCGCAGTTTGGGAAGCCCCAATAACAGGTGAGCATATCGTGTAAATAAGCTGGGGCACGAAAGCGGTAACCAGACCAATACCAACAATGAAAAGCCAATCGGACTGTTCCATTGGGAGAAGCTCTCCAACCTCTGCACCAAGTATAAGCGGCGCGAGGCCCAGTACAGACCCCAGAGAAACTGACGCGATACGTGCCAACGGCGCAATCCGTGACAACCTGTGTACCAGGACGCAAATTCCGAAACCAAACCCAAATGGGGCGGCAAGGGATAGCAGCAGCGTTGGTAGGTATTCCGCAGCCACTGACGCAGGCGAGCCAGCAATGACAGCTGCAACCACAATCAGACCAGCGGCCAACACGGCGCGTCGCGTGGGTGCATCGCCAAACAGAGCCCAAGCAATAACTAAGGTGAACACCGGATAGGTCATGTAAAGCACACCCACTGTCGATGCGGGCAACTTCTCCAGCGCCGTTACATATCCGATCCAACCAAGCCCCATTACGGCTCCGGCGGAGAGACCCCAAATGATCTCTCGCCATTCTTTTCGGTGCACAATGAGAACAGGAAGCAGAAGAAGAGCCGCAACAACGTAGCGGTAGAATGCGACCGCATAGGGTGCAACGCCCTGTTCGGTTAGGCTGCGGCTGAAGTAGGGAACCAGGCCGAAACAGATTGAAGCAAAAAGAACACCAAAAACGGCAAATGCGTAAGGGATGGATGGTCGATTTCGCGCAGATTTCGTGGCCATAATCTGGAGCTATCACGCATTTGAATTTTCGTCTTTAGTGATTCTACGAACGACTGCTTTGTCCACAATGCAGACATTCACTGAATGCTGCTTAACAGCCAGCTGAGCGCGGCACTGCGAAACGTCTCCGGGCTTCACTCGATTGCTCTATGGATGTTCTTTTCACTCGTCCACAACACGAAACTCACCGGAAGGCGCATCAGTAGGTGGTTCCTCAAACTCATTGGAAATCAGACCGCGGCGGATGAGTTCTCTAATGGCGGCCGCTCTGGAAGGCAATCTGTTATCGAATCGCCAATCATCGATGGCTTTAAGCTCTTCGAGGTCGAGCATCAGTTGTAGTTTTTCCGTGCGCTTTGGTGGTCGGTTTTGATCAGACACTGGCATGACCTCAGTAGCTTACGTCAGTTACTCCAAGCATGTATGGCAATGGGCCTGTGTGTCTACATCAATCTTGGCATGTTGTGCCGGATACCCAGGATCATGAAGCGCCCCATGATGTGTCGGATACCTATATTAAGTATATGATTTTATTTGAAATTTTATGAATTGCTCTTAGGTTTTACTCCGCAAGCAACGAAACGGAGTGAAAATGATACAGCAAGTCTTAAAGTCTGAAGTTCAGGAAGAAACCAACGACACAGGCATCGACAAGAACGCCTGGATCGCCAACGCGGTGACGGAAGTACTGGCCGATACCATGGTCCTGATGGTGAAAACACAAGGCACACATTGGAACGTCGTGGGCCCGCTATTCCTGCCGATCCATGAACTAACAGAGCGTCAGTATCGCGACCTGTTCGAAGCTGCGGATGAATTGGCCGAGCGTGTGCGTGCGTTGGGTCAGGTGGCACCGATCTCGTTCACGGACATGGTTAGCCAAGCCAAGCTGACCGAAGAAGAGACGGTTAAAGATGCAGAGGGCATGATCAAACAATTGGTCGCAGACAACGAAGCGATTGCTCGGAACCTGCGTGAGACTGCCGCGACCGCAGCCCGTTATGGCGATGGAGCTACAGAGGATCTGATGAACGCCAGGATGGCGAAGCATGAGGAAGCTGTCTGGATGCTCAAGGCAATTGTTGCGGCCTAATTGGCGGCTCCCCTCGATTTGAACCAAGGTTTGCGAAGAAAGGAAAAACGATGACACGTGTTGGGTACGAGAAAAAGGCACAGCTGCAACTGGATAGTTGGAATGCCCAGATTGATGTTCTCGAAGCCAAGCTGAAGGTGGCCGAAGCGGACGCCAAACTCGAGCTCGAGGAGCAGCTCAGCAAGCTCTACAAGGCAAGATCTGACGCAGAGGCTCAACTGAATGATTTGAAGTCGACTAGCGACGAGGCCTGGGAAGATGTCAAAAAGGGCTACGAGGCTGCATGGAGCGATATGCAGAGTGCTTTGAAAAAAGCGGCCGACCGGTTCTCGTAGAGCTGTGTTTGTGAACAAAGCTCGTGTCGTAAATGGGGACCGGAATGCAAACACCTAGAGAATTAGTGAGGTACTTTCGCGGGTTCCTAACTATCCCTGCCGCCATTAGTCTTTCAGGGCTTTTGGTGGCTGGGATTGTCTTCAAGACGGAGCAAGCGCTCGCGAGTTGGGGTTGGTCCGCTTCCGATTGGCTGAGCGTTTCTAATCGTACTGCGAGCGATGTACTAAGCGCAATCTCGGCAGCATCCATGTCCGCGTTGGTCATGGTCTATTCCATTGTTTTGCTGGTCTACACCTTAGCAGCCGGATCAATTGGGCCCAGGCTCTTGCAGCGCTTTGGCGAAGACAGGGTAAATCAGATTGCAGTTGGCTCACTTGGAGCGACGTTTTTATACAGCTTGTTGGTCTTGTGGCTGATACGCGATGACACATCTGTAAATTTGGCCGTTGCGATTGGAATAGTCTATTCAATCATCTCAGTTCTTTTGCTGTTGCTCTTCGTTCATACAGTATCGACGCGCGTAACCATTGATCAGGAGGCGGCGCGGATTTCGGAAGCCTTGGATCGCCAAGTGAGCACCGCAATCGAAAACAGTGCAGATATCCCATCTTCAGTGGCAGTCCCTGAGGTGGGAGGCAAGCGCCAAGTCTTGGCTTCGGGCACTGGATATGTGAACTCCATCAATACCGAAGGTCTGGTGAGTGCGGCCAAGAAGGCAGGAGCAGTCGTCGCTTTTGATGTGCAGCCAGGTGACTTCATGGTTCCAACGGACACTTTGGCCAATGTTTATGGTGATAGTGACGAAAGTCTTAATGATCTGGTGCAAGCGGCAGCTCCGTTAATCTCCGCGCGAGATCCTAATGGCGATATCCGCTTTTCTGTCCATCTTCTCGTTGAAATCGCACTTCGGGCGTTGTCACCGGGTGTCAACGACACGTTTACCGCAATAGTCTGCATCGACCGACTGTCGGCGTCTCTGGCTCGAGCGTGGTCGTCAAAGCTTTGCACGGGTGTGTATCGGGATGATGACGGAAACGTACGGGTGGTTTACCCGTCCATCACGGCTGAGGCACTGTTTCACGACTCTATGCCAGCTCTAAGACGCGCTGCCCGGGGTAATGGTCTCGTAACGGCCGCCCTTATTCGCGCTTTGGTGCGCATCGCAGAGGCAGCTCCAGAAGAAGATTTGCTGGCTGTTGTAGTTGAACTATCTGCGGTCAGAGATGAGACCCGAGAAAGCGATATGCTTGAGCGCGATATTGATAAGTTTTGTGGCCAGGTCGAAACCGCAATTGAAGGCTTTTAGTCAACCGTCCTGGACAATTGCAGTCCAGTGCGGCTGGGGGGTGGTTTGTGAGTGGGCCATCCCCCAACTTATGGAAAAGTGCTCTTCGAAAGGTCTTAGTTACATTTCAACGAAAGGTAGTCAGTGAGTGGCGAAACCAAACGGCTACTTTGTCCGCAACTAAGTTGTTGCCGCGACTATGACGAACAATGTGCTCTCCAATTGGATGTATCCAGCACATTTCGGAGCACTGACGTAATTTGCTCTCTTTTTTTGCCCCGCTTTTCTTACGATGCGGGATGTTGGGTGTGACTTGGGGTCTTTTTTCACTGGTAGATCTTGTACTATCCTTGATGGGAATACCCGGATAGGATATTCGGACACAGAATACAAGGAAAAAAATGGCGGAAAAATCCGGCAGCCTTGAAGGCGTGGCAAAAAGAGAAAACTGGATCGAGCTTGGCGAAGCTCTTTCAGAGGCAATGAGCCAACCAGAATACTACGGGCTCGGAACTTCGAGTGAAGTTCTCCAAAGTGTAGCTAATATCAAAGGAAAACAATCGGATAGCTTAAAGAAAACTGTGAATGTAAGCGCTTGGTTAAAGCAAAATTACCCGGATATCTTTGCCGCGAGACCTCCATGGCTCGGCATGACCCTGGTGATGTTCCTGATGAAAATGAATGAATTGGACCCTTCGGAAGCCAAGAAATCGGCCGCCGAAGTCTTTGCGGGCCATTCCGGTCAGGTTGCGCTCAAGAAAAAGTATGACGAACTACGAAAAAAGAGAAAGCAGGCGTCTAATTCAGTTACCAGTGCTGCGATTTCTGCACCAGAAAGAGCTCAGCAGTTCGAAACCATCGTGACCAACTACTTCGAACGCTTTGGGGCGCAGTTGTTCAACACCAGTCATGTCACCATTCGTTCAGGCAAAGTTATAGAACCGGTCAGCCCCGATCTAGTCGTGGATTGTGCAGACGGACGCCGGTTTGCAATCGAAACAAAAGCATATCGTAGTCAAGTAAACCGCCGCGATATCATCGGTACACTGGGGCACTTGGCCCTTATCGAAAAGCTTGTGCCAGAAATTCTCATGATCGTGCCCGAAGGAAGCGCATATGACTTGCGTCGGATGAATGATTTGCGCGACAAACTCTTCTTAAAGGGTATTCGCTTTGCGACACTGCCCGAAAAGAGAGCTGAACGAGCTACAGACCTTAGGGTATCCGAATAAAGCTATTTGCTGTCAGCATCATGGGATACAGCATTTGACAAGGGTCTGGTGACTTTCAAGGACGACGGGACACCTAGGTTTTCGAGTAAATTTGTCCGCACCGGCAATGAGCTCGTTTTCTGGACATTCCAAGCAGATCTCTGGTCAAACTGCTGGGCACAAGGAGAACCTGATCTGGTATCGCGATCAGGTGTTCAATCCTTGAGCAACTGAAACCTATCCTTCGACACCCGCATAAGGCGATTTACTTGCTCTCCTCTGCACTATTATCGTGAAACAGTGCAAACTTATGGGCAAATCGTGCAAACTTATGGGGTGCGTGAAGGTTTGTGCGCGTCCCTACAAAATCTCAGAAATCTAGGTTTTCAACGCTCAACGCGTTTTGTTGGATGAATTCGCGGCGAGGCTCGACCACGTCACCCATCAGTTTGGTGAACAGGTCGTCTGCTTCGACCATGTCATCGACCCGCACCTGCAAAAGGGTACGGGCATCCGGGTCCAGCGTGGTTTCCCACAACTGATCGGGGTTCATCTCGCCCAGTCCTTTGTAGCGTTGCAGGGACAGACCCTTTTCGCCCTCTTCCAGAATGGCGCGCAGCAGGTCCAGCGGGCCGTGGATGGCTTGCATCCGATCACGGCGAACCAGAGTGGCCGGGGTGTTGTAAACCTCTTGCAGGCTTTGGGTGAAACTACCCGTCTTGCGCGCCTCGCCCGAGCGCAGCATGGGGCCGTCCAGCGTGCGCACTTCTTCGACGCCCCGCAGGATGCGGGCCAGACGGATGCCATGATCCTGTGTAATCCGGCCTTGCCAACCGCGTTCGTATTCCAGCGCGATCAGGTCCAGACGGGCGGCCACCTTGTCGGCCACACCTTGCAGGTCGGCATCCACCGCACCCGGAACAAATGCTCCGGCGACCGCGGCCTGTTCCAGGATGTGACGCGGGTAATGCGTTGGGAAGGCGTCCAGCACACGTTTCAACTGGCGCGCTTCGTCTACGACGCGGGTCAGGTCCTGCCCGATTATCTCCTCACCCGAGCCCAGTTTCAGCACCGCGCCCTCAACGCCTTGATTGATTAGGTAGTCGTCCAGAGCCGCCTGATCCTTCAGGTAAACTTCTGATTTACCACGCGAAACCTTATAAAGCGGCGGTTGCGCGATATAGAGGTATCCACCTTCGATCAGCTCCGGCATCTGCCGGTAGAAGAAGGTCAGCAACAGGGTCCGAATATGCGCGCCGTCCACATCCGCGTCGGTCATGATGACGATCTTGTGGTAGCGCAGTTTTTCGATGTTGAACTCATCGCGGCCAATGCCAGTGCCCAGCGCCATCACCAGATTGCCGATTTCCTGCGACGAGAGCATCCGGTCAAACCGCGCACGTTCGACGTTCAGAATTTTCCCACGCAGGGGCAGAACGGCTTGGGTCAGACGGTCCCGGCCCGTCTGCGCAGACCCACCGGCCGAGTCCCCCTCCACCAGGAAAACTTCGGTCTTGGACGGGTCTTTCTCGGAACAGTCTTTCAGCTTCCCGGCCAGATAGTTCACATCCATCGCCGTTTTGCGGCGGGTCAGTTCGCGCGCCTTGCGGGCCGCCTCGCGGGCCAGAGCAGCCTCGATGATCTTACCGACAATGCCCTTGGCCTCATTCGGATTCTCCTCGAACCACTCGGCCAGTTTTTCGTTCATCAAGCCTTCGACCGCCGGGCGCACTTCGGACGACACCAGCTTGTCCTTGGTCTGGGAGGAGAATTTCGGATCGGGTACCTTGACCGACAACACACAGGTCAAACCTTCGCGCGCGTCATCACCGGTGAAGCTGACCTTTTCCTTCTTCGCGATCCCGCTGGACTGCGCATAGTTGTTGATCGTCCGGGTCAGAGCGCCTCGGAAACCGGCCACATGCGTGCCGCCGTCGCGCTGCGGGATGTTGTTGGTAAAGGGCAGAACCGTCTCATGATAACTGTCATTCCACCACATCGCGATTTCGACCCCAATGTCGTCACGCTCGCCCTTGATATAAATCGGCTCGGGCATCGCGGGCGTCTTCGACCGGTCGAGGTATTTGACGAATTCCTTGACGCCACCCTCATAGAACAGCTCGGTCTCCAACCGTTCGGCGGGGCGTTCGTCGATCAGGATGATCCGCACGCCCGAGTTCAAAAAGGCCAGCTCACGCAGGCGCTTTTCTAGCGTTTCAAACGAATATTCGAGGTTCGAGAACGTACTGGTCGAGGCCAAAAACCGCACTTCGGTCCCAGTACGATCCCCACATTCGCCCACGACCTTCAGATGTTCCGCCGTTTCGCCACCTTCAAAGCGCGCCACGTGTTCCTTGCCGTTGCGCCAGATGCGCAGCTCCAGCCAATCGGACAACGCATTCACAACCGAGACACCCACACCGTGCAGGCCGCCTGACACCTTGTATGAGTTGCTGTCAAACTTCCCGCCCGCATGCAGTTGGGTCATGATGACTTCAGCGGCTGACACACCTTCTTCGGGGTGAATATCCACCGGAATCCCACGGCCGTTATCGCTGACCGAAACACTGGAATCGGCATGGATTTTCACGGTCACATGGTCGGCGTGCCCGGCCAGCGCCTCATCAATTCCGTTGTCCACAACCTCGTACACCATGTGGTGCAGACCCGACCCATCGTCAGTGTCACCGATATACATACCGGGACGTTTGCGAACAGCCTCTAAGCCCTTGAGAACCTTAATGGAATCAGCGCCATATTCCTGTGTTGCCTGTGCGTCTTCGGACATTCGGTTAGTACCTATATTATTTTGGTAACTTATACGTTTTCTGGTGGGGAATGTCACGCGATCCCACCAGATTTTGTGTCGGTCAGTGTCTTTTTCAGCAGATCACAGCCGATCTAGATCGGCCGCAATATCCGACGCCAATTCTATCGCATTCACATCGTCACGCTCGGCTGACAACCGCAGACCCAAAAGATCCGATTGGTACCGTGCGGCCAACCGATCCGGGTCATGATGTGCGCCAATTTCTCCGGCCGCCTGCGCACGTCGGAAAAGGGTGGCGAAACACTCTTTCATCTCCTCCAGATGAGCGCCTGCCTTGTCCGCCAAACCGTGCCCCTTGGCCTGCAGTTCAGCGAATGTCTTGGCCAGCATACAAGCACGCGCTGGCATTTCCTTGGCGCTTATCACGATCTGCGGCTGCGTTTTTAACGCCTGTAATGGCCCAACCTCATCCGCCATGGTCGTCA
Organism: Ruegeria sp. HKCCD7221; assembly: GCF_013031225.1. NCBI lineage: Bacteria > Pseudomonadati > Pseudomonadota > Alphaproteobacteria > Rhodobacterales > Roseobacteraceae > Ruegeria > Ruegeria sp. HKCCD7221. The sequence goes on from NZ_WPZE01000014.1 coordinate 34,026, forward strand.
ATCGCGACACGCCATCCTGCGCGTACCGCTCCAACGCCAGAGCATACAGTGCATCCTTGGATCCGAAGGCCGCATAGAAACTGCCAGGTTTCAGATTCAGTTCGCGTTCAAGATCCTTGAGGGACGTTCCAGCCCACCCCTGACGCCAAAAGATATCCCTGGCCTGCGCGATCAGCGCATCGCGGTCGTATGAAGGTTTGCGAGGCATCGGGTTCACCAATTCTTGAGCATTTACTCAAATATATACTTGAGTGATCGCTCAATAAAGCCTAAATACGACTCACAGCGCCAGAAACAGGAGTTTTGACATGGCAAACTTCCCCTCTCATGACCTTGAAACCGCACCTGAAGGGTCCAAACCGCTGCTGGAAAAGTCTCAGGCCGCGTTTGGCCGACTGCCCGGCCTGCACAAAGTGATGGCTGAAAGCCCGCAGCATCTGGAAGGCTATCAGATTCTGCACCATTTGTTCCTGCAAACCGACTTTGACAATGACGAGAAGACCGTTGTCTGGCAGACAATCAACGTGGAAAACGAATGCCACTATTGTGTGCCTGCCCATACCGGCATCGCCAAGATGATGAAGGTCTCGGACGAAATCACCGAGGCCCTGCGCAACGAAACTCCGCTCCCGTCAGCCAAGCTTGAGGCCCTGCGGACCTTCACGTTGCAAATGATGGAAACCCGTGGCAACCCGTCCGATGCACAGCTTCAGGCGTTCTTTGACGCCGGTTATTCACACCGCGCCGTTCTGGATGTGGTGCTGGGCCTGGCACAGAAAACCATGTCGAACTACGTCAACCACATGGCCCAAACACCCGTTGATGAGGTGATGCGCGGCTTCTTGTGGGAGCGTAAAGTCGGCGAGCCGGCCTAAGCCGTCACGACTGAGCCCTCATCGCTTTCGGTAACAACAAGCGTTTGGGCCCGGTCCCCCAACTCCGCAAACAGCTCAGGCCCGGTGCCTGTCATCCAGGCCTGAGCCCCCAGCGCGCAAATCTCATCATAAAGCGCAGCCCGCCGCCCGGCATCCAGATGTGCCGCAACCTCATCCAGCAATACGATCGGCGGCGCACCCACTGTCTCAGCCAGCGCACGTGCGTTCGACAGGATCAACGACACCAACAGCGCCTTCTGCTCTCCGGTTGAACAATCCCTGGCGGGAACACCCTTGGCCGCAAAAACCCCATACACGTCAGACCGATGCGGCCCCACCAATGTCCGCCCTGCAGCCAAATCGCGGAACCGGCTTTCGGCCAGTGCCTCGCGCAGATCGTCTGCCGTTTCGGGCATCGCACCTTCGGTTTGCACTAGCTCCAGATCAGCCGATGGGAAGGCGGTTTCCGCCCGCTCCTGCGCAGCGCGCAAACCATCCAACGCCGACAGTCGCGCTGCGTGGATACGGTATCCGGTCTCGGCCATCTGCCCCTCAAGCGCTGCATACCAATGGGCATCACGCACTTGCTCTTTCAGCAGGCGGTTCCTTTCGCGCATGGATTTCTCATAAGTCAGGGACGCCTCAGCGTGGGTCGGATCAAAACTCAAGGCGATGCGATCCAGAAACCGCCGCCGCCCCTCGGCCCCTTCGATCCACAACCGGTCCATTGAAGGGATTAGCCAGACCACCCGCGCCAGCTTGCCCAAATCAATCTGACTGGCCGTTTTGTCATCAATCCGAACCTGCCGTGCCGCGCCACCCTCGGACCACGTCTCGATCTCATAGCTTTGCCCCTGCGCCTGCAACACACCAGACAGCTTCCAGCCCAGCGCCTCGGGCCGCCGCGTCATCTCAGCCGCACTCGCCCGCCGCATCCCACGACCGGGCGAGAACAACGACACCGCCTCCAGAATATTAGTCTTACCGGCCCCGTTTGGCCCATGCAGCGCAACCGGCCGCCCATCCAAAGCCAGCCGCGCCAGCTTATGCGACCGAAAATGCGAGACCGTCAGTTCGGTCAGGGCCAATCCCATGACCCCACCCTTCTTCTGTTCAAAAATACTTCCGCCGGAGGCATCGCGCGCCAGCGCGATCAGACGCGCATCGGCATGACGACGTAAACCGCGCTCTGATCATTGCCTTCGCGCATCAAGGTCGGATCACCGGCCGAGTTAAACAGAAACACAGCATTCTCACGATCCACCTGAGAAGCAATCTCGAGCAGGTATTTCGCATTGAATCCAATCTCAAGCCGCTCGTCGCCATAAGCCACAGCCAGCTCTTCCTCGGCGGCACCGCTGTCAGGGGCATTGACCGACAGAACCAGCTTATCGGCATCCAGCTGCAATTTCACCGCGCGCGAGCGTTCGGACGATACGGTCGCCACACGATCCACGGCTTGCGCGAATTCGGCGGCATCCACTTCCAACTGGCGCGTATTGCCCTGCGGGATCACACGAGTGTAGTCGGGGAAGGTGCCGTCGATCACTTTCGAAGTCAGTGTGATATCAGGCGTCGCAAAGCGCACCTTGGTTTCACTGACAGACACAGCGATATCCATCTCATCATCGTCCAGCAGCTTGCGCAGCTCACCCACGGTCTTGCGCGGTACGATCACGCCCGGCATATCAGCCGCCCCGTCAGGCAGATCCGCATCAATCCGCGCCAGACGGTGCCCGTCTGTGGCCACACAGCGCAGCACCTTACCGCCCTCGGACCCGTCGGCCACATGCATATAAACGCCATTCAGGTAATAGCGCGTCTCTTCGGTCGAGATCGCAAATTTCGACTTGTCAAACAAACGCCGCAACAGCGCCGCCGAGGCGGTAAAGTTCGACTGATACTCCGAGGACGCCATCACGGGGAAATCCTCTTTCGGCAGGGTCGCCAGCGAAAAGTTCGACCGCCCCGCTTCAACCGTCAGACGACCTGCGGCACTGTCAGCGGTCAACGTCACCAAAGCCCCATCCGGCAGCTTCCGCACAATTTCATGCAAAGTCGTCGCCGCTACGGTGGTCGCACCGGCTTTTTCGACCTGTGCGGGCGCCTTATCAACCACTTCGATATCCAGATCGGTGGCACGGAACATGGCCACATCGCCTTCGGCTTCGATCAGCACGTTGGCAAGTATTGGAATGGTGTTGCGACGTTCCACAACGGATTGGGCCTGCGAGACGGCCTTAAGAAGGGTGCCGCGTTCGATGCTGATCTTCATACCCTCAATTCCTTTGACTTGCGTGCCGATTTGGGCGGGACTGGCACGTTAGCGGTTCCACCCTGAGGCACAAGGATTTTTTATGGATTTCTGAGTCGGATTGACCAAAGCGTCAAGAGGGGCGTGACCAAGCGGGCACAGTTCCCAGCCAACCGTGGGTTAAAGCCCACAAAAAAACGCCCCGGGCCAAAGGGTCCGGGGCGGTTTTAAATAACTGAGGCTGGAAATCAGGCTTCCAGTGACCGGCGCAGCATCTCGACGTCTTCGGCGATCTGGCCGTCGGTCGTTTTCAGCTCTTCAATTCGTTTGACACCGTGCATGACCGTTGTGTGATCACGCCCGCCGAAACGACGCCCGATCTCGGGCAAGGACCGGCTGGTGAGTTGCTTGCACAGATACATCGCCACCTGGCGCGGACGTGCATAAGACCTCAGGCGCTTGGGGCCGATGATGTCGGATAGACGGATGTTGTAGTACTCTGAAACCTTGCGCTGAATTTCTTCGACGGTGATCTTGCGCTCGGATGCGCGCAGCACGTCGGCCAGACAGTCCTGCGTCAGTTCCATGTCGATCTCGCGCCCCACCAGCGAGGCAAAGGCGAACAGACGGGTCAGCGCGCCTTCCAGCACACGAACATTGGTCGAGATGCGATGTGCCAGAAACTCCAGCACGCCGTCTGCAATTGTCAGGTCAGGATAGGTGCTGCTGTACTGTTGCACCTTGTTCTGAAGAATACCCAGACGCAGTTCATAGTCAGTCGGGTGCAAATCCACAACCAGACCACATTGCAGGCGCGATTTCACACGGTCTTCCAGATCCTTGATCTCACCCGGTGCGCGGTCCGCCGAGATGATGATCTGTTTGTTCTGATCCACCAGCGCATTGAACGTGTGAAAGAATTCTTCCTGCGTGGAGTCCTTACCTGCGATGAATTGCACGTCGTCTACCATCAGCACATCGACCGAACGGAACAGGTGTTTGAAATCCATCATGCGGCGTTCGCGCAGAGCCTGCACAAACCGATACATGAACTGTTCCGCTGACAGGTAAAGCACGTTCAGATCGGGCCGTTTGGTTTTCAGTTCCCATGCAATAGCGTGCATCAGGTGCGTTTTACCCAGACCAACTCCACCGTACAGAACCAGCGGATTGAAGGTCACGGGGCCACCTTCGGACACACGGCGCGCAGCGGCGTGGGCCAGTTCGTTGGGCTTACCAACCACAAAAGTGTCAAATGTGAAACGGGCATCCAGAGGCGCGGCCTGCAAGGATTCCAACGCATCATTTGCAACTTCGGTCAAATGGGGCACAGCAGCCTCTGGCGCTGGTGCTTGCGCCGACTCTGCCTCGACAGACGGGCGCGTCGGTGAATTTGCCGCGACCCGGAACGCAAGGCGTTGAACGGGCTCACCTGACGTATTCAACTCATACAAGATGAGATCTGCAAAATTTTGGCTGACGTAATTGCCCATAAAATTCGTAGGCACCGAAAACACAGCTACCCCATCCTGAACCTCTTGGAACTCCAGAGGTTCGATCCAGGTGGTGTAGTTATTCTTTCCAATAGCCTTGAGCAGTTTGTTACGCAGTAGTCCCCATTTTTCTTGTGTCATTAAGCGCCTCACGCATCCCATTCTTTATTGGCCTGTCGGCCTTATTACTAAGTCCCGGTCGCCCGGTACGCGCACTCACACGCAAAAGGGTACCCATCCGCCAAACTGAAATAGCCTGACGCCTTGTTTTTGAATGTCGACACTACCTGGCACAAAGGCATTCCAAATAACGGAACCGCCCCGGAAACCGGGTTGCGTGTCGCAATCTTCTTTTTTTAGACAGGGCTAGGAGTCCTGAATGCATCAGGTCCCAAAGCAGATCAGCAAACCAGCAGTCCCGGTTGCCAACATTCGTCCCCGATCGCCCTGATGCCCGTCAGTTTGATCCCTGGAACAGCCTGTCCCCCCAAGCGAGTGAATCGCTGAATCAGTGGTAACAAGATGGCGAGGTCCCCGGCAACGAAACTCTGATATTGACTCGCCTCTGAGCGCGAAAGAATCTCTTGGCTTGGTGAAGCGCGGTATTCTGGCAACAGCAAAAAGGGCACCGCGATGCGCGACGCCCTTCAAAATAGTTCAGCCTTTCTTACGTGACCTGAGGTCAGCGAAAGGCTCAGCCCAGCGCCTTCACGCGCGAGGACAGGCGCGACATTTTACGCGCTGCGGTGTTCTTGTGGAAAACGCCTTTGGTGACGCCGCGCATCAGCTCGGGCTGGGCCGCGCGCAGAGCGGCGGTTGCTGCGTCCTTGTCGCCGGATGCGATCGCTTCTTCGACCTTGCGCAGGTAGGTGCGGATGCGCGAACGACGTGCTTTGTTGATTGCGAAACGCTTCTCGTTCTGACGAGCGCGTTTTTTTGCCTGGGGCGAGTTAGCCATGTGTCTCTGACCTTTGTACGGTACGGTTCTATGAATTGCGCGCCACGGGTAATCCGCACCGGATCAGAAATCACGAGTGTGAGTCGGGCCAAAGCGGGCCGCACGCGCATGTATAGCGGCGCTTACTATCCAAGTTGGAAGGGTTTGCCAAGCAGATTCTTATTGCTGCAAGGCAGGTTTGAAAAAGGCGGGCATGTACCCGCCTGATCCGATCTGAAAGGTCGTTTACTTATCGCGGAACTGGGCCGCGCGCTTTTCAAGAAAGGCAGCCATGCCTTCTTTTTGATCTTCGCTTGCAAACATCGAATGGAACACCCGACGTTCAAACAACATCCCCTCGTTCAGCGGCAATTCATAGCTGCGATTCACAGCCTCTTTCGCGGCTATTGCGCTCAACTGAGATTTTTCGGCTATCTTCTGGGCTGCGGCCGTCGCCTCATCCAACAGTTTCTTTGCAGGGACAACCCGGCTGACCAAGCCCGCCCGTTCTGCTTCTTCGGCATCCATGAAACGCCCGGTCAGATTCATGTCCATTGATTTGGACTTGCCGACAAACCGGGTCAGACGCTGCGTGCCACCCAGACCCGCGATGACTCCGAGATTGATTTCCGGTTGACCGAACTTGGCCGAATCTGCGGCGATTATGAAATCGCACATCATCGCCAATTCGCATCCACCGCCCAGCGCGTAACCTGCGACTGCGGCGATGATCGGTTTGCGTATGGCCGTTATCCTGTCATTCACATCACCGAACAGGTTTCTGGTGTAGACATCGACAAAACCCATCTCGGACATCTCTTTAATGTCCGCGCCGGCGGCAAAAGCCTTTTCCGAGCCGGTGATGATGATGCAGCGCACCTTGTCGTTTTGATCCGCCTCTTCCAGCGCTGTGCACAATTCCTGCGTCAACTGCGAGTTCAGTGCATTCAGAGCATCTGGTCTATCAAGCTTGATAAGGGCGACGTGGTCTTCGATTTCGACGATGATCGTCTCAAAAGCCATGAGGTGTAAGCTTCCGGTTGTTCCGTTCAGTAACGATTCATTATCACGCGAAAACCTTGGATCAAGTTATCTTTGGCATTGCGTACAATAGAAGGATGAGCGACCGGACTGAGTGATTCTTTTTATGGCAGCATCGCATCCTTCGGTGCGGCAGGGGCCACCCTCGCGGCCATAGACATCAAAGCTGTGCTGAAAATATCCAAGTTCTCCATCGGCTTGGCGGAAATCACGCAGCGATGAACCACCCGCATCAATCGCGTCCCGAAGCACCTGACGAATGATGGGAACCATGGCACCGACACGCTGCGCAGAAATTTGACCAGCTTTTCGACGTGGGGACACTCTGGCGCGATAAAGCGCCTCACAAACGTAGATATTTCCCAATCCGGCAACGATTCCCTGATCCAGCAGCGCGGATTTGACCGGAGTGTTCCGGCCTTTGAATGCGTCGATCAGGTGTTGTTCATGAAAGTCATTGCCCAACGGCTCGGGTCCAAGAACAGACAGCAACTTGTGTTCTTCAGCGGTTGCCGTGGGCAGCAAGTCCATCGCACCGAATCTGCGCGGGTCGTTGAAGGTAATCCGCGCGCCATTTGCCATGTGAAATACCACGTGGTCGTGCTTTTCCGGCATCGGATGATCATGCACGAACTGCCCCAGCGGATCGCCCGACACCGTCATCCGACCGGACATGCCCAGATGAATCAGCAAGGTCTCACCGCTGCTAAGATCAGCCAGGATGTATTTCGAACGTCTTCGCAGCCCATCCACCCGCTGCCCGGTCAACCGTTCGGCCATCCGTTCGGGAAAAGGCCAACGCAGATCGGGGCGGTTCACATCGGCGCGTTCGATAACGACACCCTCCATCGCCGGGGCCAAACCGCGTTTTACTGTCTCGACCTCGGGCAATTCGGGCATTACTTGGCTCCTATTCCAAAGGGCCGCATTGTGCCCGATACCAATGGCCCTATAACAGAGGCGAAATTCGACAAACGGCAAGGCAAATGTCCGACACCAACGACAAGACCACACATTTCGGATTCGAAACCGTGCGCGAGGCTGAAAAGGCCGGGCGCGTGCAGGGCGTGTTTAACTCGGTCGCCTCGAAATATGACGTGATGAACGATGTCATGTCGATGGGAATCCACCGGGTCTGGAAAGACGCGATGATGGATTGGCTGGCCCCGCGCCCCAGTCAGCGCCTTCTGGACGTGGCAGGCGGGACCGGAGACATTTCCTTCCGCTTCCTCAAACGTGCGGGCCACGGCCACGCCACCGTTCTGGACCTGACCGAGCCGATGCTGGTCGAAGGCCGACAGCGCGCCGAAGCCGATCAGATGGCCGACAGCCTGAATTGGGTGGTTGGCGACGCCATGTCCCTGCCGTTCGAAGACAACACGTTCGACGTCTACACGATTTCGTTCGGCATCCGTAACGTGACCCGCCCGCAAGAGGCGCTGAACGAAGCCTACCGCGTGCTGAAACCCGGTGGCCGTCTGATGGTTCTGGAATTCAGCCAGCTGCCCAATGACGGGCTGCAAAAACTGTATGATCTCTACAGTTTCAACGTCATCCCGCGCATGGGCAAGCTGATCGCCAACGATTACGACAGCTATCAGTACCTGGTGGAATCCATCCGCAACTTCCCCGATCAGGAAACCTTTCTGGGCATGGTCCGCGCCGCAGGGTTCGAGAACGCGAAATACCGCAACCTGAGCATGGGTATCGCCGCGCTACACTCCGGCTGGAAAATCTGATGCGCGGTCCCCACAACATTATCCGCCTGATCCGCACAGGCGCTACATTCGAACGCACCGGCGCGATGAACGTGGTGCTAGACGCATTCGAGGCGCCAAAAGCTTTGCGCCTCCTTGCCCATACATTGGGCAAACCATTCCAGTGGCTCGGGTATAAGGGCGATCCGTCGATGCCCCCGGCCACCCGCGCGCTCACGGCGCTGGGTCCGGCATACATCAAATTTGGCCAGGTTCTCTCGACCCGCCCCGATGTTGTCGGCAACGAATTGGCCGAACAACTGCGCGTCCTGCAGGACAAACTGCCCCCCTTTCCCAAGGCCGAGGCCATGGCCGAAGTCGAAAAGGAATTGGGACAACCCGTTTCGAATATATTCGACGAATTCAGCGAACCCATCGCTGCGGCATCCATCGCCCAGGTCCACAAGGCAAAGCTGACCAGCACAGGCGAAGATGTCGCCGTCAAAGTCCTACGCCCCGGGATCGAGCGTGCCTTCCGCAAGGACGTCGACGCCTTCTATTTCGCGGCACGCATCGTGCAACTGTTTGCCCCCGGCGCGCGTCGCCTGAGACCGATGGAAGTGATCGAACACTTCGACGGCGTCGTGCGAGGTGAACTTGATCTACGTCTCGAAAGCGCCGCCGCTTCGGAATACGCCGCCAACACCAAGGACGATGCCGGGTTTTGGCTGCCGCCTGTGGTCTGGTCCCTGTCCGCGCGGCGGGTGATGACCCTCAGCTGGGCAGACGGCATCCCCTTGGGCGACAATGACGCGCTGGATGCGGCCAATCATAACCGCCGCGATCTGGGCGAGCGCGTATTGCGTCTGTTCCTGCTGCACGCTCTGCGCGACGGTTTTTTTCACGCCGACATGCATCAGGGCAACCTCAAGGTCGCGACCAATGGGGATATCATCGCCTATGACTACGGCATCATGGGCCATATCGACGAATACACTCGTCGGGTCTATGCCGAGATCCTCTTCGGCTTCATCCGTCGCGACTACAAACGCGTGGCCGAGGTCCATTTCGAAGCGGGCTACGTCCCTGCCGACAGGGATGTCGACGAATTCGCACGCGCCCTGCGCGCGGTAGGAGAGCCCATCTTTGGCATGGACGCCACCCATATTTCGATGGGCCGCCTGCTGAATTACCTGTTCGAAGTCACCGAACGGTTCGGCATGGAAACCCGCACCGAATTGATCCTGTTGCAGCGCACAATGGTGGTGGTCGAAGGTGTCGCGCGCTCGCTGGACCCACAAGTCAACATCTGGGAAGTCGCCCGCCCCGTGGTCGAGGACTACATCAAGCAATCCATCGGCCCGCGCGCGGCCCTGCGCGATTTCGGAAAAACGGCCATGGTTCTGGCCCGCTTTGGCCCTCGCCTGCCCGCCCTGGTGGAAAACGCGCTGATCGCACAAACCCAGAAGGACGAACCACGAAACACCCGCTTTTGGTCAATGGCGCTCCCGGCGACCATCGGTGCAGCCGCAGGCGCAGTTCTCGTTTTGATCGTTGCGGCGCTCAGCTAAAACCGATCTGCCCCTTCATCTGGCCCAAAATATCCTCGGGGGGAATCGCGCCCAAAGGCGCGATGGGGGGCAGACAGCCCCCCAACAACGTCTCAAGTCAGAGCAGTTCAAAGGCAATGGCGATTCCCTGACCACCGCCGATGCACATCGTCACCAGACCTTTGGACCCACCGATCCGCTCCAGTTCGTACAGCGCTTTCAGCGTGATGATCGCACCGGTCGCCCCGACAGGGTGACCCAATGCAATCGCGCCGCCGTTCGGGTTAACCTTGGCAGTATCCAGCCCCAGTTCGTTGTTGACGGCAATTGCCTGGGACGCAAAGGCTTCGTTGCTTTCGATCACGTCGAAATCCTCGACCGTCAAGCCAGTGCGCGCCAGCAGGTTCTGCACCGCAGGCACCGGACCGATGCCCATCACTTCGGGCCGCACACCCGCGTGGCCATAGCCCAGAATACGCGCTTTCGGCTTCAGACCGGCTTTCTCAGCCGCCTCCGCCGTCGCCAGAACCATCGCGGCTGCACCGTCATTGATACCCGAGGCATTGCCTGCCGTCACACGGCCGTCCTTCTTGAACGCCGGACGCAACCCGGCCAGCGCCTCGATCGAGGTCGCCTTGGGATGCTCATCGACCATGAAGTCCACCATATCGCGCTTGACCTTGACCTGAACCGGTGTGATCTGGCTTTGGAAATACCCAGCCTCAATCGCAGCAGCGGCGCGGGTCTGGCTGGTCAGGGCAAACGCATCCATCTGTTCGCGTGTAACCTGATGCTCGTCCGCGACGTTCTCGGCTGTCACACCCATGTGGCCAGTACCAAACGGGCAGTTCAGCGCACCCAGCATCATGTCCAGCGATGTAACGTCGCCCATTTTCGCGCCCCAACGTGCCTGCGGAACGATGTAGGGGCTGCGCGACATGCTCTCGGCACCACCAGCAACTGCGAATTCGGCATCGCCCAGCATCAGCGACTGCACCGCCGACACAATCGCCTGAGCACCCGAACCACACAGACGGTTCACGTTCATCGCCGGAGTTTCAACCGGGATACCTGCCTGTTTCGCCGCCGCACGAGACAGATACATATCGCGCGGTTCAGTGTTGATCACATGGCCGAAAACCACGTTACCGATTTGGCCGCCCTCAACGCCCGACTTCTCCATCGCGGCTTCGGTCACAACAGTTGCCAGATCAATTGGCGCGGTCGAGGACAATGCTCCGCCGAACGTCCCAACAGCGGTACGGGCCCCATCCAGAATGACGATATCTTTCATGTGTCTTCTCCTCTTGGAATTGGCGCCACTATGCATCTGCAGCACAAGGCTGTCCCATAGGACGTACCGTCACAAGCAGAATTGACAAGCCATCCTGAAAAGCGCATCAAATTCCGCCATGACGGAAAAATCAGACGATATCCTGACACGACTGCCCACCCGCCTGAAAGAAGCGCGCCGCGCCAAGGGCCTGTCCCTCGAAGCGGTCGCCAATCTCAGCGGTGTGTCCCGGTCCATGGTCAGTCAGATCGAACGGGGCGAGAGCAGCCCAACAATATCGACCCTGTGGAATTTGACGCGGGCCCTTCAGGTAGATTTTGCAGGGCTGCTGGAGGAAGCTGACAGCGTCGATCAAATCGAAGTTCTGCGCAGCGCAGAGGTGCCCAGCATCGAAAATATGGGCCAGAACTGCCGTATTCGCATCCTCTCTCCGCCCGAAGAAGCAGGCGGCCACGAGGTCTATGATATCTACTTTGAGCAAGATGGCGGGCTGACCAGCCAGCCCCACGCGCGGGGCGCGCGCGAGCAACTGACAGTGCTGGAAGGCGCGGTTCGCATCACATCCGGGTCCGCCACCCGCGATCTGAAACAGGGTGACACGGCACGATATGCCGCGGACGTTGCCCATTCGATCACCGCCGAAGGTACCGCCAGAGTTTTTCTGATCGTCAAAAACGCCTGAACTGGCAAAAATCCACCTTCACGGAAATTTTTCCGTCATTGTGCCAATCCCCTATTTGGGAATTTCATCCGCTATGTTAGATACGCGACTCAAAGCAAGGAGATCGCCATGGCTGATACGTTCCTGTCCCATATCACGGACACCCTCGCGCAGATCGAAGCGGAAGGTCTGTATAAACGCGAGCGCATGATCACTTCGCCTCAGGGCGGAGAGATCACGGTAGGTGGCAAGCAGGTCATCAACCTGTGTGCCAACAATTATCTGGGGCTGGCCGATCACCCGGCATTGATCGACGCAGCCAAAGGCGCGATGGAGCCCAAAGGGTTCGGCATGGCCTCGGTCCGGTTTATCTGTGGCACGCAGGATATTCACCGCGAATTGGAGCAGAAGCTGGCACAGTTCCTGAACAAGGATGATGCGATCCTGTTTGCCGCTTGTTTCGACGCAAATGGCGGGTTGTTTGAACCCCTTCTGGGCCCGGAGGACGCGATTATCTCGGACAGTCTGAACCATGCCTCAATCATCGACGGGGTGCGCCTGTGTAAGGCGAAACGCTATCGATACATGAACAACGACATGAACGATCTTGAGGCCTGGCTGAAACAGGCGCGCGCGGATGGGGCGCGGCATATCATGATTGCCACGGACGGCGTGTTCTCGATGGATGGTTATCTGGCCAACCTTCCGAAGATCCGCGAACTAGCCGACAAGTACGACGCCATCGTCATGGTCGACGATTGCCACGCCACCGGGTTCATGGGGCCAAACGGGGCGGGTACGCCGGATCATTTCGGCGTCGACGTGGATATTCTGACAGGAACCTTGGGCAAGGCACTTGGGGGGGCAATCGGCGGTTACATCGCTGGGCCCCAGCCAGTGATCGACCTGCTGCGGCAGCGGGCGCGGCCCTATCTGTTCTCAAACTCGCTGCCGCCCTCCATTGTGGCCGCTGGGCTAGCGGCCATTCGCCTTGTCAACGACGGCGCAGACCTACGCACCCGGCTGTTCGAAAACGCAAACTACTGGCGGGCCGGTCTGGAAAAACTGGGGTTTGACCTGCTGCCCGGTGAACACCCGATCATCCCGGTAATGCTGGGCGAAGCGACGCTGGCACAAGATATGGCCGCGCGACTATTTGATGAGGGCGTCTATGTCTCGGGCTTTTTCTTCCCGGTCGTCCCACGCGGACAGGCCCGGATCAGAACCCAGATGAACGCCGCGCTGACCCGTGACGAGTTGGACCGCGCCTTAGCCGCCTTTGGCAAGGTTGGTAGCGAATTGGGAGTGATCTGATGCGGCCCAACACCATGAAAGCACTCGAGAAATCAAAACCTGAAGAAGGTCTTTGGATGGTGCAAGCCCCGGTCCCCGAGATCGGCCCGGGCGAGGTTCTGATTCGTGTCAACAAGACGGGCATCTGTGGTACAGACATTCACATCTGGAACTGGGACGAATGGGCCGCAGCAACCGTTCCAGTGCCCATGATCACCGGCCACGAATTCGCCGGCGAGATCGTCGAGATCGGGCGCAATGTGGCTGGGCTTGAGGTTGGTCAAAGATGCTCGGGCGAGGGCCATCTGATCACCAATGACAGCCGACAAAGCCGCGCCGGAAAGTTCCATCTGGACCCCGGCACGCGCGGTATCGGTGTGAATGAGCAGGGGGCCTTTGCGCAGTATCTTAAGCTGCCTGCCTTCAACGTGGTCCCTCTGCCTGACGACGTGCCAGACGAAATCGGGGCCATTCTCGACCCGCTGGGAAACGCTGTTCACACTGCGCTCAGCTTTGATTTGTTGGGCGAGGATGTTCTGATCACCGGCGCAGGGCCAATCGGGATCATGGCGGCCGCTGTCGCCCGCCATGCCGGTGCGCGACACGTAGTGATCACCGACATCAACCCCGACCGCCTGAAACTGGCGGAACATGTGGTTCCCACCGTGCGAACAGTCGATGTTTCCCACGAGGACCTACAGGACGTCATTTCAGACCTTGGCATGACGCAGGGGTTTGATGTGGGCCTGGAAATGTCAGGCTCGCAAGCCGCGCTGGATCAGATGGTCGAGGCACTGGTGATGGGCGGCAAAATCGCTCTGCTGGGGATACCGCCCGGCAAGTCGCCTGTGGACTGGTCACGCATCGTGTTCAAGGCCATCACCATCAAGGGTGTCTATGGCCGCGAGATGTTCGAGACATGGTACAAGATGATCGCCATGCTGCAGAACGGATTGGACGTCAGCCGGGTCATCACGCATCGGTTCAAGGTCGACGACTTTGCCCAAGGGTTTGCCGCCATGAAATCCGGGCAATCCGGCAAGGTGGTGCTGGACTGGACCTGACGCTCTGGCACCGCACGAAATTTGACCCTAAACATAGGGCGAACCCGGCGGTTGGAGGAGCACATGAGCGACAATGACAGGTATCTGGAACGCGGGATCGAGGACTCTCTGGTTACCGATTTCGCGGAAACCCACCGCAAGAGTTACGGGGATTTCCTGCAGCTCAAGACCCTGCTGAACCTGCAAAAGACCTTTCAGGATCCAGCCCAGCCCGATGAGATGCTATTCATTATCATCCATCAGGTCAGTGAATTGTGGCTGAAACTGATGCATCACCAACTGGTCGAGGTACGAAGGTTTCTGCAGCAGGACGAATTTGGCCCCGCGATGAAGAACCTTGACCGGGTAAAAGCCATCCAGCGACAGTTGATCGCGTCGTGGGAAACGCTTCTGACTATGACCCCTGCCGATTACATGACGTTTCGGCAGGCCTTGGGCAGCTCGTCCGGCTTCCAAAGCTATGGTTACCGTCAGATCGAGTTTATTCTGGGCAACAAGGACGCCGCGACCCTTAAAGTGCACGCTCATGACCCCGAAGTGATGGAAATGCTATCCGCCGCCCTGACCAAACCGTCGCTCTATGACGAAGTCCTTCACATGATGGCACGGCAAGGGTTCGATGTGCCTGACGACTTGCTGAACCGCGACTATGCGCAGCCATACTCCGGTGACTCGCGCATCGTGAAGCTGTGGGTGCAGGTCTTCCGCGACACGAACACGTATTGGGACCTCTATGCGCTGGCCGAAAAGCTGATGGATGTGGAATCCCTGTTTCAACGCTGGCGTTTTGACCATGTCACCGCAGTTGAGCGCGTAATCGGCAACCAACCCGGCACTGGTGGCTCCAGCGGTGTGTCCTTTCTACGCAAGGCCTTGGATTTGCGGTTTTTCCATGATCTCTACGATGTACGTACCGAACTGATGTATGCCGAGCAGGAGTAAGTGATGCTGTACCGGGGTTTCACACAGGAAGAACTGGATCAGGAATATTCACCCCGTTCGATGATCGGTTGCGACCTGACGCCCTATGTCGACAGTTGGGCTGCACTCAGCGCGCAGCATCGGGCGCAGATGGAATGCCACGAGAACCTCGCTTACGGCGACAGCCCGTCGCAGGTTCTGGATTTCTTTCCGGCAAAAGGCACTGGCGCACCGCTGCACGTGTTTATCCACGGCGGCTATTGGCAAGCGATCAGCCAGCGCGAATCCGCGATGATGGCCCCGGCCCTGATCGAGGCTGAGCAGTCCTTTGCGACCCTGAACTATACGCTGGCTCCGAACGCGCGGATCGGCGACATGATCGAGGAATGCCGCGCTGCCATACTCTGGCTGGCCGCGAACGCCACCAGTTTAGGCTATGACCCTTCCCGCGTGACACTGTCCGGCCACAGCGCCGGGGCGCATCTGGCCAGCATGGTCATGGCAACGTCCGCCGACGCTCTGGCGCGCGCAGGACTGCGCGTGCGCGACGTGATCTTGATCAGCGGGGTTTATGATCTGGAGCCGATCAGCCTGACACCCGTCAACGACCCGCTGCAACTAACCCCGGTCGAGGTCCACGACCTGTCGCCCATCCGGCGCCTTCCGGCCCCCGGCCCGCGCTATCGCGTGACCGTAGGTGAGCGCGACACCCCCGAATTCATCCGCCAAAGCCGACACTACGCAGAACTTTTGCGAAAGGCCGGGCACTCGGTGAGTTTTGACCTGCAAAGTGGGGTGCATCATTTCGACATCGTCATGCATCCGGGGACGTTTTTGGCGGCGATAAAATAGCCAACGGCATAATCTGCAACGCCAGGAACGTCTGATTTGAGCCCAAAGCGGTCACGCAAAAGCGAAAATTTAAACCCAAGTTACCATGGCTCACTGCGACCCGATTTTATGTTAAAGTAAGCAGGCACCAAGTAGAGATTGTTAGTTCGGAGCGACAAAGATGGAACGCAAATTAGCGGCCATTCTAGCCACCGATATAGTCGGTTTCGCTGGGCTGGTATCACGCGATGAAAGCGGGACATTAGGTAAGTTGGTTCGTCTGGAACGTGAAATCATCGGTATGCAAGTGGAAGCAAACCGAGGGCGAGTATTTAAGTCTACCGGAGATGGGTTTTTAGCGGAGTTCTCAAGCGTCTTTGAGGCGGTCAATTGTGCAATCAATATTCAAAGAGCCTGCGCGCGCGAAGCACGCCAGTCGAACGGTGACGACCCTCTCATCTTACGCGTCGGCATCTCTCTCGGTGATGTCGTTGTACACGGCGAAGACATCCTAGGAGACGGTGTAAACACCGCCGCACGGCTGGAAGCAATTGCAGAACCGGGTGGAATTGCGATCTCAGCAGAGGTAATGGCGCAAATAGCTGGCAAGATAGATCTTCCGCTGGCGGATTGCGGTCACA
>NZ_WPZE01000015.1:0-23951 GCF_013031225.1 Ruegeria sp. HKCCD7221
TGTGACCGCAATCCGCCAGCGGAAGATCTATCTTGCCAGCTATTTGCGCCATTACTTCTCCTGAAACCGCGATTCCACCTGGTTCCGCTATTGCCTCAAGCCGTGCGGCAGTATTTACGCCGTCTCCGAGAATATCGTCGCCGTGTACAACGACATCACCGAGCGAAACTCCGACTCGTAAAATGAGTGGGTCGTCACTGTTAGATTGGCGTGCTTCGCGCGCACACGCTCTTTGAATATTGATTGCACAATTGACCGCTTCAAAGACACTCGAGAACTCAGCCAAAAACCCATCGCCAGTAGACTTAAAAACACGACCCCGGTTTGCTTCCACCTGCATGCCGATGATTTCACGTTCTAGTCGAACCAACTTAGCTAATGTTCCGCTTTCATCGCGTGATACCAATCCTGCGAAACCGACTATATCGGTGGCCAGAATGGCCGCTAATTTGCGTTCCATCTCCGTTGCTCCGAGCTAATAATCTCCAAATGGTGCCTGCTTACTTTAGCATAAAATCGGTCGCAGCGAGCCACGGTAGCTGAGGTGTTATTTCCAGTTTTGAAAGATCCTTCAGTGCTGCGATCAGCCAATCATACTTGCTGCGGAGAACGGCAACACGAGTCCAATTTGTTCGATGCCGCACAGCGCACAAATGTCCGGTGTTGACTATTGCCCCATGGTCAGGCGACAAGGCCTAGCTCTTTGTCGGTAGCTGTCGCTGCATACTTTTCCCTTGGGGGCATGGGTCTCGATTGCCAAGGCGGTTCGAAGGTGAAACTTGAAACGCTGCGACCGTTAGGCAGGGCACCGTTTCCGGCCCCGAGCGCGTAGTCGTAGTAAAGCTTGACGATCTCTTCTTCGGTCACCTGCGCTGTTTCTGGATGCGCCATGCATGCATCACGCCACACTCGTACCCGGTCATAATCTTTGCCAACGGGTAGTTTGAACCCTTCGTAGTAGTCAAGGAACCAAAACCGCTTGAACATCGGGGTAAAAACAGCCTCTGCCAAACCGAAGTTCTCGAACAGGAATGGGCCAGTCGGATTATGATGAGCTAAGAAATCATCAAGGTCTCGATAGAGCGCGAGGAGTTTATTCAAATGCTCATCTCGGCGCGCCTGATCCTGATTCATGACAAAGAGATAGCCTGCCATTGTAAAGGGTCCTTCGCGGGCGATCAGCATCGACTCAATGGCATGTTCGGTAGGATCACTGCGGCGCAATGGTGCTCCCGGGAGGGCTTCGTCAAGATAGTGCAGGATCACGAGGCTTTCTTTCAAAATACGACCGTCGCTTGTTTCCAGCACGGGCAAGGCTGTCGTACCTCGGGTCTTGGCTAGCAATTCAGGGTCGCGCGGCTTGGTGATGTCTACTACACGAAATTCTACGGCATCCGTCAGTCCGCGCAGCGCAAGTAGGATTTCCAGTCGCTGCGAGAAGGGACAGACGGGGATATGATACACGATGTGTTTGCCAGTCATGGTATCAATCCAATGCTGGGCCAGTGAAGGCCATGTTGTGCCGCTTGGCGCTCTCTTCGATAGCAGGCATGTCCTCGGGAATGCGGCACTGACCGGCCGCCATGTCGGAAAAGAAACCTTCGAATCCGCCGGGTGTCAGGATCACGAGATGGCGGCAAGGTTCGTCGTCTGTCACCTTGAAGGTATGTTCCTTGCCTCGTGGGATGAATACGCTTTCGCCGACCCCTGCGGAAAACTCCTCGCCTTCCAACCAGAACCTGCACGTGCCGGTCAGAATTACGAAGGTTTCGTCTTCGTTTTGATGCACATGGCGTGGAGGGCCGCTACCAGCAGGAGACCAACTGTCCACTATAGACATAGTGCCGCCTGTCTGTTCTGGGCCGAGGATGGTTTTGTATTTTACGCCGAGCCATTCGATGGCTCCGTCGATTTGGGCCAGGTCCTTCATTGTTTCTCTCCATTGGCATTGGATTCAAACGAAAGCGCTTCCGTTGACAGAAGCCTATCTGAAGGCCAACCTATCAGGCAAACCGCAATATCTAATATAGGATATCGGCTAGGTGAATTTCGCTACACTGGGCCTCAACCTTTTGCGCGTGTTGGACGCCCTCTTTAGCTAAGGCTCAACCGTCAAGGCGGCCGACAAGCTCGCCATGTCGCAATCCGCAGTCTCCGGTGCATTGTCACGTCTTCGTCATGCCTTGGACGACCCCCTTTTTGTCCGGCAGGGAAACCGTTTGGTCGCTACCGATTATGCATCCAAAATTGAATCCGGTTTGCGCGAAGAACTTGAACGTCTGGAAGCTTTGCTAGCCCCACCGGCTACCTTTGACCCGCAAACCGCTGAAGGCACTTTCCGGATTGCCGCCAGCGATTTTTTCGCGGAACTCCTGATGCCGCCTTTGGGTGATTTCCTGCAAAAGTCGGCGCCCAATCTACGAGCGCAGCTGGTTGATCTGGTTCCGAATGACTATGTGGCCAGTCTTGAGCGACGCAACGCTGACATTGCGCTGATCCCGGATTTGCTCCTGCCGGACTGGGTCAATCGGGAGCCGCTTTTCCATTCGCCGTTCTACGTGATAGCTCGCAAGGGAAATCTAAAGCTTGAGGGGCTTCAGGAAGGGACACAAATGCACATGGATACGTTCTGTGCGCTCCACCATGTCTTGTTCTCCCCCGAAGGGAACTTGGCCGCGATGGGCGATGCTGCCCTAAACCGCGTCGGAAAACAGCGACAAGTTGCTATGACAGTGCCCGTCTTCAGTGGCGTTTGCCGCGTGGTTAGCGAAAGCGACCTCATCGCGCTTGTACCCGCTCAGCTCGCAAGGAAAGTGGCCAAGACATTCGAACTGAAGGTGTTCGAACCTCCGATGCACATTGAACCAGCGTTGATCATCGGCATCTGGCACAAGCGTTCCGACAACGCCCCGATGGCGGCTTGGATGCGTAGCCAAGTCTTCGAATTGATGAAGGCGTTGGACTTAGACAGTTAGTCAAACTGTCCTAAGCAGCGCCTTTCGGACAGAAGCAAGTTGATGTTTCGAATAACTGAATCGAAATAGATTCCATCAGCCAATGCAGACATTCGCTCAGCCGCAGCGAACACACGTTTTGCCCGCTTATCGAAAATTGCAAAGACTGGTTGAAAAGGTCCGTTTTGGGCCGCTGTTTGACAAACGAACAAACCGCAGAGGATGCATTGAGCGAACAGCGTCGGCGTTGTTTCTGCGTGTCGGTTTGTAGGCCGCAGATCTAAAATCGCTGGACAGAGTCAGAGCTGCTGGTGACTGTAGAAACCACGTTCAGCGGTGGAGATATTTTGTGGAACATATTGCACAAATGAACATGGGGTACTTGCTACACCCTCCAGGCGATCCCCGTATTGCAGGGTTCGAGGACAACTCGGATCGTCTGAACGCTGTCGCAGATCGATCCAAAGGTTTTATCTGGCGCCTTCAAGGAGAGGGCTACGATCTCCCGGAGAACGACACGGGTGCATTGTTTGGTCGGCCACACGTCGCACTGGCGACGCTATCGACTTGGCAGAGCTTTGCAGACTTAGAGCATTTTGTTCACAGGACTATCCACGGTCAGTTTCTTGACCGACGGATGGAGTGGTTTGAGCATTTTGATGAGCCAAGCTATGTTATCTGGCCGATCCAGGCCGGACATATTCCGAGCCTGATTGAAGGAAAGGAAAGACTTCTTCGGTTGAGAAAAGATGGGCCAAGTCCGGAGGCTTATGACTTTGCAACAGGTAGGGATATGGTTGCTAAATTACCAGCTCAGCGACTACAAAGTCGACTCGACTAAGGATTGATTTGCCCCAATAAGAATGCACTTTTGATTGAGTTTCGGTGAGTTTAAGCTGATAGATTCACGCTACGACAATCACCAATTGAGCGTGTATGGTGAACCGCGCAAACTTATGGGCAAATCGTGCAAAGTTATGCGCAAATGCCGCGCAAAATTATGGGCGACGACACCCAGATTTTCTGAACAGAATCAATGATAGGAATGCAGCGTTATGCGCGCACCACGTAATTTACCAAGCGGGTTTCATCGCTGCTTTCGTTTAACCGAAATAATGCAGCCAGCATGTTTTGGATGCCGTGCTGGAACATCGCGTGCCATTGCATCCACGTTTCCCAGATGCCGCAACGCCCCGTTGTTCAGCAAAACACCGCGCCCGGCATCATACCGGCGCTGTCCAAATCCGCTGGCAACGCATTCCCAGTCTTCCTTGGCCGCCGCGTTGCGGAACTTCGGTAGGTCGTGCGGGTCATGCCGTCCAGGTGTTGCTGCGACGTGGTCGTGTTTCTTTGAATTGCTTTGGTGGGTTAAGTGGTGGCTCACTTGTGTTGTGCCGGGTTGCTGGATGGTCCCAGTTGTTGGCCTCGGCTTTGGGCGCATGATTGTCACGATGCCTTGTGGTTTTGGATGTCCGGGGACGGCCACATGAGTTGCCGTAGGTTTTGGGGTCACTTGTGGAAATTGGCCTGGAACCGCCGTGGGAACCTGATTGGGCGTTGCGGTTGGGACAAGCGGTGGCGTCGCTGTCGTACCGCTAGGTTGTGGAACAAGGCCGGGCACTGCGACCGGAATCTGGTTTGGTGTTGCAGTCGGGACCAGCGGTGGCACAGCAGTTTGACCGGTGGGCTGAGGTGGGACTTGGTTTGGCGTTGCGGTTGGCACAAGGGGCGGCACATTAGGTTGAGGCGGAACCTGGCCAGGGACAGCTATGGGAACTTGATTGGGAGTCGCAGTCGGAACTTGCGGAGGCACAACCGTAGGTCCGGTAGCTAACGGGGGAACCTGATTGGGAACGGCCGTTGGAACCCGGTTTGGTGTCGCGTTTGGTACCAAAGGCGGGGCAAGAGTCGGCGCTACTACCGGCGTTGGAACCTGACCGGGAACCGCTATTGGCGTCGCGATAGGAACTTGATTGGGAATTGCGTTCGGGATCGCGCCCGGCGCAAGGACCGGCACGGTAACGGACGTGGGTGTTTGCTGCGTTCCCTTAGGCGGCAACTGATTTGCCACCGGCTGAGTTGGGCCAGTAACTTGATTACCTGCCCCTTGCCCACCAGCCTGCCCGCATCCTTGGCTCGACTGGTGCGGGTTCCCTACGCCTCGGCACCACCCATAGTGATTTCCGCGGGCAACGACCTGAGTAGCGGCCAGTTCTGCAATCAAACAAGCTGCGGTAAGCAAAACAATGCAGTTCCGTTTCATAACATCCTCACCAACTTGTTGTCAGAGCAAGATACGCGCCAGGATCGCCAGAGTCGGTCAAAGGGCCGTCTCTCAAAGGGACACCAACGTATCCGGACAGGAATAGGTTTCGTTTGAACTCAACGTCCAAGCCCAGACCTGTCGACGCCAGTGTAGCATTATCAACTTCAAAACTCGCAGGGTCATTGTTCGTGATGTAACCAATGTCGAAAAAGGCAAAGGGCGTTAGGCGATGGACGCTCTGGGAACTGGGGAAGTAGGAATGAGACACTTCAAAAATCGCGGAAATCCCAGAATCACCGTCCACCTCGTCAAACCGATATCCGCGCAAAGCATAACGATCACCAAGAAAGTACTCTTCGACAGAAGGCAGACGGTCAGTTGTGTACTGCCCCCAGATTTCAGTCCGCCACGCAGTGTTGGGCGATAAGCCCGTCAGCGGGCTTTCGTATCCGATGCCGCCCCGCAAGTGCCAGAACGAAGAGTCCCCGTCGTCGAAATTGGCGTCTGTCGTGTCAGTGTCATTGTCGCCAAAAGATAAGGTTAATCCGGCTTCCAGCGCCTGTCCTTCTGAATAGTTTTGCCCGTAAAGATATGTAAGGCCAACGACGCTGGCGTCGCTGGAAAGTGGAACGCCTCCACTAACAGAATCCGATTCTGAAAGGCGATAATCCAGCAGAAGGTATCCGTAACGAGCTACATCGCGGATCACCGGGTAACCCATCGCGACGGTGAAGTTCTCGCCGTCTATATCGGTTCTTGCAAAATCCCCCGAGAGGTCACGTTTTGCGTTTATGTTCCCATAAAAGATCTCACCATACAGACCATTGCTGTTCAGCGGCGTGCGATAGGTAAGAGCCCCCCATAAAGAGTGTTCATCGTCTTTGTCCCAATTGTAATTGCCGGACCCCTCAAATCGCAGCAAATCACCGACGGCCAGCGTCGAGTAGAATTCTTGCACAACATAGAAACTGAGCGACTCCCCAAGTTCACGCGGGGGATTGTCGAGTGTCGCACTACCGGCTTGTTTGCGCAGAGGTTCTCCCAATACTCTCAGCCGGGCACCAGCCTGATCCGGGTAATCAAGTTCGGTCGACAATTCCAAGTCAGGGATGTCCTCGGCTAGCATCACTGCCCGCTCAAACTGTTTGAGAGTTACTGGATATGCGATGGTGAGAGGGCGAAAGATCTTTTCCAGGGTTTGGAATGTGCGGGTATCTACGCCTTCAATTTCGATGGTTTGAATGCGTCCTTCATCCACAACAATGCTCTGCCCATCAGGGCCGGGCCATGCCTCTGCCAGGAAATACCCGTCTTCCCGGTAGATTTGAGTGATCGTTGACGCGACTTCCGAGGCCGTGATGCGCCCGGACCGGTCAAAGGCTAGCTGACCGGCAAATGTTAACAGCTCATCTGTATCATAAACCGTTACACCGCTGACTGAGTGCCGTGATGCGATGTCCCATGTTTGGGCGAAGCTGTTTCTGGGAACTGATACAGCGGCCACAAAAGCGCAAAAGGCCGCAAAGGTAATCAAGCTGAATAAGCGCATTTTCGACACCCTCATGGGAATTGAGTATGTTGCCACTCGATCTTATTATGAGGTTCGAATAATTGAACTTGTTGCAACGTAAGTTATTTCAAGAGTGGTGCTTTCTAGAAACAGAGCAAACAGCCTATGAATGCGCCCACTCTGTCGCTGTAAGCAATGCAACTCCCATGCATCGAATATTGCCTGTGGCCCCCTGATGTCGAAGCTCACCTTCTTGCGGGCGTATCTACAGACGCGTTGGGTGCGGTCATTCCGCAAGTTGCGCATCGAAACAGCCAAAAGCTACGTTCTGAGCAGTGGGCCACAGCTTAGTCGCGCGGAACGCCTTTGGCGCGTCCGGCGGCATCGACCACGCGTTCGTCACCCGCTCTTATGCACTGTGCCGGGAATTGGCCCCCGAGTTCCTTTCTGGGGGATGTCATCCAATAGGCCCGTTGCCAGGGCGTCATTTCACAGGGCAGCGCCTTGAGGACTTTTTCCATCAGCGGCAAAGGGGTCCCGTCCTCGGCGAATTGAAACGAGGGGAAAGCGTCAGTCCCGTCATGGGGCACGGACATTATTTTTCCCGTTCTCTTCCAGATATCTCCGATCCTCGTGATCTGCCAGGATCCGTTCTTCCATTGCGCATGAACCGATGCGTCATCCAGCAAAGGGTATTTCTGCGCGAACTCGTTTCTTTGAAGGTCAGTGGTGGCGCTGCAATGCGCGCCAATATGCGAAGGGTACATCTATCAACTCATAAAACTCATTAAACATTCTCGGATCATAATGCCCGAAAGTGATTCCCGGCAAAATGAAACTGATCACTCAGCAGACTCAATTTCTTAGCGTGGCGCGAAAACACAGTTTGATGGGGCGTCCAACGCAGCGGTCTGACAATAGGCTAAGACATTGGCGCGTTGGAATTTGATCCTAGCTGCCGTGTTCTTTCAGAAAGGGTCCGATTTCCTGAAAGAACTCATCAAACCCCGCATGACCCCGGATCATGCAATGGTTCGAACCGGGAAGTTCGACGAACTCGGCTGTGGGAATTTCACGCGCAGTTTCCCGGCCTTCGCTGATCGGGGCGGCCAAATCGCCTTTTGCGTGCAGGACCAGCGTTGGAACACGAATGCCTTGCGCATCGGCGCGCGCATCTACATGGGCGTTCATTTCCATGATGCGAAGCGCCGTTTCCGGGCTGGCGGAAATGCGTTGCATTTCATCAAAGCTGGCCCCTTCTTCCGGCGTGGCATCAGGCATATAGCATGACGTAAAGAAGTGGCGGTAAACCGGATTGGGTGACCCCCAGCCGGTCGATACCATGGCGCGTGACGCTTCGTAGAATTGCTCAGCCTCTGCGTCACCGCGAGACATGCGCCCTCGGACGTAGCCTCCGAGAAGGACAAGGAACTTGACGCGCTCGGGGTATTTTGCGGCAAACCGGACGGAAAACGCCGATCCCTGACTGATCCCCAACAGCCCGAAACGCTCCAGCCCGGCGGCGTCGGCAACGGCGACAATGTCATCAATCATCCGGTCCTCGGATATGTCGT
This sequence comes from Ruegeria sp. HKCCD7221, assembly GCF_013031225.1. Taxonomy (NCBI): domain Bacteria; kingdom Pseudomonadati; phylum Pseudomonadota; class Alphaproteobacteria; order Rhodobacterales; family Roseobacteraceae; genus Ruegeria; species Ruegeria sp. HKCCD7221. Next base: position 8,305 of record NZ_WPZE01000015.1, read on the forward strand.
CAACGTCCCAATCGGACAGGCCATTGCCCCGCTGATCGAAACGAACCAGTTGGCACAGTTTCGACATCTCGGACAGGAAATCCCCCCAGACCGGGCTGGTCCATTCGTATTCGATGTGGTTGAGCCAGTTCGGAGCCTTCAGCACAGGCGTTCCCTGCCCGGTGCTTGCCCATGCAAGGTTGACCCCATCCTGTGACCGGCAGAACTTGACGCGCTGCTGCAGCGAAATGTCGGGCGCTTTTCGTTGCCGGGGCGCTTGTGGCGACCAGTGCCAGACACGGATCGGACGGCTGATATTCTTGACACGTTGGCCGCCCATGTCCCGAAACGGGGCATCGACCCTGTCTTGGACGGCCTGATGCACGATATCAGAAACGCAGACACCGCCCGGTTCCGCAAGACCTTCCAGTCGCGCCGCCACGTTCACCCCGTCGCCGAATATGTCCCCGTCATCGAAAATGACGTCGCCCAGATTGATACCGACGCGAAACCGGATTCTCTGATCGTCCTCCAGTTCGGTTTCGTTCTGGTTCATGGCCTTCTGGATATTGACGGCACATTTGACCGCGTCCTGCACGGACTCAAACGTGGCAAGCATGCCGTCACCGGTGGTTTTCACGATACTGCCACGGCTGCGTGCGATTTCGGGGTCGATCAATTCCCGGCGGTATTTTTTCTGACGGGACAGGACGCCCAGTTCGTCAAATTCCATTAGCCGAGAGTAACCCACCATATCGGCGGCAAGGATGGCCGAAAGCCGCTGTTCCATATCCGTCTCCTCCAGAACGCCAGCGAGAAGGTGCAGTTCAATGCGACCAGTATACCCGAAATCCGCCCGCGCGGGGTTTTGATTGAGGTAGAGAGCTATCCGTACTGGATAATGACAGCTTCAAAATCCCCGGGGCTGGTGACCATGGTGTGGTGACCTTTGCCATGGGTATCTTCCATATGCCACACGTCCCCAGGGCTGATATCGCGTATGTCGCCATCGCTTGCGGTAACCCGAACAGACCCGGACAGGCAGACAAGCTTCTGCGCGACAGGCGTTGGATGGACGGGTTCGTCCCACCCGGATTGCAACCGTAGAAACATAAATTGAGTGGCAGGCTCGGGGTCAGATACTTCGATGGCCTTGGCAGGCGGGGCAAAGCTGCGTTCACGCAGCGGGACGTCGATGTCGGTCCAATGGCTTTCCCCGTCAGCGTCGGCATACAGCTTGAAAAACTTCATAGCCTTTCTCCTTCCTGTGAATGGCCCGTCCGCTGGGTCGCCATATCCCCTAAAGTTGTGATCCGATGGGCAGAACCGCAAAGAAGCCGGCCAAAATATGATCCCAAATGGACCCGGTCGGTTCCGCATCATATTCCGCTATGGTGCCGTCCTCGTTCTGGGTGGTCCATTTCAACTGGCCAGTCCTTTCGAGTGTGACGCTGTAGGTATAGGCTGGCAAAGCGTCATCAAGCGCGGTCATGGTCTGCGTGGTCAGCGCGGGAGAGTCGATCAGAATACCCATTTCGGTGTTGATGTTGACCGATCGCGGATCCCAATTGAAAGACCCCACGAATAAGTAACGGTCATCTACCGTAAACGCTTTGGAATGCAGGCCCGAACGTGATTGCGCCCAGTTTATGCCCCGCCGTTGAACCTGATAGGCGTCTGGGCGCAGCTCATAAAGCTCAACCTCGCCGCGCAACAGGGCGCGGCGTTTCTTGGCATAGTGGGCATAGACCGGGGCGACATCGTTGGAGGCCAGCGAATTGGTGACGACTTTAACCTCGACGCCGCGGTTTTCCATCTCGGTCATCCATCTGACGCCATTATTGCGCGGCACGAAATAAGCCGAGATAATATTCACCTCGCTTTTGGCATCTTCGAAATACGGCAGCAGTTGCGAGGCAAGAATGGGGTCCGTGCTGTCTGCACCGGCCGCTTTGGACGGCGGGTCGGCGTAAAGCTGTGCGGGAACCCAATCCAGCCTCAGCGCCCCATCCGCAAAGTTTTCTTTCGCTGATCTGCGCAAGGCTGATCCATAGGGCGTCGGCTTTGCCTCCTCCACAAGTTCGGTCAGGCGGATACGGGCGTCGCTTAACGAAATGGTTTCGGGGTCTTCGATGACAACGCGCGCTGGGACCGCAAAGTCGCTGTTCCAGTAGGCATCAAAGCTGTCCGAGACCTGACGCACGACAGGGCCTGCCGCAAGCACATCAAGGTCTGCATAGTTCATTTCTTCGCGGGCCAGAAAATATTCGGCGCCAATGTTGCGACCACCTACGATGGAAAACACATTGTCGGCGGTCATCGACTTGTTGTGCATGCGGCGATTGATGCGTTTGAAGTCGGTCAGTCCGGCGATCAGCAGACTTTGATCCCGCCAGAATGGGTTGAACAGGCGGATCTCGATATTCTCGTGCTTGTCCAACGCGGCCGTCATCGCGTCGTAGCTGGACGTGTCCATATCATCCAGCAGCAGGCGGACTCGCACGCCCCTGTCGGCGGCCTGCAGCAGGCTGGCAGCAAACAGGTGCCCCGTCGTGTCATTGTGCAGCAGGTAATACTGCGCGTCGATCGTCTGTTCTGCTGCGGCGGCAAGCAAAAGGCGCGATACAAGCGCCTCTTCTCCGTCACTGATGAGCTTGACGCCGGACCGACCGTCCCTTGGGTCGCCCAGTCGTTGCGCCGTTTGTGACAAGCTGCTGTTCGGGCGAGCCGAAACCGAAGTTGTTACGGTCTTTTCATATGTCCGTTGTGTTTTGGCACAGGCGGCCAGAACCACGGCGCACAAAAACAGACCCCCAAATAACCGCGGCTTCATGCAAGTCCTCCAACCATCCTGTTGATAGTGACACGGTGAAGGGGAGGTGTTGCAAGTCTGTTCCGGGTTTTGCCCGGCGTTTCCGGGGCCGTTGTCACCTGGGCGCAATGCCTTGGTTCAGGACAGGTCTTTGAACATATAGGTTGTCGGCTCCAACCGGTTTTCGAACGGGTTCCGGCAATAATCCGGTATTTCCCCGGCGATCTGAAAGCCAAGGGATTGATACAGGATAAGCGACGGGTCCGTGCTGCGCGTATCCAGAACCAGCATCGTTCGACCCAGTCGTCGCGCCCGTTCTTCTAGGGCGGCCATCAATGCGCGACCCAGCCCTTTGCGTCGGGCTTTAGGGTGAACCAACAGCTTGGCCACATCTGCCCTGTGCGGCTGGTTAGGCATGGTCGCGGGTATCAGTTGCACGGTCCCTACAACCCGGCCTGCGTCCCGTGCGGCAAATACGTCCAAGGCACCTGATTGCGCGCTGGGCCACACGTGCGTTCGCCAATAATCCCGTGCCTCATCCGGTGAAAAGGGTAGAACGAATCCAACGCTGGCGCCGTCCTGCACGCAGGCATGTAGGATGTCGGACAGATCGTCCAACGCTTCGTCGAGTTCCCTTTCCACAAGCCGTGAGATCATATTAGCACCAACAAATATCGTGCACCCCGGGTCGCGGGCGTTTCAAATCGCGTGGGGCCGGACAGGTGATACCGCAGGCAGTCCCCCCCGGTGAGCGTATGTGCAACGCCATCCACGCTCAGGGTCAGGGCACCATCAAGAAGGATCAGGTGATGTTCCTGCCCAGGTTTGGGCGGCGTGTCATAAGTGATCACTGTGTCGGGTGGCAGGTGCCCCTCCAGCACTTCGCCATTCAGCCCAGCGGCCGGAGGCGAGACAGACCGGCGCGTGAACCCGGTTTCCGGATCACGCCATTCCGGTTGACGTTCAAATGGCACACGAGGCTCAAAACTGTCTTCGACCATCATCAGCAGGCGCGACATCGGCAACCCGTAAGCGGCGCAAATCCGGCCAAGCGTTTCTGCAGACGGGCTGACATCACCCTTTTCCATGCGGGACAGCGTCGCCCGGCTGATCCCGCTTTGATCTGCCAATTGGTCCAGCGATAAACCCCGCGCGCGGCGCAGCTCATTCAGCCTTTTGGCAAGGCGATGCGATAGGTCATGCATCATAATCAAAAGTGAGAAAAATTTTCATATATGAGAAGTACGCTGAAAACATAGCAATATCAACAAAAAAGGGCGCAGAATTCTCTGCGCCCTTGTTCGTGACTTTGTTGGACTGATTACTTCCAACCAACTTCGTTGAAGATTTTCTGCGCCTCGGGGATGTTCTTGGCGACTTCGGACAGGTTCACCTTGTCTGCCTTGAAGGCGCCCAGCGATGCGACGTTGTCGGCCAGCGCCACACCTTCCACGGCGGGGAATTCATCATTGCCGTTCGAGAAATAAACCTGCGCTTGCTCACCGGCGAGATATTCCAGGAACTTTACCGCGTTCTCTTTGTTCGGCGCGTGGGCGGCAACGCCTGCACCCGACAGGTTCATATGCGCGCCCTCGGCGTCCTGAGCTGGGAACTGCACGCCGATCATGTCGATATCTGCGCTCAGGCCCTTCACATCTTTACGCAGCGCGCGGGCGAAGTAGTACGAGTTGGAAACGGCGATCTCACATTCACCCGAGACAATCCCGCGTAGTTGGTCAGTATCACCGCCCTGCGGGTCTCGTGCCATGTTTGAAACAACGCCTTCGGCCCATGATTTTGCGGCCTCGGCACCGTGGTTCGTGATGATCGACGCCAGCAGGGTCTGGTTGTAGGTGTTGCTGGACGACCGGATGCAGACCAGACCTTTGTATTCCGGCTTGGCCAAATCCAGATAGCTGGCAGGAGGGTTTGCGACATCGGCCTTGTCATAGAAGATGATCCGCGCGCGCTGCGAGAAGCCGTACCACTGGTTGTCTTCGTCCTGTAGATTGGCCGGGATGCGTTCTTCCAGAACCGCGCTGTCGATCGGTTGCAGGATGCCGGCGTTCTTTGCGCGGGCCAGGCGCGAGGTGTCCACGGTCAGCAGGATATCGGCGGGCGAGTTCGCGCCTTCGGCCTCCATACGGGCGATCAGCTCGTCGGCCTTGCCTTCGATACGGTTGATGGTGATGCCGGTGGCGTCTTCGAAATCGGAATAGAGGCGCTCGTCAGTGTCGTAATGGCGCGAGGAATAGAGGTTCAGTTCCCCCTCGGCGGCGGCGGAGGTTGAAATCAGGGCCGTCAGAGCGGCGGCAACGCATGTAGAGGATTTCAGCATCATATGTCCCAACAGTGAAATTTCGTGCCGGGCTATAACCCGACTGATTTGGTCAATTAAACGATTCTCAGGGGGATGCAAGGTAATCTGACAAATTTACTTGGGAAAATGATCGCTGATACGGGTATTTACCGTGCCTGGGTTTTTCGTTTTTCTTGGTGGCGGGCCCGGAAACGGCTAAATTGCCGGGAAGCTTCCGGGTGATGACTGCGGATTGTTTGTATTGAGCGCCATGCGAAGGGGCACATTTGATGACGGAAACGCTGGCTGAAAAGCTGGAGAAATCAAACCTTGGTCACTGGATGGCCCGGTTCGAGGGATTTATGGTTTTCATTGGCGTCGTCGGCCCGTTTGCAACGCTGCCGCAGCTCATGAAGCTGTATTTCACGCATTCCCAGCACGCAAGCGGTCAGTCCCTGTTGTCATGGTCCCTATACGCAGTGCTTTCGATGCTGTGGTTTTTCTACGGTCTGGTTGTGGGAAAATTACCGATCTATGTGGGCAACGGAATTTCAATGGTTCTCAACATTCTGATGGTCATCGGTATCTTGATCCATGCAGGGATCACGTTCTGACCTGCCAACAAAAAAACCGCGCTCGGAGGCGCGGTTCTTTCTATTCGAATTAAGCGGTTCTTAGCCCTGGCGAGCTTTGAACTTGCGCTGCGTCTTGTTGATCACGTAGACGCGGCCTTTGCGACGCACAATCCGACAATCACGGTGCCGGTTCTTGAGCGAGCGGAGCGAGTTCTTGACCTTCATGGGTCTGTCTCCAATCTGCGGCGCCTTCATCAAAGACGTGGCCAGCGCCTGGGTTAATCGGGTGCCCCGGATAACCGGAACAGTGAAATCATGGTGGGCGGTACAAGGATCGAACTTGTGACCCCTTCGATGTCAACGAAGTGCTCTACCGCTGAGCTAACCGCCCACTTACCTTTGCGTGCCCTGCCCCATAACGAAATGGGGCGCGGAACCCCGCGCCGGTAGCGGGGTCTATAAAAGGAGTCGCAAAGGGGTTCAAGGGGTTTGGAAGAACTATTTTCCGGTCTATGTTGGGCGCGAACAAGGAGTCGTTATGCAGAACACAGCCTATGTATTGGATTTGCCCGCCAAGCGCACGTCTTGTGTTGTGTTTTCCTCTCCTCATAGCGGTCGGAATTACCCGCAATCGTTGCTGCAGCGGACGGTTCTGAGCCGGGATGTGATTCGATCCTCGGAAGATGCCTTTGTGGATCAGTTGTTTTCGCCCGCTGCCGAATGTGGCGCGCCGCTGATTTCGGCGACTAAACCCCGCGCCTATCTGGACCTCAACCGTAGTGCCGAAGAGCTGGACCCGGCTTTGATCGAAGGTGCGCGCCGTCAGGGTCACAATCCTCGGGTTACATCGGGGTTGGGTGTGATTCCACGCGTCGTTGCGAATGGGCGCGCGATTTATCGTGGCAAGCTGACGATGGACGAAGCGCGTCTGCGTATCGATACCTGTTGGCGACCCTATCATGCACGCCTGAAGTCTTTGCTGAAGGAATCGCTGGATTCTTTTGGACAGGCGATTTTGATCGACTGTCATTCAATGCCGCATGAGGCGGTCGCAATGGCAGGGACCAACAGCACCCGCCGACCACAGATTGTTTTAGGGGATCGGTTTGGCGCGTCTGCCTCGCCCGAGATCGTGGATCGGATCGAAGCGGCGTTTGTCTCGGCCGGGCTGACGGTCGCCCGGAATGCGCCGTTCGCGGGGGCCTATGTTACGCAAACGTATGGGCGGCCCGGACGCAATCAGCACGCAATTCAGATTGAGATCGACCGGTCGCTTTATATGGACGAAACGCGGATTACGCCAAACGCCAATTTCGCTCCGTTTCGGGAAACGCTGCGGCAGGTCATCATGGAAATCTCACAGATTGGCGACGAGTCTGTGCGGCTGGCCGCGGAGTAACCTCATCGTAAGGCGCGACCCTTGACGATGGCGTCGGTTCCGAAGCGACGCCGGATTTCGTCCGTGGCGCGTTCGGCTTGCGATCGCTGGGATGCGCCCGGATCCAACAAGTCGCCCGAGATATCAGCCTGATTTTCAGAGCAGAGATCGGAAATGCCACATCCCAACAAGCGATACGGACCTTGATCGCCCACCTGATCGAACAGCCCGCGCGCGGTGCGGTAAATACGATCCGCGATCTGCGTTGCATCCCGCAGCGAAACGCGCCGGGTTAGTACTTTGTGGTCGGCTTTTTTCAGCTTAAGGGTCACGACGCGCCCCGCCAGCCCTTTGGCTTTGGCCCGGTCAGCCACTTTTTCCGCCATGCGCCACAGGTGGCCATCCAGAATGTCCAAATTGGCCGTATCTTCAAAAAACGTTGTTTCGTTGCTGATGGACTTCATCGGTTCATGCGCGGAAACACGGCGTTTGTCCTGCCCGCGCGCCAGATGCCAAAGCCGATAACCCATTGACCCAAAGCGCGAGGTCAGCGCCTCTTGGTCCCAGCGCAACAAATCCGAGAATGCGCGGATACCGGCGCGATCCAGCGACTCTTGCGCGGCGGGGCCGATGCCCCAGATCAGGCGGACGGGCTTGTCGTACAGAAAGGATGCCGTTTCCGCCTGTCCGATAACCGAAAACCCGCGTGGTTTGTCCAGATCCGAGGCAACTTTTGCCAGGAACTTGTTATGCGACAGCCCGATCGAACCTGTGACGCCCAGTTCATCCTTCATACGCTTTACAAGGCCTGCCAACATTACTGCAGGCGGCGCACCGTGCAGGCGTTCCGTGCCGGACAGGTCCATGAACGCCTCGTCCAAGGACAAGGGTTCGATCACGGGGGTGAGCTCATCCATCATGGCGCGTATCTTGCGCGAAACCTCGGCGTAAACTGACATGCGGGGCTTTATCACGACGGCCTCCGGGCAGAGTTGCAGCGCCTTGAACATCGGCATCGCCGATCGCACCCCGCGGATGCGAGCAACATAGCAGGCGGTTGACACAACACCGCGTTTGCCCCCGCCGATGATCACCGGCTTATCCGTAAGTTCCGGGTTGTCCCGTTTTTCGACCGAGGCATAGAAAGCATCACAATCCATATGCGCAATTGACAGGTCGAACAGCTCTGGATGCGATTTGATCCGGGGGCTGCCACAGGCACCGCATCGGTGAGCATCCGAGGATATGGACAGGCAATCTCGGCAAAAGCCGGGCATCGGGCACTTCCCCTAAACGTCAGTGCAAATCGGAGGGTCACTTATACCACTCTGCCTCGTCGGGCAAAGCGCGGACAGGTGCAAATCGTGAAAATTGTTTTCGAAAGAAGACCCCCCGCAAGTGGGCGGGGGGAGGTAACGGACCTCAGGAAGATACGGTCCGCGGGGAGTATCACAAGCCTAGAATCGCGCAAAAACCCGCGTTTCGATAGGACCTAGATCACATAACGAATTCTCGTATTTTTCATGTGTGTTTTGGGGCACAGGGACGATTTGGCGCGGTGCGCGGGAAAAGTGACGCAAGGTCAAGTTGTTGCCGGCCGTTTTTGTGCGATTTTCCGGGCGGTTCACTCGGTCCGTGGCCGTGGCTCCAAAGAAATTAACATGCCAATTTTTTAGTCAGCCGCGGTTGGGCTTGGCTGCCTGAAGCTATGAAAGCTCGTTCAGAATCGCGTGAGCGGCGGCTTTGGGATCGTCTGCGCGATAGATCGGGCGGCCAACCACGACGTGATCTGCCCCGTTAGCGATGGCGTTTGCGGGGGTGGCCACACGTTTTTGGTCGCCAAGCTCGGCCCCGGCGGGGCGAACGCCGGGGGTTACGATCAGCCGTCCTTCGGATTGGGGCAGGGCGCGGATCAAAGCGGCCTCTTGCGGGCTTGCGATGACACCGTCCGCCCCGGCCTCAAGCGCGCGCGCGGCACGTTCAACCACCAGGTCTTGCACGTCACCGTCCTTCAGCAGGCTCGCATCCAGATCATCGCGGTTCAGCGAAGTAAGGATTGTGACGGCAAGGATCTTCAGGTCCTTGCCTGCAGCGCCTTCTTTTGCGGCGCGCACAACATGGGGATCTCCATGCACCGTCAGAAAGTCCAGATCGAACTGCGCCAGACCCCGAACGGCATTTTCGACGGTATTGCCGATATCGAACAGTTTCATGTCCAGAAAGATGCGTTTGCCATGATCTTGCTTCAGCTCATTGGCCAGCGCCAGCCCGCCGCCGGTCAGCATACCCAGGCCGATTTTGTAGAAAGACACCGAGTCACCAAGGCGTTCGGCCATGGCCAGACCTTGCAGCGCATTCGGGACATCGAGGGCAACGATCAGGCGGTCATCGGACATGGGGCGCTCCTTTTTGGCAAACGTCGGCGTCCTACCGGGTTTGGTGGCTTCTGTCCATGCAGGATAGAGGAGTGACTCAGATCACGGCACGGGGTGCTTAATGTGATATCATGCCCCTGAATTGCAGGAGCGGATTTGAGAATGAAACGGAATATACGACAACTAATCATGTTGGGTTCAGCCCTGGCATTGGCAGCGTGTCAGGATATGCCGCTGGAGGAAGAGGCGGCTGACATGGTGATCAAGACCCCGACCAACGACAATCTGCGTTTGGTTGCGGGTTATCGTTCGACCGACGATGATTGCCAGTTGACCGGGGAAACGGCCTTTACCATCGACTTCCTGGATGACGCGGCTGATCTTGTGTCTTGCCCGACGGGCAGCGACGCAGCCCAATCGTTGGTTGAAATGTACAACGCGCGGGAAGTGGCTGAAACCGGAGGGTACACGGTTTACACAATACCGCGCAGATAGGGGTTGAATCTGTGTTCAGCCTCTTGAACGGGGGCAGATATTTCCCAGATTGAATGTGAGGCTCTGACCGACGCATGCCGCCAAGCGGGTGCATCAAAACAGGGCGCTTGGAAAAGGAGATTAATATGGACTTGAACAAGTTCACCGAGCGGGCACGGGGTTTCGTGCAAGCGGCGCAGACTATTGCGATGCGGGAAGAGCATCAGCGCCTGACGCCCGAACATTTGCTGAAAGCATTGATGGATGACGATCAGGGGCTGGCCAGCAACCTGATCACACGCGCCGGGGGCGCGCCCAGCCGTGTTGTAAATGCGCTGGACGCATCTATGGCACGCATTCCAAAGGTCAAAGGCGATACCGGGCAGGTATATCTGGATAGCCAGACTGCCAAGGTTCTGGCTGAGGCCGAGAAAATCGCCACCAAGGCAGGCGATAGTTTTGTTCCTGTTGAACGCATTCTGATGGCTTTGTGCATGGTGAAATCCAAGGCCAAGGATGCCTTGGAAGATGGCGCTGTGACGGCGCAAAAACTGAACGAGGCGATCAACGACATCCGTAAGGGCCGTACCGCCGACACCGCGTCTGCCGAGGACGGCTATGACGCGTTGAAGAAATACGCGCGCGACCTGACCGAGGCTGCGGCTGAGGGCAAGATTGATCCGATCATCGGACGCGATGAGGAAATCCGCCGTTCGATGCAGGTTCTGTCGCGCCGGACCAAGAACAACCCCGTTCTGATCGGTGAACCCGGCGTGGGTAAAACCGCGATTGCCGAGGGTATGGCCCTGCGTATCGTCAACGGCGATGTGCCGGAATCGCTGAGGGACAAGAAGCTGCTGGCGCTGGATATGGGCGCGCTGATTGCTGGTGCGAAGTACCGTGGTGAGTTCGAAGAACGCCTCAAGGCTGTTCTGACTGAAGTCACCGAAGCCGCCGGTGAGATCATCCTGTTTATCGACGAGATGCATACGCTGGTCGGCGCCGGGAAATCCGACGGCGCGATGGATGCTGCCAACCTGATCAAGCCCGCGCTTGCGCGGGGTGAGTTGCATTGTATCGGCGCGACCACGCTGGATGAATACCGCAAATACGTTGAAAAAGACGCGGCCCTTGCACGCCGGTTCCAGCCCGTCATGGTGCAGGAGCCCACGGTCGAGGACACGATCAGCATCCTGCGCGGCATCAAGGAGAAGTACGAGTTGCACCACGGTGTGCGCATCTCGGACTCGGCGTTGGTCTCGGCGGCGACGCTGTCGCATCGCTATATCACCGACCGTTTCCTGCCCGACAAAGCCATCGACCTTGTCGATGAGGCGGCGTCGCGCTTACGGATGGAGGTGGACTCCAAACCCGAGGAGCTGGACCAACTCGACCGTCAGATTCTGCAAATGCAGATCGAGGAAGAGGCGTTGAAGCTCGAAGACGACGCGGCCTCCAAAGACCGTCTGGAAACCTTGCAAAAGGATCTGGCCGATCTGCAGGAGAAATCCGCCGAGATGACCGCCCAGTGGCAGGCCGAGCGCGACAAGCTCGCGGGTGCGCGCGATCTAAAAGAACAACTCGACAAGGCGCGCGCTGATCTGGAAATCGCCAAGCGCGAAGGCAATCTGGCCAAGGCCGGGGAACTCTCCTATGGCGTCATCCCTGAGCTTGAGAAAACGCTGACCGAGGCCGAAAACGCCGAAAGCAACGCCATGATGGCCGAGGAAACGGTGCGTCCGGAACAGATTGCTTCGGTGGTCGAGCGCTGGACGGGTATTCCGACTTCGAAAATGCTGGAAGGCGAGCGCGAGAAATTGCTGCGGATGGAAGACGATCTGCATTCTCGCGTGATCGGTCAGGATGCCGCCGTCACTGCCGTTGCAAACGCCGTGCGCCGTGCGCGGGCTGGCCTGAATGATGAGAACCGCCCGCTGGGCTCGTTCCTGTTCCTCGGCCCGACCGGTGTAGGTAAGACCGAGCTGACAAAGGCCGTAGCGAACTTCCTGTTCGACGACGACAACGCGATGGTGCGCATCGACATGTCCGAGTTCATGGAGAAACACGCGGTTGCTCGTCTGATCGGTGCCCCTCCGGGCTATGTTGGCTATGACGAAGGCGGTGTGCTGACCGAAGCCGTGCGGCGCAGGCCCTATCAGGTCGTGCTGTTTGACGAGGTCGAAAAGGCGCACCCGGATGTCTTCAACGTGCTGCTGCAGGTTCTCGATGATGGCGTTCTGACCGATGGTCAAGGCCGCACTGTGGACTTCAAGCAGACGCTGATCATCCTGACGTCGAACCTTGGGTCTCAGGCGCTGAGCCAACTGCCCGAAGGTGCCGACAGTGCGCAGGCACGGCGCGATGTGATGGATGCAGTCCGGGCACATTTCCGGCCCGAATTCCTGAACCGTCTGGACGAGACCATCATCTTTGACCGGCTCAAGCGGGCCGATATGGATGGTATCGTCGATATCCAGATGGCACGTCTGCAAAAACGTCTGGCTGCTCGCAAGATCGAGCTGGCGCTGGACGACGGGGCCAAGGAATGGCTGGCGAACGAAGGCTATGATCCGGTCTTCGGCGCACGTCCGTTGAAACGCGTGATTCAGCGTGCGCTGCAGAACCCGCTGGCCGAGGCTTTGTTAGCCGGTGAGATCAAGGATGGTGAGACCGTTCCAGTGACCGCCGGATCGGATGGGCTGATCATCGGGGATCGGCTGGGAACGTCTGAACGACCCAGACCAGATGACGCTGTGGTTCACTGATTTAAAGAACAAGAAAGACCCTCCTGATCGGAGGGTCTTTTTTTCTGCCCGGATCAAATTGCAAAAGTTCGCTTTTCATATGGGGTGGGCCACGCGGGAATAGGTTGGTTTCATCCCGACTTCGTCAGATCATCGCGAATATCCGTGCAGTCCCGCCAGTCCCCCCTTTATGTTTCGACGCACAGTCGTGCGATCAGATCCGATACCGGAATTTCGTCGACGGAAGCCCCGTCAGCCGAAAAATCCAACGGCGCATCAATATGGGTACCCGTATGTTCGTTCACCGTCAGCTGTTGCAGGTTGAAACCGTATTAAGAAAACTTGAACACAGGCTCTGCGGCGTAGCCGGGTTCGTCCAGATAGGTGGGAAAATCGGGGCTGATGGTATGGGTCATGTCTTTTATCTTGCCGTCACCCGCTGCCATCGCCATAGGTGCTGACGCGCTGGCGTCTGCTGCAGCCACCCCAGACGCAACTGCCGCTTTGAAGATCGACCTGCAGAGCCTTTTGGTGAGAACGTGTCCCCACGGCGATCAAATGCATCTGTTTGTAGGAATGCACAGCCCCAACAAAAAACCCGCCAGAGAAGGCGGGTTTTTCCAGAGTCGGTTGGGGCTGGTACAGCCCCGTGTGTTGGATCAGGTGCCGTCAGGCGCCGGTCGGCAATGCGTTCAGGTCCTGTGCGTTGTTTTCATCCAGGCTCGTGTCTTCACCGATTTCCTCGCAGGTCACGGGGAAGGTTTCATTCGAGTCGCACCCGGAGATGGGGTAGGTTTCTTTCTCAGCGCATGCAGCGATAAACAGAACCAGCGACAAGCCCGCAACCAGTTTCGTTTTCATAATTCGTCCTTTCCGATCAAATTTGCCGTTTCATTCAAAGCGCGACCTCAGCGACCGATGTCCATTGGTCGTAAACTCCGTCCCTTCGCGCCTAGAAAAACGTAAGCGCAGGAACTGTGCGCTGTATGGCGTCAATATCAAGCATGACGCTAGGTCCCCTAATTAAACAAAACGAAAAAACATAGCGGAATGGCCTGAATGCGTCACTTGGCCCGAAATTTGCATGTTGTCGGGTGTGATCCGCTTTTTGGATAAGGGCCAAGCACTCGGTCGACCGCCGCTTTCGTTACAGTCACTTCTCCCAATCGTGACGCATGTTGCCTTGGTCCTGTGTTAAGACCGACCTACCTGTTCCTTAACACTGGCCAATGACGGAGAAATACATGGCGCATCGCTGGACCAACACATTGACGCGGGCAGATGTCACCCCGCGGGCGGCCTTCTTGAATCGTCGCCAGGTGATGGCGGGGCTGGCCGGAGTTGGTTTGGCCGGGATGTCGCATAAAGCCAGCGCGCAGGAAGCGCTGGAGCCGAACACTTGGGAAGAAATCACCTCGTACAACAATTATTATGAGTTCGGGACGCGCAAGGATGATCCGGCCAAATATGCCCATTCCCTGGTGACGGAGCCCTGGAGCATCAAAATCGACGGTCTGGTCGACAGACCGGGTGAGTACGACTTCAAGGATGTAATGTCCGAGATGACCGTGGAAGAACGCATCTATCGGTTTCGCTGTGTCGAGGCGTGGTCAATGGTCATTCCATGGAATGGATTCGAACTGTCGGATTTGTTGAACATGGCCGGTGTGCAAGAGGGTGCCAAATTCGTGGCGTTCGAAACGGCATACCGTCCGGATGAAATGCCTGGTGTCCAATACCCGGTTCTCGACTGGCCCTATCGTGAGGGGCTGCGGCTGGATGAGGCGATGCATCCGCTTACGATCATGGCAACCGGTATTTATGATCGCCCAATCCCGAACCAGAACGGGGCTCCTTTGCGTCTGGTGGTGCCGTGGAAATACGGGTTCAAGTCCATCAAGTCGATCGTGCGCATCACGCTTTCGGATGTTGAGCCGCCGACCAGTTGGAACATGGCCAATCCGCGCGAATACGGGTTCTATAGCAATGTGAACCCGAACGTAGATCACCCGCGCTGGTCTCAGGCGTCAGAGCGCACTATTGGCGGCGGGCTGTTTTCGAAACGTATTCCGACGCTGATGTTCAACGGCTATGAGGCCGAGGTGGCAGGTCTTTACGACGGCATGGATCTGTCGGAATACTACTAAGCGCATGCAGACCGTGAACCAGATACTCCGCCGGGTGCCTGTATGGGCCGTCTACCTGCTGGGCCTGATCCCGGCACCGTGGCTGTTCTATCAGGGTCTGACCGGAGGGTTGGGTATCGATCCAATCGAGGCGCTGGAGCATCGGTACGGAGAGTTGGCGTTGCAGCTTTTAATCGCAGTGCTTGCTGTTTCTCCGCTAAGGCGTTTTGCAGGTCTCAATCTGCTTAAGTTTCGACGTGCATTGGGTGTGCTGACATTTACCTATGTCAGCCTGCACCTGCTGGTGTGGCTTGTTCTGGATGTGCAGTTGCCAAGTCAGATTTGGGCGGACATCCTCAAACGTCCCTACATTACGGTTGGCATGGCCGGGTTCCTGCTTTTGTTGCCCTTGGCCCTGTCTTCCAATGATCTGTCGGTACGCCGTTTAGGTTCACGTTGGCGCGCCCTGCAGCGTCTGGTCTATCCGGCTGCGATTTTGGGTGGGTTGCATTACGTGATGCTGGCAAAAGGGTTCCAGATCGAACCGCTGATCTATCTGAGTGTGATTCTGGTCCTTCTGGCCCTGCGTTTGCCACTTTCGAACCCGTTCAGCCGATTCCGACAAGCCGATTCCGCCTGATCGCTGACTGAGTCTGTGGGTAAGCTTGTGCAAAACCTGAGTCGCACATGAAAACGGTGGCCTGAGGTGTTCGTTTTGCAAGGCGAATATAATTCAATACTATGAAAATAAACAATAAATTATATCCTCTGAGTTTTTTCGAATTTTTCTGAATTTTCCACTTGCGGCTTTGTGGGGTAAACCTTAGAACCCCCTTCACCGGCGCTGCTGAGGCGGTGCTGACGGATCGGAGAGACGGTCGGACG
>NZ_WPZE01000016.1:0-23035 GCF_013031225.1 Ruegeria sp. HKCCD7221
CCTATGTCCAAATCCAAGCATGAGCAACCGAACGACGGTTAACGTGACAACACCCATCTTGGAGTCCGACTATTGTAGAATTGTCGGTGCCGGCGGTGGTAGGGCTTCATCTGTTTCCGTTGGATCGGTGCCAATCATGACGAGAACCGACGCCGTTGTGCCTACAAGCAATTCGACTCCCTCGGGGAGTTGGTCAATTTCTACTCTTACCGGAATTCGCTGTGCCAGTCGGATCCATTCAAACGTTGGACTCACGTTTGGCAAGAGATTGACCCCAACACTCCCATCACTTTTTGCGATTCCTCGCCCGATGCTATCTACCACCCCAGGAATTACGATATCGGGGTTAGACATGAGCGTTATGGCGGCGCGGTTACCAGGGGATATATCGCCCACATAGTTTTCGCGGAAATAAGCGTCGACCCAAAAGCTTTGGGCATCAATGAGTGCAAGGATCGGTTGATTAGCGACAGCCTGGCTGCCGAGACGCAATGTCAGATTTGCAACATATCCGTCAACTGAGGCATGTACTTTAGTGAATTCAAGGTTGAGGCGCGCAGCTTCTAGAGCAGCTTTAGCCTCGCGGAGGCTTGAGTTTTCCTCACCAGTTACGCCGCGGCTTGCAATTGAGCCCTCCAGCGAAGCCTGCGCTTGGGCGAGCGCGGCTTTGGCTTGAACCACTCCGCCTTGTGCTCTGGCGGTGTTTGCTTGAGCAACGTCCAAATCTCTTTGTAATTCGTCGAACTGTGACTCGGGGATGCGACCGTCGCTTACCAAAACAGAGGCCCGGTCAAATTGACGTTGTGCCTCTGTCTGCTGGGCTTTTGCGGATGACAATTGAGACTCGGCTTGTTGGATCGACGATTCATATTGCTGAACACTCGCACGGGCGGCCTCAATTTGCTTATCCAAAGAAGCCAGATCTTCGACGGTTTTGTCGAATCTCGCTTGTGCTTGCGACAGTGCTGCTTCGAAAGTGCGCGGATCGATTTCGAAGAGAAGATCCCCAGCCTTTACAAACTGGTTGTCTCGTATCGGAAGGTTGACAATTGGCCCGGAAACGCGCGGTGCAACTTCCAGAACATTTGCTCGAACCTGACCATTTCGCGTCCATGGGTTGGATACGTAATTGGCATATTTCAAGAACACGGCGCCCAAAGCGACGAGTACGATTGCAACTGTGACGATCAACTTGATGTTTCGGTTCATTTGACTAGGCCGGGATAAGAAAGGTTCCGATGAGGGACGTATAGATTGCTACAAGTGCAACAAAAACCAACGCCGGATGAGAGATGAAACGCGACATTCGGAAACGGTTCAAAACACGCGCCGTCACCATAGTTAGAACAACTGCCAGTAGGGAAGATACGAAAAGCGGTGAGAGGTAGACGCCAAAAAAGTCGAATTCGCTTGGAACTGGTAGCATTTTTTCCTCGACTTCAGAAACGGGACTCTCGTAGTGCGGGCCAATCAATGAAAGCTGCTCGGCCGGTGTAGCCCAAAACACCCTCCGCAAGACCGCGATATGCGCCAAGAAGACGATACATGCTTTCGTAGTCAGCGGTATTCAAATTTGAATTAGGCTCTTTGTTAATTAGGACTTCTACAGTCTTCTCAAGGGCTACAGTAGCGCTTTGAAGCCTGTTTTGCAGATATTCAGGGTCAATCCCCCCTGGGTCGCGTTCAATATCCAACATTACATCCGCAACGGCCAAGCGCCACTGCTTCATTGCTTCGCCACCGCCTTCTCTCAGTGAAGCTGCCTGTGACAGTCTTCGGGTTGCGGCAAATTCAATTAACTTGCTGCTCAGCGCTTCCAAACTTGCCGCGATTTGAAGCGCATCCGTCCTTTTGGTATTGCCCAGTGCTGGTTCCGACAATGCAGATAGCCAAGGAATAAGTTTGGTCGGAATGCTATCTATCTCGCTGACATGTAGCGAAAGGCGCATCCGATTAAACCAGTTTGGTTGCTCTCTTTGGTCGGTAAGGCTGTGTCGGACCACATAATCCGCGCTAGAAAAGAAACGCTTTATTAGAGCTTCCACACGGATTTCCGGCCTTAAAGAAACCGGGAAAAAACGCGTGCATTCGATGATCGCAATTGCACAGAACAAACCGATGAACATGGTTGCAAAGAAGAGGAAACTGTATTGCTGCTGATTATCGATCTGAAGGCCGACCAGAAACAAGTTCAGGAAAAAACTTCGAACAATCATTTGTTCCGGGCGGGAAGTTAAGTAAGCCACCAGGACTGTGGTGCCGAAGATTAACAAAGCCAACTGCCAGAAGGTGGCCAATAGCGGTAATAGAACAAGGTGCACAGTTCCAACAATCAACAGTAGGATCGCTGCGAAAGGCAGCGCGACGGAGACAGACGCCTGCGGATGTAAAGCAAGGTTCAGAGCGAGAGAAACGCCTATGCAGATTACAAGAGCCGGATTGGGAAAGCCTGGAACAAACAGGACACATGCCACTGTCGCAAGAAATATAACCTGAACACGGATTAGCGCGCTCCACATATCCCGATCAAGGAATTCGGATGTGGGTTTAGGTTGTTGGGATGAGGCCAAATGCCGGGTGTTTGCCTTCCAGCTTGCATCTTTGATGTTGGTCATCAAATCTGACAAAGACCGACTGTATTCTAGCGACCGTTGGACATTGTGACGGGTAGCAGTCATGGCAGCAAGTTGGAAGTGTCTTAACCCGCTGTTGACCATTTCTTGGTTAATCTGGTTTTCGGTGTGATACCCAACTTGCGACGCTGTTCCGGATAGAGTTCTCTCCGCTTCAATGAGATATTGCTCGGTACTCAGTATCGCGGAACAAAGCGATTGAACTTGGGCTGTGTTACGGGAGTCTTCCAAATCTCTTGCGTTCAAATATAAACGCTGAAGCTCTCGGTCCAGTGACGCCATATTTGCCACGAATTGACGCCAGACAATGCGCCTATCCCAGACGTCATAACTATCGACAATTGCGGCATCCAAAAGCCTTTCGACAGTGGAGTGCAATTGAGCGATCTGCATCCGAAGCTTTGGCAGGTCTTCCTTGCGCTCATTTCCAGTCAAGATGTCCAAGGTCGCCATGAGAAGACGTCGTTCCAAAGCAAGTGCTTTGCGTACTTCCTCTTCAAACTGTTCCCGACTGCTGTAGGGCCATAACAGTGAGTAGACGACACTGAAGCACACAATACCAAGAACTGTTTGCTGAGCCCGAAGAACCACAACAGTAAAATCATTGACCGGGTTTTCGCCGCCTCCAATGACCAATATGGGCACCACAAATCCGGCAGTCATCCAGAAGTATGAGCGAGACGTTCGGAACATATTGAAACAACAGAATGCCAGCCATAAACTGAGTGCTGCGATAAATAGCCAACGATCCTGCGGGAACAGCGACAGCAGAGCAATCGCAACGACAATTGCCAAGAACGTGCCACCCAGCCGGAGTAGTCCTTTGTGAAAGGACTCGCCAAATGTTGTCAACGAACATGCAACTATTGAGAGACCGGCCCAGTAAGGCTTGGCCCAATCCATCGACAAGGCTATCCAATACGCGAGCACCAAAGCCAACGCTAATTTGATAGCAGATTTAAGGCGCAACGAGTCCATGGTCATGGCATTGTTTGATGAGATCACAATAATGCATTAATCGAGATGTATCTTGATCTTATGAGTTTTCCAATTGCAATCCTAAGCAGGCTGAAATGGCGCGTTCACTCTCCTCCTTGGCTAGCCTTGCCCCGTGCGACAGCCCTGTGTCACAGAATGGTTGCCGACATTGTGAAGCTGTTGAAAACGCTTGATGACAAGTCATATTTTGTTGAACAACTTGCCTAAAGCAGCCAGAGACGGTGGTGTTTGAGACAGAATACTTGGCCTTGGACATCGATTAGTGTGCCGCAATATTGCAGTTGAAGAACTAGCCTGATCGGGAGAGACGCGTGGAAGCTTTGATTTCTTTTGCTCGAGAAAATGTTGTCATTCTTCTCTTTGTTGTCATCGGATTGGGGTATCTGGTCGGCAAGCTGAAGATTGCCGGTATCGGGCTTGGACCAACTACAGGAATACTGATTGTCGGGTTGGTTATCGGATTGGCACAAATCGAAGTTCCGGAAATAATCAAAGGGTTGACGTTTACAATTTACCTTTTTGTTTTGGGAACGATGGTTGGACCTGGCCTGGTGCGTGTCTTAACAAGTAAGTCGGCTTTCAAATACTTGGTAATGTGCGTTTTTACTGCCGTGGTCGCTGGGGTCTCGGTTTATCTCATGGCTTTGGTGTTTGGCTTGAACAACATTGTCGCCGGTGGGCTGACTGCCGGCGCGGTCACAACATCTGCGGTCCTAGCTGCCGCTCAAGGCGCCGTGTTTTCCGGATCGGTCCAGCTTCCAGAGGGTTTGGCGCCGTCAGATGCGGGCAACATCCTCGCCAGCGCCTACGCCATCACTTATCTGTATGGCACATTTGGACTAATTATCCTTATTAAGTTGTGCCCAACGCTTGTGGGAGCAGACATAGCTAAAGAAGCCGCGAAACTTGACGCAGTCGGGAGTGTGCCCCAGAAGCGCATAGCGCCATCCGTGCGTGCCTGGAGGCTGGAATTACCGAAGTACATCGGAAGTACAGCTGGCGAGCTTGTCAAAAACGTTGAAAAGCGGCGAGAAGAAGGAGCTCTACCTTCACTTGAGCAGGTAATTCGCAATGGAGAACGTTTGAACGTCACTGATGACCTGGTCCTTGCGAAAGATGATATCCTGACCTTCCTTGCGCCTAGCCATTTGCTCATGAGGGGTAATGAGACCCTGGGGCCGGAAGTTGCGGAAACTGACGCTTTGGCCGTGGATATGGCATCGGCAGAACTCGTTCTCACTAACAATGCACACGTCGGCAGAAGACTCTCGGAACTGCTAAACGAGCATGGGTATGGCATCAGCCTGGAGCGCGTAGTGCGGCTTGGTACAGAAATGCCAAAAGACGACGAGGATTTTGAGCTGATCGCTGGGGACGTGCTGTTTGTGTTTGGTTCAGCACGGTGTGTGTCGATATTTGCCGACGAAGTCGGTTACGAGGTCACAAACCAGATGACGACTGATTTGATGAATACTTCGTTTTTCATCGCCGTATTTGCAGCCTTGGGTACGATTACAGTGACCGTAGCCGGGATTGAAATCCCACCCCTCGGGGGGTCCGCAATGGGTGCCATGTTTGGCGGGGCTATTCTCGGTTGGTTGAGGACCCGCAGCCCCAGCATGGGGTCGGTATCCGCACCCGCGGCAACGGCGCTCTCTGACCTAGGGTTGTCACTCTTTATCGCGGCTGTCGCAATTGGCGCAGGTGGTTCGTTGATTTCGACCATGCAGGCTTTTGGGGTAAACCTTCTGATTGCCGGAGCATTTGTGACGACGGTTTGCACGATTTCTTGTTTCTTCTTCGGGCACTTCATCATGAGGTTGAACGTTGCTGAGAACGCCGGTGCCACGACTGGCGTTATGACAGGCGTCGCAATCGCTGAGGTCTGCAAGGATGCCAAGAGTTCCGCACCGGCTGTTGCCTTTGGCTTACCCGGCGCTGTATCCAGCTTGACATTTATCGTCGTCGGACTCGTCATTCTGGCCATAGTGCCCTGAAAAGACTTCTTGCCGCCACTGGATCGGTTCCTCAATCGATTGTGTATTGTCTTGCTGTTGATCAAACAGGTCGCGAGGTGCACGTGCATCTCTCGACTGGTGAAGGTGCGAAAAAAGAAAAATCTGTCGAAGTGCCTACTTGTGGGCAGCTTTTTTCAACGGCGACTCGCAAGCTTCAGGGGTAACTTTAGGCTTCCGCCTCGATACCAAGGAATTCACTGACTTTGATCCGGTCTGGCGGGCTGTATCCCATCACGCGAAAGACCGGGGGAAGGTTACTTTCCACGTCTTTGGTAAGGCACCTTTGGTCAAGATAGGGGCCCAACCGAATAATCCAAAAGTTTGACCAGAAAACAGTTGCATCTATCTCGATTCATGATCTTGTTTGATTTCATTGTGATATTGGACAAACGGAAGTTTCATTACAGTTGGGAAAAAAAATGGCGAATACATCTACCAATGGACCTATCCTCGCGAAACCCGAAGATATCAGTACAAACGTACCGCTTGACCGGGTGCTTGAAATCAGCGCCTACCTGAACGCGCCTGAGAACATGGTCAAGGTTCAGTTTCCATCACCGGAAACGCAGTACTCTTATGTGAACTTCTCAAAAATCAGACCAACGGCGCAGGTGATGCGCGGTGGACCCGTGGTCGACCTGCCCTACGCAGTCGACCCGTCAATCGGGAATATCGAATACCGGAACAAGCATGGTGACTGGGTCAGCGTGGATGAACATTTTGCCACCAAACCAATCGACGCCATGATGGTCGTGAAAGGTGGTGAGATCGTTTACGAACGCTATCGCACGATGAAACCGCATGAGAAGCATCTGTGGATGTCCGTGACCAAAGTCACCGGGTCAACCATGATGGCGATGCATGAACATGAGGGGAATGTCGATGTGGACGCGCCGGTCAGTTCCTACCTGACAGAATTGCAAGGATCGGTATGGGACACCGTGAGAGTCGTCGAAGCCATGGACATGGCCACGGGCCTCAACGGCACAGAGCACGATGAGCCGGAGCCAAACTCGCGCACCGATCCTGACCAGATCTGGTTTCGCTGGGCGGCGACGAGCGCGGTTGGCATGTTGCCCGATGTGCGCGGTCGCAATGAAACATGGGTTGATG
Organism: Ruegeria sp. HKCCD7221; assembly: GCF_013031225.1. Classification (NCBI taxonomy): domain Bacteria; kingdom Pseudomonadati; phylum Pseudomonadota; class Alphaproteobacteria; order Rhodobacterales; family Roseobacteraceae; genus Ruegeria; species Ruegeria sp. HKCCD7221. Next base: position 6,764 of record NZ_WPZE01000016.1, read on the forward strand.
TCCTGCGCGATATGGAGCGGCATTCTCCACCGCATCAGAAGTTTGAATACAACTCTATCGACACCTTTGTCATGAACCGGATCAATGAGCGGATCGCTGACAAACCGCTCTACGCGCAGTTCTCAGAACGGTTGTGGTCTAAGCTTGGCATGGAGCATGACGCTTTTTACGTGGTCAGCCCGACCGGAAATACACTCGGATTTTTTGGCATGAACTCTACGCTGCGCGATCTGGCCAGGTTCGGCATGGCCTTTTCGCCAAGCTGTACAAAGCTGGCTGGTGAGCAACTGATCCCTGACGCGGTCATGGCCAAGATCTATGACCGGACGTATCTCGACATGTACGACAAGGGCTGGATCGGCAAGAAGAACAGCATCACCTTCTGGGATGATGCCGGCGCGATCTCTAACCGTTACCAGTGGGATGCTGTCTTTTCAGACGGCGACCTGTTCAAGGCCGGAGTGGGCGGGCAGGGGATTTACATCTCACCCGAGACCGACACCGTCGTGGCATTCTTCAGCACCAGTGATGGGGAAAACCAGGAAGAAGGCATGGCGCGTGCTATCGTTCGGGCAATCAACGGTAATCCGCTGCCTAGGTAACCTTCAAAGTTTTGAAGCGACAGTCAGGCCAAGATCATCAGTAGAGTATGAGAAAGGGTGAAGACCATGTGTTCGCGCATTTTTTTCAACAAGGATGGCCAACCAATGCTGGTAGGCCGGAATGAGGATTGGTTCGAGAGCTTGCAAACCAAAGTTTACGCGTTTCCCAAAGGGATGAAGCGTGACGGCGCGGTAGACGACAATCCTGAGACCTGGACATCGAAGTACGGAAGTATCGTCGGGGCCTGCTACGGCGCGGCAATTACTGATGGCATGAACGAAGCGGGATTGAACGCCAACCTGTTGTATCTCGCGGAGTCGGACTTTGGCCCTCGCGATACCTCAAAGGGCGGTCTGTCAGTTTCGATTTTTGCGCAATGGATGCTCGACAACTTCGCGACGGTGGACGAAGTGCTCGCTGCGCTAGACAGCATTCAGATCGTGCCGATCTACATGATGCATTTTGATGACAAGGTGCAGTCACCCTTCCACTACTCAATTGCCGACAAGACCGGCAACTCGGCGGTAATCGAGGTGTTGGACGGAAAGTTCAGCGTTCACAAAGGCCGTGATGTCACAATCATGACGAACTCGCCACCTTACGAACAACAGCTTGAAAACATGAAGAAGTATGTTGGTCTTGGCGGGGATCAACCGCTTCCGGGCGGCTCGCAGGCCGACGAACGTTTTGTGCGCGGCGCCTATTATCTCAGTGCGCTGCCTGAGGAGCCGGCTGACTACCATGAGGCTGTCGCAAATGTACTGGCCGTCATTCGGAACATGTCAACGCCTTGGGGTATTAGTGATCCAACCCGGCCCAACGTCTCTCCCACCCGCTGGCGCACGATCAGTGATCTGACCAATGGAAGGTATTATTTCGAGTTCACTCAGAATCCGACAGTCGCTTGGATAGATTTGCACAAGCTCAACCTGAGCGACGGAGCGCCGGTCGTAATGTTCGATCTTAAGAAGGACATTCGAGCAACGGGAGAGGTTTCGGACTGTTTCAATCCATCAAAAGAACTGGCGTGGTTGCGCGGAGGATCAGTGCTCAACCCAGCCGAATTGTGAATAGCCAAAAAGGTGAGAAGATTCTGCCTCCTCCGATCTGATTTTTCAATAGGAGTAAGCAATTATGACCAGTGGTCCCGCCCCGAACCCGTTGCCACCAGCTGCCCTGCCGAAGCCCATCAACCCGGAAATCGGTAAAATCGCGACTGAACCCAAGAATTTCGGCACAATCACTCTGGCCGGACGGCGACATGTTCAAGGCTGGCTTCCAACGGCAGGCAATCTATGCGTCGTCGTCTCGCGATTTGGTTATCGTGCATTTTTCGGTGAACGCGGCGGACGATTCGATCATGCAATACCTGAGGCCCATCGCGACGTCGGGGCTTTTTGACTGAACAAAACTAAAGCACTTTGAAAAGGAAAAACTGAAATGAAAGCACGAACGCCCCTGTCAGAGATTTCTGGTATTTTTCTGCCCTTAGGCCATCGTATTGTTCATGCACCAGACGATCCAATGAGCGTACCAGGCGCTAAAGTAACGCTGCCAGTAGGTGCCGTACACGATGGGTTCGACCTCGAGTTCGTCGCCGCAGCCCGAAAAAACTTTAGCAACACGCACATGCAGTTGGGTGGCGACCACGCGCTGTATTACACCACAAACATGACCGAATTCGTGCCGGCTGCCTTTACCTATTCCAAAGGTCCGGTCAGTGAACTAGCTCGTCGACCAAACCCATCGCTGGGGGACTTAACCTACATGCTGGGTGACGGCAGTGAAAGTGCAACCTTGGATGACCACATCGCGGATTTTGACACGAGGCTTCAAGGCGTGATGATCCTGCACAAAGGCGAGGTCGTCTACGAAGCCTTTCCGGGCATGCATCCTGAACAGATGCACATCTGGGCTTCAGTCGCTAAGTCGGCCGTGGGCACTCTGCTTACGATGCTAGAGCTTGACGGCAAGGTCGACACATCCAAGCCAGTTACTGATTTTGCGGCTATGCTAAAAGGGTCCGAGTGGGACAAGGTCGCGCTCATCGATGCGATGAACATGGCGTCAGGTCTCGATATCTCCGAGGATGCCAAGGCCACGATGGACCCCCATTCTGTGTTTCAACGGATGCTGGCGGCTGATTTTGGGATCCCGAATGCGGATGGGGTAAAGGAAGATGAATATGAGGTGCTGCGCGACGTAGCCCCCATAGCAGGCGAGTCGCCGGGCAAAGTTGCGCGCTATAGCTCCGTTATCACCAAAGTATTGTGCGCAGCAGTGGAAAGCGTGACCGGACAAACCTACACCGCCTATCTTGGCGAGCGTATCTGGTCGAAAATCGGCGCGCGGTCGCCATTGGCGATCAATATTTCTCCTGCCGGTTTGGCCATTGGCTATGGTTTATTGAATTCCACGCTTGAAGACCTAGCGCGCTATGCGCTGATATTTACGCCAAGCTGGCGCAAGGTTTCGGCAGAGCCCGTAGTGTCGCCGGATGTGCTGCGCAAGATGCAGACCGCCAGCAGCAAAGAGGCCTACCTGGCGGGTGATTTTACCGACCATTCGTGGGTAAAGATGTGCTTTGGTAATGATATGCCAATCTTCAACTCGCACCAGTGGGATGCAGTGTGGGAAGACGGAGCGCTTTTCAAGCACGGTAACTTGTATCAGGGCATTTACACCGATCCGGCTCGCGATGTCGTGGGCGTGTTCTTCTCGACGTCGCCTGTCAATCTCGCGCCGGACCTCAACCCCGGCTATATGCGCGCAGCGGCAAAGCAGTTGGCAGGCGGTTGAATATCGATGGGCCGCTCGTATGCTTTCGCGCGGCCCACATCGCACTATTCTAGGACCGGAGATAGAGGCTCGTGGAACAAAGCGACTGTGTTAGTCTGAATCATACATGCTTTACGGTCACCGATATTGGAAAGACTATTCAGTTTTTCGAGGAATGTCTCGGTTACCAAGTAGAGCTCCGGCAGCAGGTGCCGGGGGTGATCGGACGCCTTATCGGTGTGGCAGATGCGACGGCAGAGCAGGCTTTTCTGACCGGTAACGGAAGTCGTATCGAGTTGCTTTGTTACCAGTCGCCGCCCAATCGCACGGTCATTTCCTCAACGCCAGTAGATACGGGGTCCGTCCACATCGGAGTTTACGTTGATGATGCCAAGGCTGCGGTTGCCAAAGCCACCGGGCACGGCTTTGCGCTTCTGGGTGACTTCATTGAGGTGGACAGCGATCATTTTTCCAGCCCGGTTAATGCCGTTGCTTGGGTCCGTAACTCAGACGGCATCACAGTCGAATTCCTGGAGATGGAATAGTTGGCCAAGCGTGCAACACGATTTCTTTGACCAGCGTATGAGAGGGAAAACGAGTGACTAACAAAACACCAGACCCGGCGGAACCCGACGCACAAATCAGGGAATACTTGGTCGATCTAATGCAGCTCCTTCTATCGTGGAGTTGGGAAGGCGTCGTAGGCCATGAGGAAGTCGTAGAAAAGGCTGCGGCCTCTTTTGGTGTAAAGGATGTCACGGTCGTCTATGGTGCAGAGTCTGCAATATTGGAGTACAAAGGTCAGACCGTTCTCGTGAAGGTAGATATGCCTGGGTTCCCGGCGCTCACGAACACTCAAAAACTAAAGAACCACCTCGCAGATGTCTTTGAAGGCAAGCTGACTCCGGAAGAAGCCTGCAAAAATCTTTCTGATCTGAAGTCGAGTAAACCTCCTTATTCGCCATTGCTCGTTTGGCTTGGTGTCGTCTCGGTGTCTGCGGCTTTTGCTGTTGAAGTCGTCGGTACGTGGGAAGGTATCTTTTTCGGCATTTTGACGGGCATGGCAACGGGTGCCGTGTTTCTGGCCGTGGACAAGAACCCGGCTTTGGCGAGGCTTGGTCCCTTAATTGCAGCATTTGCGAGTGGCCTGATTGCTATGGTCGGTTGGCAAACGGGTTATGCCTTAGCTGCACCGGGACTTTTGCTGATCGCATCCACTTTTGTCTTCATCCCAGGAGACTCCATCAGTATGCAGGCTTACGAGCTGGCGCAGGGTAGGTGGTCGCCTGCGGTAGATCGATTTTTCTACAGTGTCTTCATACTGGTGCTGTTGGCTTCTGGTGCATACTTCGCTGCGGTTGTTACTTCGACACCGGTCTCAGCTCTTCTCCCTGTTGCGCCTGACGGCGAGGAGTTTCCGTGGTGGGCCATCTATTTTGCTCGAATTCCATTCCTTCTTGGTATCATGTGGGCGTTTCAGATGGACAAAGACCATTTCCTGACTGCACTGGGCGTCTTGCTGCTCTCCACGGCAACAGCGCAGGCCGTAGCGATAGGCACAAATGGTATCTTTGGGACGTTGGTTTCAGCAGCGGTGTGTATGTACGTAAGCTTGTGGATTTCGCAAAAAACACGCGCTATTCCGACTTTTGTGCTCATGGTGCCGGTCGTTTTTGCGTTGTCACCCGGATCTCACGGTGTTCGTGAAATCGAAACGTGGATTTCTCATGGTGAGATGACAGGTGTTGCAGACCTCATGCCGCTGTTCGGCAACCTCCTCGCGATTGGCCTAGGGATGCTGATTGGACGCATGATCTCCGGGAAGCATTGGATCAAGGGGTTCGAGGAAAAAATGAGCGCATGATCATCGTTCCACCAATCCAAGATCACGAGCTACGCGTCACCCGAAAGCAAGTAGATTTTCGCGCGAAGAGTGCTTCGAAAAGCTGTTCTGTTGGCACGTCAGTGCTGAGTGTTCTTGGTTTATGCCGCTGGACAAAGGTCATCGCCGCATTTCTTTGCTGGATGTTTATCGGTCAGCAAGTGATTGCGCAGGCAATCACGGAAGATATTGAGCCATTCGAAAGCCTGCCGCCGGTTTTGACGCATTCGCCACGAGACACGTTGCAGTCATTGGAGAACCTGCGCGAAGCTCTCATTGGCATCTACTTGGAATACCAGGTTGGGAAATCAGCTCAACAGTGGGAGCAACTGGTTCTAATCGGTGATGCGCTCATTTCACTTCTTGATCTAACGGAAGAAAACGTTGCGGAGAGACGCGATGCGAGCATTAGAACTGCACTGGCTCTCATCGACATCATTGGTGAAGTTGGAACGGAAGAAGCGGAAGCTCTACCCGACGATGAAACGGTGTACTTGGAGGATCGAACTACTTTTTTGGTGCCCAATACCCCACTAATAATCCAAAGGGTTAACGCGGGAAACCGGGAGGGTGAGTTTCTTTTCTCGGCGAGTTCGTCGCAAATCGCTCCACGCTACCTGCGTGAAATTGCAATGCAGTCACCGCATCGCGTCGCGGAGTTGTGGAGCACTCGTTTTCTTCAACTCAGTGGTCCGTTTATCCCTTTGTTTGTCGAGAACGCCCTTCCCGCCGCTTCCCGAAAGATCTTTTGGGGAACCCCAATTTGGAAGATTTGTTTCACTGCCTTCTTCTTAATGATCTCTCTGGCACTTCTTTACGGTCTTAGATTTCTGCTTAACCGTCGCGTTGCTTCGGGACAAATGCCAGAGTCGACACGGAAGTTCGTTTTTGCCAGCGCTGTGCTTTTGATCTTACTCGCGCTAAACAATTTCTTTAACAACCAACTCTTTTTGACAGGTTCTTTCGCTCTAACGGAGACCTTCTTTGCTACAATCACGATCTATGCAGCTGCGGCCTTAACCTTCTGGCGGTTTATGTCACTCCTGAGCGACAGGGTAGCCGAGAAAAAGACGTCCATCGTGCGTCAGTATGATGAAAGTATGATGCGGTTGCTCAACCATATTATCGCTCTTGTTGGAGCCACATGGATTCTCGCCTATGGTGCGCAAACCCTCGGATTCCCGCTCTTAAGCATTATCGCAGGACTTGGCGTTGGCGGCCTTGCAGTCGCGCTCGCGATCCGCCCGACCCTTGAGAACCTGATCAGCGGCTTTGTGATCTATATGGAAAAGGCCGTGAAGGTTGGTGATTATTGCTCGTTCCTCGACAAGGAAGGAACAATTGAAAGCATTGGAGTACGATCAACCCACGTTCGTGGCTTGGACCGAACAACGATAGCCATTCCGAATTCCAAGTTTGTGAATATGGAGCTCGTTAACTGGGCCCGTTGTGATGAAATGATGATCCGGACAACGCTTGGCTTGCGACTTGAAACGGATACCGACCAGTTGAGGTACGTTCTCGCCGAAATTCGTTCAATGATGTACGCACACCCGCGTATCACTTCTGATACAGCGCGAGTGAGGTTTATTGGTTATGGAGACTCTTCTCTGAATGTTGAAATCCGTGTTTACGCTCAAACCCGTGAGTGGAACGCTTTTTATGCAATTCAGGAAGATGTCTTGTTCAGAACGAAGGAAATTGTCGAAGCTTCGGGTACTGGCTTCGCGTTTCCCAGCCAAACTGTTTACATGTCTCAGGACGGAGGGCTTGATGCGGCAAAGTCGAAGCATGCTGTTGAACAGGTTGAACAGTGGCGCCGCGGACGTGATCTTCCATTCCCGGATTTTTCAACTGCCGAACGCGACAGGCTTGAGGGCACGTTACGTTATCCCCCAAGAGGATCTCCGGAATTTGATGGCCCGGACGATGAGAAAAGCAGTGTTGAGGAACCGTTGTCCGTTGAAGAGCCTGAAGCTGAAGAGACAAGTAACGGCGAGGATAGTGCACCTAACGATGAAGAAAATAGCCCGCTCCCTCAAACGCGAGATGACAAACCCTCATGAACGAAAGCCGTGGGAAGTCCTACTTTCAAACTCCCGTTTGGTCTCAGGAACTTAGCTACAAACAACCGGAAACCAATTGAACCTTCAAATAATCGGCTCAGGAGATTGATGTTATGAGCGATGACGTGGAATCTCGCACCACCAGTTCTTTGATCGCCTCGCTCGTAACCGTCGGCGGAATGGTGGCACTGATATTCGCATCAGTTTTACTGTTCGGTGAAAAAGCCGAAGATGGTCCATTACAGATTGCCATGACGCTTGGTCTCACACTTGCACTTGTGATCGCCATCACGACTGGCAATTCCGCCGAAGACCTCGCGGCGGTCATGTCCGATAGTATCAATTCAGCTCTGGGAACAATTTTTGTGCTGATTGCGGTGGGTGCTCTAATTGGAGCACTTTTTATGTCTGGGACGATTGCTTCAGTGATTTATTTCGGAGCTCAATACGGTTCGCCGCGCTTTCTGTACATAATCGTCTTTGTGGTCGCATCCGGTCTTTCGTATGCAATTGGAAGTTCATTCACCACGATAGCCGCTGTGGGTTTGCCGTTTGTAGCTCTCGCACCAGCTATGCAAGTTTCTCCACTGGTCACAGCAGCGGCTGCCGTTTGTGGAGCGTTTACGGGGGACAGCCTAGGTCGAATTTCGGATACCTTCATTCTCACGGCATCGGTGGTGGGTGCCGAAGCTATGGACCACGCACGCGCGCTACGTACTGTCCTTGCGCCTGGCTGGATTGCGAGCGCAGTGCTGTTCCTTTTTCTTGGTTGGCGACACGGTATGTCTGACAACTATGACAGTGTTCAAATACTCCAGGCTATTGACGAGCATTTTACCGTGTCTTTCATCTCATTCTTGCCACTCATCTTGGTTCTCGTGCTGTCGGCGCGGACGACCGCGTTCTTGTCGCTAATGGCAGGAGCAATAACTGCGGCAGTACTCGCTGCATTTACACAGCAGGATCTGATTGACGCGCTAATGATCGACGAGGGCCTTGGAGCGTTGGGAGGTTGGGTTAAACTTTCACTTGAAGTATTAGGCAGCGGATTTTCACTAAACAGCGGGAGTGAAACACTTGACTCCACATTTGTAGGCGGTGGTGTTGTGTCCATGTTGCCGACTATTTGGTTGATACTCGTTGCGGCTGCATTTGGAGCGCTGGTCGAGTTTACTGGGATGCTTAGGCGCTTGCTTGCTCCGCTGCTGGCATGGGCCACTGGCGGCGCACGTCTGATTGTCGCTACAGCAGTAACTGGAATTGGCTTGAACGCGGCTACGGCAGATCCTTACATGTCGATAATACTTAATTCAGCGACCTATAGAGAACAATATATCAAGGCTCGTCTGGAACCATATGTTGCCTCAGCAGCAATAGCGGGATCAGGGTCCATTTTTTCACCATTGATTCCGTGGAATGTTCATGGCGCCTTTGTGGCGGGCACAATCGGCATAGGCGTTCTGTCGATAGCGCCTTACGCCGTCCTGCTCTGGATCACACCCGTCGTTTTGATTGGCATTGGAATTACAAAGTTCAAGCGGGATGAAATCCCAGATTCCGTGACCGCGGAAGAGTCCTATGGTTCCGAACCCAGCGAGCTACCGCAGCGGCGAACCTCAACTTAGAGGGCCGCAAATTTTCCGGCTTGGGGTCGCTTTCTGGAACGCGTTGAGACTTTGGCGGCTATGCGGCTAACTGCTTGATTCAAAAACTTTTCATACAAATGCACATGTGTGAAACCAATGAAAAATGGACTTAAGCGATATGAGAAGGGCAGGGCAATATCAGTGAAAGCTCTTTCAAGCCAATAAATGATTGGAGCTAAAAACAAAAAACCCCGCCGGGTGTGACGGGGTGCCGGCTAGTGGCGAAATTTTGCATCGGTTCAACCCATCGAAAGAGCCGGAATGACTGCCCAGCGGCGCAGTCTTACAAGTGACGCACTGAAAACGGAGTCCTGCGCCTGCTCTCAGACGCAGGGAAAAGCCAAGAAGCAAAAGCGGCTTTGCGGCTATTTTTGTGCTACGGCGTGCAGACTGTCGAACATGAGTGTATGCATGTCAGTCGCTTCGTAACCTTTTTCTGTTAGGAAGCCGAGGGCGTCCACATTCTGCTTGTCACGAATGGGGCTTGCGACCCATTGCTCGTAGGCGGCTTTATCCGTCCAGTTGCACATAACGCAAAGCTGCCCATCGCCTTCATGCGACACCATCAACTCGCCGTGGCGAAAGCCTGGAATGGCATCGGCGCATTCCTCGATAATGTTGCGGTGAATGAATGCTTCTGCGGTTTGCTTTGCCTTCTTCGCAGGCACTTTTATCATGAGAAGTGTCCAAAACGACATTTTAGAATCCTTGTTTCCATAATCACAAGGGATAAGCCCGAAGTGGCTCATAAGAATCTGTGTCCAGTCTCATACACGATGCTGACACGGATCCTCCCACTCACGTAACTCAAAATGCTTATTTTTCGTTTTAGGCGAGGATTGCGGTTGTGTGCATTGTCCGACTCTCCACAATTTACTTTGATTGCCCGATCCCGAGCATTAACCTTGTTATGGAGATATTTTAGGAGTTTGGGATGACCAAGGAAAAAGTCACGGTTTTCATCGCTAAGAAATTTCGCACGATGGACCCGGGCCGACCTGAGGCTGATGCCGTCGCGGTTTTGAACGGCCGTATCCTTTCGCTCGGAACGATAGATCAGATGCAGCCTTGGCTGTCGCGCTACGACGTGACGGTCGATGAAACTCTGAAAGACAAAATCGTCTTGCCAGGCTTGATCGAGCCGCATTCGCATTGCTGGATGTCCGCAGGCTTCATGGCGGTCGACTACATCGGGCCGCTGCCTTGGCCGGGACGCGAGGGCATGAACCCTGCGCATCCGCACTTTGACGATGTGATCGAATATCTTGGCGAACTCCACGAGACGAAAAAGGAAGGTGAACCCATCATCGCATGGGGCTTTGACCCCGCGAACCAAGGCGGGTCGATTGATCGTGACACGCTCGACAAGATCACGGCCACGCGGCCCATTTACATTTTGGGTTTTGCACCGCATTTCGCCTATCTGAACTCAGCTGCCATCGAAATGGCCAACGTGGCGGATGGTGCAAACCCGACCCACATTTTGCAGTATCCGGACGGGCGCTTGAACGGCGTTTTCACGGAGGTGGAAGGTGTTTCGATTGGCATCGCCCCGATCATGCCAATTATCGCCCAATTGGGTGGCGTGGACGGCTTGAAGTTTTTTGGTCAAATTGCCCTAAAGGCAGGCATTACGACAGTCGCCGACCTTATGTTCGGCGTGATGAACATTGACGCCGAACTGAATGACCACGTAACTGCAACAGAAGACCCGAACCTGCCTATCCGGTTCTGTCTGAAACCGCATGCCATGTCCTTTGTGGGGGCGCATGGGGACAAGGCATCGGACGTTGTTTGGGAGCTCGCCAAGCACGAAAAGGACAACCTGTTTATTGGCGGTGTTAAATTCCTGAGCGACGGGTCGTTCCCACTCATGGGAGCGCTGTTGAACTTTCCCGGCTACCTGGACGGTGGAAATGGTTTCCCGGGCGACGCCACTTATGAAGGCATGGTGCCGTTTTGGAAAGGTGGCCACCAGATCCACTGCCATGCCAATGGCGATCAGGCGGTAGACTTTACTTTGGACTTGCTTGCTCGATTACAGGCAGAACATCCTCGGTTCGATCATCGGTTTACCATCGAGCACTATGCCATGAGCAACCCGATGCAGGCGCGCCGCCTTAAGGCCCTTGGCGGTAACGCCAGTGTGAACAATTACTTCTCGCATTTCCGCGCTCTCCTGCATTCTGAAAATGCCTATGGCCCAGACCGCGCGCAGACCGAAGCCCGCCTTGGAAGTTTGGAAAAAGAGGGCGTGATTTTTGCGCTGCACTCCGATTACCCGCAGGTCGTCGTGCCAATGCATCCTTTGACAGCCGTGTATGCAGCCGTCACTCGTCTGGCCGAAGACGAAAAGACAGTCGTCGCACCTGGCGAGCGGATCAGTGTGGAGCGGGCATTGCGCGCTGTTACTATTGATGCCGCCTACATTCTCAATCTCGAAAACGAAATTGGAAGCCTTGAAGTTGGCAAGTTCGCGGATTTTTGCGTCTTGGATGAAGACCCGATGGAAGTCGAACCAGAGAAAATCAAAGACATTGGTATTTGGGGCACAGTCTTGGGTGGACGCGTTATTGAGGCGCCGAATGACTGAGCGCCCGCATGCTCAAAACACCGCGTCGCGGCATGATCAATTCATGCGAGCGCTTGACCAGAGGCAAACAATTGCTGGCTTGATCTTTGCCGCCATGTCGATGCCTCGCGAATTGGCGGCCCCTGCAAGGTCGCTGCCTTTAACAATCATCGGAGGATTTCTCGGCGCGGGGAAAACCACTCTACTCAATCGGTTACTGGCGGACCCGCAAGGCCGCAAAATCGTTGTTTTGGTGAACGACTTCGGCAAGATCAACATCGATGCGGAACTTATTGCCGAACAAACCGACGACACGATTACTTTGACCAATGGATGCGCCTGTTGTGCTGTTGCGAGCGACCTGTCCAAATCACTCGTCGACATTGCTCAGCGTAGAGATCGCCCAGACGCCATCGTTCTGGAATGTAGCGGCGTTTCCGAACCCGGCTCGATTGCTCAGATCGCGCTTGCAAATGAAGCGATCCGGCTTGACGGTATCATCACAGTCGTCGACGCGGAAACACTTGAGGCACGTGCGAGCGACCCTGCGACACGCGAATTGTTCAACGCCCAACTCGTGTCAGCGGACATGATTTTGCTGAGCAAACTTGATTTGCTTTCCGATGAAAGCCGCGCTCGAGCAAAGTCGCGCATCGGGGCTCTGTATGCGGATACGCCAATACTTGAGGCTATTGAAGGCCGGATACCGACAGATGTGGCGCTTGGTATAGACACAGAACAGGACGTCTCCGATTATGAATCCTCTGCGCCCGCAGCCGGACACGGTTTTGAAACCGTCAGTGTGGAAACCAACGACGCGCTCGACGAAAAAGCTTTGCAGCAGTTCTTCTCTGATCTGCCAGATACGATACTCAGGGCAAAGGGGTTTGTTTTCATTGCCCAAAAGCCGGATCAGCGTTTGATCTTCCAAAAAGTCGGTTCCAGATGGAGCATGCGAGAGGGCGACTGTTGGACAGAGACAGGTCCACACACGCGTCTGGTCTTCATAGGGCCGAAAGGACAAGTCTATGGCGACGCACTGCGCGGGGGTGTTCTTTCTTGCAAGGCGCAAAAAACAAGATAAGCGCTTCTACAGATGTCACTGTGCCCTTAATTCCCGGACGGAGTGTCCTGTGGTTAAGTCGTGTGGGGATGATCTCGTCTAATTAAGTAATGAACCCAAAAGAAAGCGCGCTAGCGGTTGAACGGGGCCAACGTGTTGCGTCCAATAATGGAACTTGAGGTGGCGGGGTAGGATGCTGGGACGCGTAGTTACTTCGGTGACTATGCGGCTAACTAAATGAGAAATACTTTTTCATATGTATGCATATGTGTCTTGCCAACGGAAAATTGACTTGTGCGATCTGAGAAGGGCAGGGCGGTATCAGTCAAAGCTCCCTCAAGCCAATTAATGATTGGAGCCAAAAACAAAAACCCCGCCGGGTGTGACGGGGTTTCGGTGAAAACTTGGATGTCTTTTCACATTGTCAGGCCGGAAACCTCTTTATTTTCTTCAGCCCTCCGACGGAATTCACTAACGACCTGCTCAGCGAGGTCTTCGACCGTGCCAGCTTCAACGAATTGGGCGGCGACCCAGTGAACCCCGACTTCTCCGTTCTCGAGCTGGTAATATGTGCGATCACCGGCACTGTTGAAATCGGCAAATGCCTCTATCTCTCGAGCCTCTAGTCGTTCGTAGGCCTTCTCTTCGATTTGGCCGTTCAGTTGAGTGTCGATGTCAGGATCATGTTCTGGCCAAACACCAGCACTGATTGTCGCCGCAAGCGCTCGACCGCTGCCAGGATTGGAATTGGCGAAGGGGGTAACGCCATTGATATTATGTGTTGTGCGCATGTTTGTACTGCTCCATTTTCCTGCGACTTATATTGTAGACTTCATTCAAACCAGTGAATTCCACGTGAGAAGCTTTCATTGTGGGATTCAGGCCAAACCCAGAACAAATATCAGGCAAAAGCTGACCACGCAGTCGATCTGCAACAGCGTTTTCGAAGTTGTCCCGATGCGCGTAGGCCGCACTTACGACGGCTTCGATCAGACGTTCATCCTTGCATCCCGATTGCTCTCTTTGATTTTATCGAACAAGGCGAAGATATTTCCGTCTCTGTCGGGCAAAAGAGTTATGAACTTATGGATTTCCTTGCGGAGTGAAGGCGGTGATTGGATAGTTGAGAAAACCGAGATTGATTTGAGGGTTTGTTTTGAAAGTAAAATTCTTGCCCAAGGGCGGCTTCAATAAAACTGTTGCCTTTGTGAAAGTCGAGGATGACGGAACCGTCTCGAAGAAGGTGGGCTAGGGCACTTGGCGGCTGGATGACGGGCACTACAGGTACTGTGGAAGCGCATTCTCAAAAAAGAGATACCTTGAAGTTATCCCCCAGAGGGGTATATAAATGACTAGCATTCGATTTGAGTTCGAGTGGGACGACAGTGAAGGTGATGTGGTTATTGCTTCGATCTGGGTTCCCGAGGGACTCATTACGGTGATCGCTGAGGCCGAGCTCCGTGAGAAAATCATAATCCTTCGTGGTTTTCACATCCAAGGCTTAGAGGCGAACCGATTGGGTGTAGCGCGGCTAAGAACAATTGGCCGTTGTGTATTGGAGACTGTGAACTATGACGAACTCATCATTGAAGGCGCTCGCCGCACAACTGGGGCCAGTCAAGGACGTCGTCCGAAACAAATCCGGATCAAAAGGCTCAATCGCCCTGATTAGCGCATCAAAAAACCCTGACATCATTCAGGCCTCTCGCGCGCTTGCGAAGTGTGGAATCTCACTGCTCAAGGCTAAACGCGCTGTGGAGCAGGTTGGTGCAACAGGCACAACTGCTCTGATCCTGCTCCCTAAAATCTCCGATTTGAAGGAACTGCTAGCCGAGCTGAAGCAGGCTGGCATCAAGGCAATCTCTACAACGCCGGACAAGGGTGTGAATCTCCCACGGCTGAGAAAGCGCCTCGGCTATACTCAGGAGCAATTCTGTGTTGCGTACGGCTTTGAGGTGAAGACTTTTCAGAAGTACGAGGATGGTAGCCGCACGCCATCGGGACCCACTGCCAAGTATCTCTCGATGATCGAGAAAGATCCGAAGACTATGGAGAAGATCTCATTGAAGGAGTGATCACAATATTCATCTTCATCCCAGCCAGCCTTCGAGTGATCCTCGTGGTAATCATGGTCACCGTCGCTGGAACGTGACGAAACAAATCTGCCTTGATTGTTCAAATGCAATCGGGGAAATTTGAGGGTGTCAGCCTCAAAAAATAATTCTTTGCCCTCGAACGACTGGGCGATCCAATTAAGATCACCGTCGGGGCAGGGGCCCAAGCTACCGAAACCCCGCAATTGTTACGGGTATTGGAACCTTTTTAGTTATGTTTTATTCGACAGGCTGGCGGCTCACCTGTCCGTCGTCAGGGGTTTTGGGACAGATGGCGGCGTGAGCTAAGAGAGGGTCTGGCTCATCTGGTTCATGTGATTATGCGGCGGATTTGCGGTGAAGCAAGCGTCGCGTTTCGATGGTCTTTCGTTTGATCCTTTCTCGTTGATTTAGAATGGTCTGCCCGCGTCCGAAGTAGACATCGGCCGGGGTGAGGTTTTGTAGGCTCTCGTGATAGCGTCGATGGTTGTAATGATTGACAAAGGCATCGATCTGTTGCCTGAGATCGCCGGGCAGATAGTAGTTTTCCAGCAGGATGCGGTTCTTCAAGGTCTGGTGCCATCGCTCGATCTTCCCCTGAGTTTGCGGGTGATACGGAGCACCTCGAATATGATCCATCTGCCGGTCCTCCAGCCAATCGGCCAACTCGCTGGAGATGTAGCTGGACCCATTGTCGCTGAGCAGCCGTGGCTTATGCAGAACCGTCGCCTGATCACAACCTGAGGCTTGCAGCGCCAGGTCTAGCGTGTCGGTCACATCGCCCGACTTCATCGTCGTGCAAAGCTTCCAAGCGATGATATAGCGGCTGTAATCATCGAGGATGGTCGACAGGTAGAACCAGCCCCAGCCAATCACCTTCAGATAGGTAAAGTCGGTCTGCCGATAAATCAGTGACCCTCAAAGGGTTGCCAGAAGATCATACCATTTATCGTTTGGAATGGACGCGATAACTGTTTCGCTGGGCGACACCTTGAAAGTCAACTCTGCAACCGGTGTGTCTGTTCAGCCACTTGGTTTTCTATTCGGTATCCCCTTGCAGAGCGGACATACCCACTCAGCCGTTCCATCAATTGGGCGTCCCTTGCTCTTTAAATCCCGCTGAGAAACAACCTGCTGATCGCGACAAAATGGACATGTTGCAAGCGCAAAGAAATCTGGAATATGCGTAACTTTCTTAGGAACAGGATTGCAAACCATCACTAACTCCGTTTGAGAAAAGATGTGTTATCTAAAATCTTGACGACAAGGTTACGGATGTCTTCACAATCTTAGCATAGATCGACGACTCAAGTATTTCCGTCACAAATGTTCTGCTTTGGGCTCAAAGCAGTCATCTGACGACCTCTAGAAATCACAAGGCGGTTCAGCCGTGCCGAGCGTCCGGTGTGCGGGACAAAACTGCCATTGCCACGTTGGATCAGATTAAAAAGTTTACAGTGCCGATCTCTAATCAGAACAGATGCCCATACGTGCGAATTGCATGCTGCCTGTTCTGCAGTTCAAGTTTTGCGTAGATTTTACTTGTGTGGTTTCGAACGGTTTTTTCAC
>NZ_WPZE01000017.1:0-20255 GCF_013031225.1 Ruegeria sp. HKCCD7221
CTGCTGATCCTGGAAAAATAACAAATCCCGCAATCCAACAACAGAGAGGTTCACAGCGACCAAGGATAAGGTGTAAAAAATGAATGAAATCGGGCTGAACAAGCACGTCGCGGAACTCAACCGAGGCGCGCAGATGATGAATGCCCAGACTGAGGACAACAAGAAACTGCCTGGGTCTTCGGTGGTATCACGAGTGGGCCGGATTTTAGTTGAGACGGGCGGTGTAGAACTACTTCACAAGGTTCACCAACGAGTTGATGCGAGGTATCAAAGAACTGTAGAGCTTCAGTGGTACGGCCTTACTGATGGCGACAGGCAATGGCTGCCATAGTGTCCAGAAACAATCTGCGACGGAAGGAGAAGCCGCCAACAGGCGGCTTTTCTCATCGGGTAGTCTTTGGTTCTTGCCTGTCGCTCGGCACATCTATCGCATGATTTAAAGCCGTAGCCGCCATTGATCCTACGTGCAGAGAACGACCATTTCGAGCCCAAAATACAAAATGCTTCAACGCGCTTTAAGGTCAGCGATGCGCAGAAAGCAGACTTTGCAAAGTCCGGTTGACCACATTGTCCACCAAAGGCGACAGTTCTGCTTCGCGACTGGGCTATACATAGCCCTCAAAGCGTATTGTTTGCGGGACTTCAGTTGCACCGTTTTCCTGAGCGAGTAGGGCGCGTGCTGACGAAAAGGTAGCAAGCGCAAAAAGAACAAGAAGGGCCTTTATCATCGTAGCGCCTCGGATCCGGGTTTTGAACTTGGGCCGGGGTTCACAAATGATCGCCCCGGCCAGCGTCAGGGCAAACGAGGTAGTTCTTGCCCTGAAACATCGTACTTTCGCCTAATTTAGAAGATCACCGACGATGCCGACGGCATCGACCACGGTAGACAGGTCATTCGTAACTTCGAGGACTTCGTCATCGACCAGAATGTAGCGGTTTCCTTTGCCCGGCTCCCCAAGCTTCCATTTGGAAAGGTCCCCAATATCCTCGAACTCCAGGTCAGATGGGAGCTTGGCACCGCGCGTGTAGCGCTTGATCTGTCCAGGTGGTACAGCTTTTGGGCCTTTGCCGGGTTTGTCTTCTATCTGAATGCTGACATCACCGTTCTTGCCCCCCTTGTTCGGCTTTTTACCCTTGTTGTCTTTGGCATGGGCATCGCTGCCTCCAAGGATGAAAAACACAACTGCTAAGGCTGCAAGAATTCCGTATGCAATCTTCATAGATTGTTCCTTTGCTTCCCAACTTCATTCGACCGGCGTTGAAAATTCCGGCACGCGCTTGATCTCTCTTAGTTGCCCTTTGGCACACCCCTTAGTGACTGCCTTCACCCCGCATTAGAAAACGATCCGGGTTCTTAGACCGAACAGGGTAATTCGGTCCTGATCGGGATTTAGAAGCGGGTCGGAAATGAATTGTACCGATGGCGTGATCTGCAGTCCGGGTGAGATTGAAAAGCGGTAGAAAGCTTCAAGCGTGAACTGATCGCCATCTATGCCTCTTGCTTCGGCCCAGTTTAGGCCCAGACCGGCCAAATCGGTGTTGCGACCATAGTAACCGAGACCGGCAGAAATCGACCGTTCATAAAGCGCTGCGGTTCCCTTCGAGGCCCCTGCACGGAAGAACGGCATCCATTTATTGTCAACAAACCATGCGGCGGAAAACGCTGCGCCGTAATCTTCTGCTCGACTGCCATCGTCAGCCGCATCCGCATGCCAGAGGGTCAGATGGATATTGTCGAAGTAGATGCGATCAAAGCCGGACGTGTACCCAAGTTCGAGCGACTTGAAGAGATTGCCGTCGCTAAACACATCAAAGTTTGGATCGGACGGGTCGGCGTTTGCGTCTGATACGCTGGCAACGGCGTAGAGGTTCTCGCTCAGCTTTACCCCACCGGCAATACCAAGGCCTTGGTTGGGCGTGTTGATTGTCGGGTTGGTATTGAAAGACAGGTTTTGAAAACCACTGTAGGGGCTTACCAACCCGTAGATATCCACAAAGTCCGTTACATCAATCTGGCCGACTTGCAGCGCCCACGACCCATTCTCAGCCCTTTGGGTCCAGAACAAATTGGTCAGAAGCAAACCGTTGTCATTGAAGGCTGTTCCCGTGATTGAAAGGGCTCCGCCATCCAGCCCAAGAAACTGTGGGGCAACATCGGTGTAACTGTGCCGGTCTTCGATCTTGAATGTCAGAGAACCGCGTTCAGTTGCCTGCCAACTGCCGTAAAAACGCGCAATTCCGCTGGCTGCTTCGCCGGTTCCCAGATCAGCATCCGTGGTTTGGCCCAATGCCAGGTAGTCAATGTTGAACCGAAAACCACCCTCAGCCAGTCGGTCTTTCCACTGAAACCAACCCGGTGCGATGTTGCGTGGAAAATCGGAACGATATTGCGGATCGGTGAGCCCGTCTCCGGGCGCAAGATCGGCTTCGACTGAAGATGGCCCGGATAGTCCCTGAGCCGACGCTGCGCCAGCAAATGCAATGCTCAATGCGGCAACCAGAAGTCTTATCATTTTGACGCCTGTGCCCCACCGGTCTTGCGATTTCCTGCCGCGCGGATGCGATCAGCAGCACGCTGCTTCCATTCCAACCTGTCTGCCTCGGTTTCCAGAGTTTCGACACGTTCCGCCTCTAGCTGGAAAGTCGCATGCATAGGCATGAGGCCATCCACAACCATCATATTATGAACGGAAGGATCGATAGTCAGCGTGCCTGTCAGCCGAACGGGTTCGTGGAAATAGCTAGGCGCCCAGTCCCCGTTCAACCGCACACGGATCATCTGGTTAGGCGGAGGTGGAGGCATGTGGCTGCACATCCCTCTTTCTGGCACCAAATACGCCACAGGCCGGCCGTCCGGATCGCTTGGAGCAGGAATGGCAAAGCCCGCGAGTGTGATTGTTCTGCCGTCGAAATGCGGGTTTCCGCTCGTTCCAGCCTTTCTTCGACGTTCCGTCACAATCTCTCGTTGATCGAGTAGCCAGTCGACATCAATCCCATCAGCCGCCAAGGCATCCTCAGTCTCGGTCAGAAGCTCCCGCCATTTCTGCCTCTCTTCTTCGCTGCCACTATCCTGCTGTAACCTGCCGCGCAGCCGTACGACGTAAAGAACATCGTCGAATTGTTCGGCGCTAAGTTCGCGATAGGGGTCTTCGAAGACCTGCGCGGACGGGTCAGGCAGGTCAGACCAGTCCAACGCGGTTCCTTGCGTCGCCATGACAGGATGACCACACCAAACCAACCCTGCAAATACTAAGGAGCGAAACCAATGGTGCATAATTACTCTCCGACTGTTTAGACAGGTCAATCCAGTGTGTTTTTATAGATGACGCCGTCCTTCATGATCAGTCGGATCGTATCTGGACTTTCTGGCCTCGGATCGGCACCGAACCACTGATCACCTGTGCCAACAACCGAGAAGTCTTCAAGTGGATTACCGTCGATTAGCAGGATATCCGCATAAGCTCCTTCTTCGATCACACCCAGTTTGCCTTCCGGATAGGGGTTCATGAAATCACCGCTAAGTGCCGCGATCTCGCCACCTACCGAAGTTAGGGTTACCATCGACGCATAGGGGCCGAAGAAATGGTTATTCAGATGTTTCTCGTAGGCGATCTGGATGTTGCACGCTTCGACCGAGCCGACGCAATCGGTTTGGAAACCGCGCGGCGCCGGGCATTCCTTCATACTTGGAATGTAGGCTTCGAAGGTCGCCGAGGCCGATTTGGCCTTCCTCAAACTGTTGGGGTTGTTTTTCACGGAAGGAACATCAAGTAGGCCTGGATCAAATGCTGTGATGTTCGTCGTGATGTACGCTCCTTTTTCTTTCATCAAAGCAGAAATCTCGCAGTCAAAGTGAAATCCGTGTTCAATGGTTCTGACCCCTGCATTCAGGGCATTGATGATCGCTTCTTTGCGGTAGGAATGTGCCATGACATAGGTGCCGTACTCGTTGGCAACCTGAACAGCGGCCTCGATCTCTTCTTTCGAACCGGCGAGCAACTGCCATGGATCGAATGCCGAAATCACCCCACCTGATTGCATGAACTTCAATTGCGTGGCACCCATGCGCAGGTTGTTGCGGCCATACATGTAAATTTCGTCAACACCGTTGACCTGTTGGGCCATATTCAGAGTCCCAAAGTTGGTCACCCCACCCGGCGGAGATGTGAAGGATGCGAAATCGGCGTGACCACCACGTGTTCCGAGAAATGCCCCGGAAGGATAAAAGCGGGGGCCGACGATCTGGCCGGCGTCAATTGCGCGCCGCAGCCCGCCGCCAGCGCCCCCGGCATCGCGAACGGTCGTGAAGCCCTGCATCAGGTACATTTCGGCCATCCGGGTCCCGTGGATGGCGAAATCCTCCCAGGTCGAGTTGGTTTCCATCTCGGCAATCGATGGCCCCATGAGCATCAGGTGCGCGTGATTCTCTATAAAGCCCGGTGTCAGAGTGCGCCCACCGCCGTCGATAACCGTCGCGCTCGGCGCATCAATGGCATCGGTTGAGACGGACTTGATCAGATTGCCCTCGACCAGAACACTGGCATTTTCAATGCGTTGCTCATTCACACCGTCGAAGACATGCACGTTGGTAAACAGCGTTTGGGGTTCTTCTTGATCCTGAGCCTGCGCGGTCGCCGAAAAAGAAAGAACTGCCGCGACAATTGCCGTCGAGCAAAGAGACATTCGTAAGCCGGACATAAGTACTCCCTTCATATTCATGTTTTGCCAACTATAGTCTGGAATTCATTGGCTCGGTTGCCCCTTTTGAATTAGGATGTACGAATGTGACTGCAAAAATGGCCACTTCTTAAAGCTAATCCAACAAGGGTTATGAGCTTGCCTTTCAACTCCACCTCCCGAGAGCATAGCGAGGGCTTTGTTCGCCTCTCTTTAGCCGCTCCCTTTCTGCAATATCTCACCGAACGTAAGATCAATCCGCAACCAGCATTGGATCAGGTCGGCTTGAAAGCTGAACTGATGACTAACCCATCCGTGTTCGTTCACTCCGAGTTGGTTTACGTCTTGGTAAATGCTTTCTCAGAAGTATCAGGGGATCGATACCTAGGACTGAATGTAGGGGAAGCGTTTGACCTACAAGGATGGCCGCCCTTCGCTCAAGCCTTGCAATCTACAAAAACGCTGTTCGAGTTTTTTACCCGCTTTGTTGAGCTCGTGCCGCAGGAGTCCAATTCTGTGCGGCACAGCCTTGTCATTGAAGCAGACAAAGCGACTTATCGTATCGAGAGGCAACAGGAACCAACCGTCCCACCCATTCAGGTGACCGGTTTTGGTACCGCAATCTATGTACGCCTATTGCAGACCGTCGTCGGAGAGTCCTGGGACTCTTCCCGTGTGCGATGGGAAAGCAGATACATCAATGGGCTGCCTATCGACTACAAAGGGATCGAGGTTGGCCTTGGGACTGATCCCGGAATGCAAATTAGTTTTCCTGTGGAATGGTTGTTTTTGCACCACGTCTCTGAGGGTTCTGCCAAGCCCATAGCATCACTTCGACAAGATGAAGAAGTAACCGTGGTGGCAGCTTTGCGATCTGTCTTACGCGACAAACTGGATGAAACCGATTTGGGACCAGAGATGGTGGCTGGAATGCTGGGAATACAACCGGAACGGTTTCTGAAAGCGCTTCAAAAACAAGGCACAACGCTACCGCGCGAAATCAAACGGCTGCGTATCGATGTCGCCAAGGAGCACCTCAAACAAAACCAGATGACAATTGCAGAGATCGGACTGATGCTCGGCTATTCTGACAAGTCCCATTTCACTCGCTTTTTCCGAGGTCAGACCGGAATGACACCGACCAAGTTCCGAAGCAAGTAAATGTGGTCGAGCCAAATGAACGCTTCGAAGATTAGGTCCTCGTGCATTCGGCCAATACGCACCTGATAAGTACGACGTTCGTATAGCGGCATAATCGTCTCCTTCGCTTGCCTCATGCGAGAGAAGCCGCTTGACGTCTCTCGGTGTGCTCTCTTCCGTTCACGGCATGGGGATCATAGGATAATCACCTAGGGCGACAATGCGGACAAAGCCGACCTTGGAGAAAAGCGAGGTAATGCTTGAAAAAACTCGCTTCCGCTGGGATGGTTTATCCGACAGAATTTTCTGAGGAATTTCGAATGCATTTTCCCAAACTTGCCGCGGTTTCGTCGATTGCTCTTGCAATAACCAGTTCGCAAGCGATCGCTCAGGACCGGGGACCGATACTGTTCACAAACGTCAACGTGTTTGACGGTGTAAATGAGGAATTGATTGAAAATGCCAATGTCGTTGTAACCGACAATCTGATTACAGAAGTTTCCTTAGAACCCCTTTCAGTCGCTAATGGTATCGTCATCGACGGTGGTGGACGCACGTTGATGCCTGGCCTGATCGACGTACACTGGCACACGCTTTACTGCTGCAATCCGCAGAGCGTGGTTGTGACCGGCGATATTCTTGAGGTCGCGGTGCGGGGTGCCATCGGGTCCGAAGGCACATTAATGCGCGGCTTCACTACGGTGCGCGACGTTGGCGGCAATTCATTTGCCATAAAACGGATGATTGACGCAGGCGAGATCGAAGGCCCTCGTATCCTGCCGTCCGGCCCGCCCGTGACACAAACCGGCGGCCACTTTGACTATCGCCCCTACCAAGCGGTTCCGACGAACGGCGCGGATTCGCAATGGTACTGGTACAGCGTTGGTTTGATGGCGCAGGCTGATGGTGTTCCGGAAGTGGTCAAACGCGCGCGTGAGATCATGCGCATGGGCGCGACCCAGCTTAAAATTTCCACCGGCGGCGGGGTGTCATCTACCTATGACCCTCTGGATGTACGCCAATACACCAAGGCCGAAATCGAGGCATTCGTAGAGGTGGCTGACACCTACAACACCTATGTTGCATCTCATGTCTTCACGGACGAGGCAGTGGAGATAGCCGTTGCCGCTGGCGTTAAGTCCATCGAGCATGGCTTCTTGATGAGCCGCGAAACGATGGAACTGATGCGCGACAACGACGTGTGGTTGTCAGTGCAGCCTCTTCTGGATGACGAGGATGGCTTTTCTTTCGACGACCCTGTTAGCCAGCAGAAATGGATCGACGTCACCAACGGTACAGATTTCACCTACAAAACGGCGAAAGAAGTTGGCGTGAAAGTCGCTTTCGGCACCGACATCCTGTTCGATCCCAAACTGGCCGAACGTCAAGGCGCGTTCCTTGCCAAGTTGCAGCGCTGGTACACGCCATACGAGGTGCTGAAAATGGCGACTTCAACCAATGCTGAACTGCTCAAACTCTCAGGCCCGCGCCACCCCTATCAACAAGGCGATTTGGGTGTAATCGCAAAGGGCGCTTATGCCGACTTAATCCTTGTGGACGGCAATCCGCTGCAAGATATCGACCTGATCGCAGACCCGCATGAGAATTTCGATTTGATCATGAAAGACGGCAAAGTCTACAAGAACACGCTGGACTGAGTTCCAGATGAAGTCCTTTGCTCAAAGCCAACTTTGTAACAACTGCTTTGGGCTCCGAGCCGACCTCGAATGCAATGCGGCATCCTGTGATATGATTGGCCGTCAACGTCGGGTTGTCGTTCTGGGAGGGCATGGCGGATCGGAGGATCAGTCATGGAAACACCAAATTTACCTGCCATTCGCGCACTTCGCCCTGCTTGGAACAAGGGCCGGATCGTCGGACAGAAGCGCCCACTGAAGCCGAAACATGTCTGGGCGATAAGAGTCGCCGAAAACCACAGAGACCTCGCTCTTTTCAACATGGCAATTGATAGCAAGCTTCGAGGCTGTGACCTCGTTCGCATGCAAGTTGTGGATGTGATGGCGTCCGGTCAGATTAAGGAACGCGCGTCTGTTCTGCAAAGCAAGACGCAGAAGCCAGTTCGATTTGAAATCTCGGAAGGCACTCGAGCATCAGTTGCGAAATGGATGGAGGACCCTCTTATGGTTGGCTCTGAATTTCTGTGGCCAGGTCGCTTCCATGAGCGGTTACACATTTCAACGCGCCAGTATGCACGGATCGTTCGCGATTGGGTTACATCTATAGGTCTTGAGGCAACAGCCAATGGTACGCATTCAATGCGGCGCACCAAGGTCACACAGATCTACAAAAAGACTGGCAATCTGCGGGCCGTTCAGCTCCTGTTGGGACATACCAAGATGGACAGTACTGTTCGATATTTGGGCGTTGAGCTGGAAGACGCTTTGGCCATTGCAGAAGCCATTGAGATATAGAATGGAGGGGCCGTCTTCGCGGGCGGCCCAAAGCCGCCTTTCGTTACCCCAAGCGAAGCTACATTTTGGCACTGAAAGCAGACTGTCACGAGCGCTCAAACGACATGCAAAAAAATGTCATTGGCGTGCCAGAAGCGAACTCATGACAATGTCCTCCACACAGCCAATTTTCGCGATGACCATGATTGCGAAATGATAGTTGGTCGCACGTTAAACGTCACCGATAATCCGGCAGGACGGAAACCGGCTTCACTTCACTACGCCGAAACACGCCAGGTGCACCTGGCTCGTTCCATCGAAATAAAGTGATGTGCCAAAGACCCGGGCGCCTTCGTGAAGGGTCAATCAATCCGATATGCCCATCTGTTCTGAACCGATCAGCAGCGAGCCACGAGGACGGTTCTCCGCCCGCAGCTACGAGTTTGCGCCAGGGTTGACTGGCGAGTGCATAGATATCTGCGGCTTCGGGGCTGCGCAGATCGAACAACGCACATCGTTCCACCTCGAAAGTCAGCACAACCCGCGGGCGATCATCCTTTCTAACGTCCTGTCCGATGGCGACCCTTGCGCTTTCAACATCAGGGCTCAGATACAAAGCGTCTTGCCCGCTGCGATTAAACCGAGCGGGTGGGCGATCTGGTACGCCGCGCATGAGGTGAACGTCTGGGTCATCGGCCCAAACAATCTTTACGAATTCCCCGGAAACTTCTGTCAGCATAATGGGTGGCACAGATCGCTTGCGCGTCGCGCAATGGGTGAGACGCAATGCGACGGACATTTTCCTAGTAAAGAGAAGACGCATGATACCTTGATTGAAATCACTTACTCATGTTTCCTCGCACTGTGTTGCATTCCCAAAGGCCTCTCGCATGAAGGTTCCAAAGATCGCCCTCCTTGGCGCAATTCACGAGTCAAATCGCTTTGCACCCCCGGCTGATTTGTCAGACTTTAAGTCTCTGACATGGCTTACAAGCGATGCTTTGATGTCTGAAGCCAGATCCGCGACACCAAAGCTGGCAATAGAATTTGCGGCCTTTGTCCGGGCGATGGATGCTACGGGCGACTGGACGCCGGTACCCTGTATCTTGGCAGCCAGCCATCCCGCAGGTCCAGTACGAAAAACCGTAATCGAAGAGATCATAGTGACTTCGGAAGACATGCTTCGCTCAGCTGGCCCTGTTGACGCAGTCTACATCTGCAATCACGGCGCGATGGTTGCCGAGCATGACCACGACCCCGACGGTTTGTTGATGTCACACATTCGGAGAGTTGTCGGACCGGACGTACCTGTCGTTGCGACACTCGATCTGCATGCAAATATCTCACAGCAGATGGTCGATGCCTGTGACCTGATCGTCGGCTATCGGACCAATCCTCACGTCGATCAGATAGAACGTGGCGAGGAAGCCGCCTTTTCGCTGCGCCGGGTTTTGGCGTCGGGCGTCCGGCCCCAAACCGCGCATGTCAAACTGCCTCTTGTTCCGGCATCCGTAACCCTTCTAAGTGCCGAGCACCCGTATGGCACGCTGATCGACCACGGTCAGCGACGACAAGCCGAAGGCCGAGGTGAGATTCTAAACGTATCGATCTTCGGCAATTTCCTTTTCTCCGACACGCCCGACAATGGTCTGAGCATCGTTGTTACTGCGCGTGAGGACCAGAAGGCGGCCAATGCACTGGCGGAAGAACTGGCAGACATGGCTTGGTCGTTGAGGAAGGATTTCGTTCGAAAACTGACATCCGTGACGGAAGCGATCTCGATTTCCGCCGACCAAGCGCGCGCGCCTGTGATTTTCTCCGATGCCGGTGACAATCCTGGTGGCGGCGGCAGTGGCAGGACGACAGAACTGTTAGCCGCTCTTCATGCGGCAAAAGCCGAAGAATGCCTGTTCGGTTCCTTTTGTGATCCGGAACTTGTGAACGAAGCCCATCGCATCGGTGTCGGCGGTAAATTCAGGGCACAATTCAACCGTTCTTCCGATTCCAGTGTTTTCTGGGCGCAGTGGGATGTGCCTTTCGAGGCGGATGCGGAGGTCTTGGGTCTTCACAATGGAGATGTGGTCGGTGAACTGGGAATGACGGCCGGTCGGAGATTGGCCCTGGGGCCATCCGCTGCGCTTCGTATTGGTGGCATCACCGTGGTAGTGATAACCGATCGCACGCAGACCGCCGATCCCGTGTTCTTTCACATGTTCGGACTGGATATTGCGTCGGCCCGGACCGTTGTTGTGAAATCCCGAGGCCACTTTCGGGCCGGGTTTTCCAACTGGTTTGGGCCAAACCAGGTTTTTGAGGTCGACACGGGCGGGCTTACGTCGCCAGTTCACGACCGCTGGCCGTTTGCGAATTTGCCACGACCGAACTTTCCGATGGACATCGACGCCTCGTGGTCGGCTCAGTTGCTGCGCTAAACGGGCTCTGAATACTTGTCATGCGGCGTCGTCAATTTGACAAACTGCATGAACTGGCGGGCAAGCTGAGATGGTGGCCTGCCTGATGGAAGAACAAAGCTGGTGTCATAAAAAATGGCGGCGTCAAATGGCCTGACGACGACACCTTCCATCCCCGACGACAACAACGGGAAGGGATTGATCAGCGTCACACCCAAACCCTCGCGGACAAGCTCCAGAGCGGCCATGTTCGTTGCCGTTTCGGCGACTTGTTTTGGACGAATTCCGGCGCGCGCAAAGATCTTTTCGGTGATCGCTCGCGTCCCCAGCCTTCTCAGAAACTCTATCAGCGCGACACCTTCCAGATCCTGCGGCGTCACCACTCGTTTTTCCGACAGCGGATGGTTGCTCGGCATGGCGCAGACCACCTGACTGCGGCGCCACGGCATGAGGTGAACACCAGTTCGTTGGATCATCGCACTCGTCAAACCAAGATCGTAGCGGAGGTCGAGAATGCCGGCGACCAGCACGTCTGTCGCCTGAATATCCAATTGAAGCTGCTTTCCTTCATTCTTCTTGAGAAAACTGGCGACCCTAGAGATGACAAAGTGATGCGCCAGTGTCGGCGGCACGATCAGACGCAACGGCTCGTTATCCGGAGTAGCCCATTCTGCGCCCTCGATATCGGCAAGCGTCTCGAAGATTGGGTCCAGTTTTTCGTTGAGGCGCAACGCTTCGTCGGTTGGGTCAATGCGTCCCGACCGGCGGAGAAACAGCGACCGTCCAACTCGGGCCTCGAGTTGCGACAAGGACCGGCTTACGGCAGACTGAGAAATCCCGAGACGCCGTGCGGCACCGATTGTCGTCCCAGTTGTGATCACGGCTCTTAGCGACTCGAACTCGCGCAGTCTGTGTCGGTGTTCCGTCATGCTGCATTCCTCCCCCGGTATGAGCGATTGAACATCCAAACTCTTGGATTGATCTATGCAGAATTGCATTGCATTGAGTATTGGCAATGATTTTTGCGGTAGCTAGCCTTTTTTAATAGGGCGCGGGATCGGCCAAGGATTCGCCTATTCACAAGCGCCAAACAAACAGGGAGTCTTTTTGATGAGGAAACTCGCATCTGCGACAGCTGTCGCTGTCGGCATTTTGGCTTTCGGCGTCGGTGCTGTTTCGGCCGAAAAACTGACGATCGGCCTCGCTTCGGAGCCGACGTCGCTCGATCCGCATTTTCACAACTTGGGTCCGAACAACGCAATGTCCGTGCACATCTTTGACCGGCTGATCGCGCAGGATGAAAATCAGCGCCTATCGCCAGGTCTTGCCGTGTCGTGGGAGCCGATTGATGAATTGACGTGGGAGTTCAAGCTGCGTGAGGGCGTAAAGTTTCACGACGGAAGTGACTTCACGGCGGACGACGTCGTCTGTACCATGGCGCGCGCACCGGACGTACCGAACTCTCCATCGGGATACGGCACCTATCTTAAGGGTAAGGAAGTCGTCAAGATTGATGACTACACGGTGCACTTCAAAACGGCCGCACCTTATCCGTTGATGGGCAATGACATTTCCACGATCCCTGTGATCTCAGAAGTGGGATGCGAAGCAACGACAGAAGACTTCAACGCGGGTACGGCCGCCATCGGCACAGGGCCATTCAAGTTCCAAAGCTACACGCCGGGTGAAAGCATCGTGCTGGTACGGAACGACGGCTACTGGGGTGATGCGCCGATCTGGTCCGAGGTGGAATTCCGCCCGATCACCTCCGGTCCGAGCCGTGTTGCATCGCTTCTTGCCGGTGACGTCGACATGATATCGGGCGTCCCGACGACCGATATCACTACACTTCAGGGCAACGATGGTATCCAGCTGAGCCAGGGCGTGTCCAACCGAGTGATCTATCTTCACATGGACCAATTCCGCGACGATTCACCCTTTGTGAAGGCCAACGGTGGCGGCGATATCAAGAACCCCCTCATGGACGTCCGCGTCCGTAAGGCGATCAGCATGGCGATCAACCGCGATGCAATCGTTGAGCGTGTCATGGAAGGGGTTGCCCTGCCCGCCGGCCAGCTTCTGCCCGAGGGGTTCTTTGGCGTGTCCGACAATTTGGACGTCGTGGCCTATGATCCGGACGGTGCTAAAGCGCTTTTGGCTGAAGCCGGGTTTCCTGATGGATTTGAAATGACAATCCATGGGCCGAATGACCGTTACATCAACGACGCCAAAATTGCCGAGGCAATTGCGCAAATGTTGACCCGTGTTGGCATCAAGACAGCCGTCGAAACAATGCCGCGTTCGGTATACTTTGGACGCGCGTCCAAAGGCAGCCCGGAGGGTCTGCCGGAGTTCAGCTTTATCCTCGTCGGATGGGGCGCGGGGTCCGGCGAAGCGTCCTCGCCTCTCAAATCGCTGATCCACACCCATGACAAGGATGCGGGCTTTGGATCATCGAACCGTGGCCGACACTCGGATGCTGAAACCGACGAACTGATCGAAGAAGCCCTGCGAACAGTCGATGACGCAAAGCGGCAGGAACTGCTCGCCGCGGCGACAGAGCGCGCGATCGAGAACGTGGCAATCATTCCGACGCACTTCCAGGTCAACACCTGGGCGGCCAAAAAAGGTCTGAGCTACATCCCTCGGACCGACGAATACACTCTCGCGACAGGCGTCGTGAAAGAGTAACCGCAATGCATCCGGGCCGCCTTCGCAGCGGCCCGGAGCCTTTGCCCAGGGAATGTCCTCATGACCGTTTTCGTCATTCGCCGATTGCTGCAAGCAATGCTTGTTGTCTTTCTGATGTCGGTGATTGTCTTTTTTGGCGTCAATATCGTTGGTGACCCGGTCTACATGCTGGTAAGCCCCGACGCGGATCAGGCTGATATCGAAGCTGCCATTCGACGGCTTGGATTGGATCGGCCTATTTGGGAACAGTACTGGTTGTTCCTCAAAGGTGCAGCACAAGGTGACCTCGGCGATAGCTTCGTCTTCGGTGAGCCCGCGCTCAAACTGATCCTGCACCATATGCCTGCCACGATGGAACTGGCCTTCAGTGCACTCTTTCTTGCTATCGTGATCGGTATTCCATTGGGTCTTTATGCCGGGCTCTATCCCGATAGCCCGCTTTCCAAGGGAATCATGGCTGGCTCGATTCTCGGTTTCTCACTGCCGACCTTCTGGGTCGGACTAATGCTCATCATGCTGTTTGCCGTAGAACTTAGATGGGTCCCGGCGACAGGGCGTGGCGATATCGGCTCGTTTCTTGGAATTCACAGCAGCCTTTTTACGCTCGATGGGTTGAGCCACATCTTCCTGCCTGCTCTCAACCTGGCACTTCTTAAGATTTCACTGGCAATCCGCCTTACCCGAGCGGGTGTCCGTGAAGCGATGGGGCAGGATTATGTGAAATACGCCCGGGCCAAGGGTCTTTCGACCCGACGCATCATTCTGGTGCATGTGATGAAGAACATCATGATCCCGGTTGTGACCGTCATGGGCCTCGAATTCGGCAGTTTGATCGGGTTCTCGGTGGTGACTGAATCGATCTTTGCATGGCCCGGAATGGGCAAACTGCTGATCGACGCAATACTGCAATTGGATCGGCCCGTCGTCGTCGCCTATCTGATGATCATCGTACTGTTTTTCGTGCTGATCAATCTGATCGTCGACATACTCTACTCGATCCTCGATCCGAGGGTTCGTTTGCAGGATCAGGGCGCATGACCGACACCGTCACAGATCATTCACTGACCCCCACCAAATCCCCGAAAGTCGAGACGCCGTTCCAGCGTTTTCGAGCCGAGTTCTTCGAAAGCAGGATCGCGACAGCGGCGCTCGGCATATTCCTGGTCATCGTTCTGCTGGCCATCCTGGCGCCCTGGATCACGCCGCAGAACCCCTACGATCTTGGTCAGGTCAGCGTCATGGATGGGCGCTTGCCTCCAGGTTCCGAAGCATTCGACGGATACACCATGTGGCTCGGCTCGGACGGGTCTGGACGCGATCTCTACTCGGCAATTCTCTATGGCTTGCGTATATCTCTGACCGTTGGGCTTGCATCTGGAGTGATTGCCCTTCTGATCGGTATGGTGATTGGTCTGGTCGCGGCCTACGCCGGTGGCCGGACCGAAGCGTTCATCATGCGCATCGTGGATCTTCAACTGTCGTTCCCGGCATCGCTGGTTGCGCTGATGATGGTTGCGGCACTTGGTAAGGGTGTCGACAAGATCATCCTCGCCCTCGTGATCGCGCAATGGGCCTACTACGCCCGCACGGTTCGCGCGACCGCGCTTGTCGAGCGTGGCAAGGAATATGTCGAAGCCGCGCAATGCCTTGGAATATCACGACCCCGGATCGTCTTTCGCCATATCCTTCCGAATTGCATGGCTCCTCTGATCGTTGTCGGCACGGTGCAAACCGCCAGCGCGATCTCATTGGAAGCGACGCTTTCGTTTCTTGGCGTAGGCCTTCCACAGACTGAACCGTCGATTGGGGTGCTGATCGCAAATGGCTTCGAGTACATGCTGTCCGGGCGCTACTGGATATCCGTTTTTCCCGGCGTCGCTCTGTTACTGACGGTCGTGTCCATCAACCTTGTGGGCGACCATTTGCGCGATGTTTTGAACCCGAGGTTGAAGAAATGACGGCAGTACTCGAAGTCAGCGGGCTGAAGACCCATTTCTTCACGCACGCGGGTGCGGTCAAGGCCGTGGACGGTGTGGATTTCACCGTTTCCAAGGGCGAGGTCATGGGGCTGGTAGGTGAGTCCGGGTCGGGCAAGTCGATCACCGGGTTCTCCATCCTAGGGCTGATCGATCCTCCCGGGCGCATCGTCGATGGGTCAATCCGTTTTAATGGTGACGAGATCGCGAACGCACCGGAAGAGCGACTCAAATCCTTGCGTGGCAACCGAATCTCGATGATCTTTCAGGATCCGATGATGACGCTCAACCCGGTCTTGCGCGTCGATACGCAGATGATCGAGGCCATTCTCGCCCATGAAAACGTCAACCGCCAAACCGCCTGGGAAAGAAGCCGCGATGCGCTTGGATTGGTCGGCATCCCATCGCCGGAAGAGCGATTGCAGGCCTATCCGCATCAGCTTTCCGGTGGGATGCGGCAGCGCGTGGCGATTGCGACAGCCTTCCTGAACCAGCCGGACCTGATCATTGCCGACGAGCCGACGACCGCGCTCGACGTGACAATTCAGGCGCAGATCATCCACGAGGCCCAGAAGCTGACGAAACGCACGGGAACCGCGATGATCTGGATCACGCATGACCTGGCCGTTGTGGCGGGGCTCGCGGATCGGATATCAGTTATGTATGCCGGACGGATCGTTGAGCAGGGCGGCATCGACGATGTGATAGACCGTCCGCTGCATCCCTATACGGTTGGGCTTCTTGGATCTGTTCCGACCGCTAACCGGCGTGGGCAGCGCTTGTTCCAGATCGAAGGGATGACGCCGAATATGTTCGCCCTTCCTGAAGGGTGCGCCTTTGGTCCTCGCTGTCAGGCTCGGACGGCAGCTTGTTCCGAACAACCCCAGATTAAGGACGTGGATGGCCGCCGCCTTCGCTGTTTCAACCCGCAGCGTACGGAGGAGACTACGCTATGACAGAGCCGCTCGTTGAAATCCGAGGCGTTTCGAAGCGCTTCACCAAGCGTTTGGACGTAGCGGGGAAAATCGCGCAGCGACTTGGCGCAAACATCCGTGAAGAAACTGTCCATGCAGTCGATAATGTAAACCTGTCGATCCAAAAGGGCGAAGTTCTGGGATTGGTCGGCGAGTCTGGCTGCGGCAAGTCCACGCTGGGACGTGTTGTGGCCGGCATTCACGCCGCTAGTGATGGGCAGATGTTCTATGAAGGCAAAGATGTCGCGACGTTGAGCGGCTCCGATAAACGCGCGGCAACCCTCGCTATTCAGATGATCTTTCAGGACCCTTTTGCCAGCCTCAACCCGCGTATGCGCGTCGAAGATATCATCGGTGAAGCACCGCGTATGCATGGGAGCGTCAGCAAGGCAGAGAGTGCGGATTACGTGGACGACGTTATGCGTAAGGTCGGCCTCGACCCGTCGCTCAAGCGGCGCTACGCACATCAGTTTTCCGGTGGGCAAAGGCAGCGGATCGTGATCGCGCGTGCGCTCGCCGTGAAGCCGAAGTTCCTTGTTTGCGACGAGGCCATCGCTGCGCTGGACGTATCGATCCAAGCGCAGGTTATCAACCTGTTCATGGACCTGCGCGAGGAGCTGGGCCTGACGTATTTGTTTATCAGCCATGACCTGAGCGTCGTCGAACACATCGCCGACCGCGTGGCGATCATGTATCTGGGCCGCATTGTCGAGAGCGCATCGACAGAGGAAATCTTCTCTGACCCACGCCATCCCTACACGAAAGCTCTGCTTGCAGAGGCTCCGCGCCTTGATCAGCGCCGGCGTGAGTTTGCCCCGATTGACGGGGAAATTCCGTCGCCGCTCGATCCACCATCTGGATGTACCTTTCACCCGCGTTGCCCGGTGGCGACCGCTGAGTGCCGCACCACCGTTCCTGAACTGAAAGCCGGGCGCGGCGGGCGCGAAACGGCTTGCCTTCTGGAACACGCCGAAACCGTTTGAACGAGAAGCTGGAGAGCCCCTTGAAAAACGCCGATCCGATCTGGGACCACGTTGACCGCCATCGTGATGATTTTATCGCATTGTCTGACCGCGTCTTTGACACGCCCGAGACGCTTTACGCCGAGTACAAGTCCGTCGCTGAACATGTGCATATGTTACGCGCTCAAGGGTTCAAGATAACAGAAAATGCAGCTGGCATTCCCACGGCCGTGATTGGCGAGGCAGGAGACGAGGGTCCGGTGATCGCCATCCTCGGCGAGTTCGATGCGCTGCCATATCTGAGCCAGACGCCAGGTGTGGCAGAACATCAGCCGCTTGAAGAGGGCGGCAACGGGCATGGGTGTGGTCACAACCTGCTGGGCGCTGCCGCACTCTTGGCCGCGACGGCGGTGAAAGACTGGCTGACCGAAAACGGCATTAAGGGCCGTGTGCGGTACTATGGCTGCCCCGCTGAAGAAGGGGGCGCGGCCAAAACGTACATGGTGCGCGAAGGACTGTTCGATGATGTCGACGCGGCCATCTCCTGGCATCCGGCAACCTTCACAGGCGTGAATGAGGCCAAATCGCTCGCGAACACCCGGATCGACTTCACTTTTCATGGAAAAGCCGCCCATGCTGCTGGCGCGCCTGAATTGGGCCGGTCCGCGCTTGATGCGGTTGAACTGATGAACATCGGTGTGAATTATCTGCGCGAGCACATGCCCGACAGCGCTCGGGTGCACTACGCCTATCTCGATGCAGGTGGCGTAGCGCCGAACGTGGTGCAAGCCAAGGCCACAGTGCGCCAACTCGTCCGCGCCAGCTCGCTACCGGACCTCGCCGATTTGGTCACGCGCGTCCGAAAGATCGCGGACGGCGCGGCGCTGATGACAGGAACGCAAGTTACCAGCCAGGTCTTTTCCGGCGTTTCAAACCTGCTTGGCAACCGTCCTTTGGAAGAAACCATGCAGCACGAGCTAGAGAAACTTGGACCCGTCGCCTTTGACGAGGCAGATCTCAGTTTTGCCCGCGACATTCAGACCACATTAACCGCCGCTGACATCAATACGACCTTCAAGCGGATCGGTGCTAAGCCCAAAAAAAATCTCGCACTCTGCGACTTCATCGCACCTCTTGATCGCCACAGCGATGGCGGCGAAGGCTCGACAGATGTTGGCGACGTGAGTTGGGCAGTCCCAACCGTTCAGGCACGAGTTGCCACCTGTGCTATAGGAACGCCGTTTCATACGTGGCAAACAGTGGCACAAGGCAAGGCGCCCGCGGCTCACAAAGGCATGGTCTACGCGGCAAAAGCAATGGCCGCGACAGCTTGTCGACTGGTTGAGGATCCCTCGCGCATCGAAGCTGCATGCGCGACGCATCAAGACCATCTGGGCCAAACACCTTACACATGTCCGATCCCGGACGACGTGCGTCCACCTGTCTGAGGCAAAACAACCGTGACCCGCGCCTCTGCAATAGACAACGCCGCCCAGTTTTTCGACACCGGTCAATTTGCAACAGAACTTAGCGAACTGGTTGCCCATGAGACGGAGAGCCAGACACAAGAAAAAGCCGCGGAGCTTCCGCGCTATCTTGAGGAAGCCCTCGTTCCGCGCCTGAGCAGACTCGGGTTCTCCTGTGAAATCTACCCGAACCCTGTGCACGATGCCGGACCGATCTTAGTTGCAGAGCGCATCGAGGACGACACGCGTCCGACAATCCTGTCCTATGGGCATGGCGACGTGATCCGCGCGCAAACAGATCAATGGCGCGACGGGCTTTACCCATTTCGATTGGTTGACGAGTGCGACCGCCTCTATGGACGGGGAACCGCCGACAACAAGGGGCAGCATCTCATCAATTTGGCGGCGCTGAGCGCTGTCATTGAGGCCCGCGGAGCGCTCGGTTTCAACATGCGCATTCTCATTGAAATGGGCGAAGAAATGGGATCACCGGGGTTGTCGGAGTTTTGCGCCAAGCACAAAGACAACCTAGCCGCAGACGTCCTGATCGCATCGGACGGGCCGCGCCTTCAGTCCGACACGCCCACGTTGTTCATGGGGGCAAGGGGCGGCAATTCGTTCGACCTCATCGTTGATCTAAGAGACGGCGCGCACCATTCGGGTAACTGGGGCGGTTTGCTTGCCGACCCCGCGATGATCCTTGCACAAGCCCTCTCGACGATCACCGATGTGCGGGGCCAAATCCTAATACCAGAGTGGCGGCCGACCAGCCTGACTGAAGACATCCGGGACGCCCTGCGCAACTTGCCGGTTGGCGGGGATGGCGGTCCGAAGATTGACGAGAATTGGGGAGAGGAAGGTCTGACACCGGCCGAGCGCGTCTTCGGCTGGAACAGTTTTGCGGTCCTCGCAATGAAAAGCGGTGTCCCCGAGGCACCGGTCAATGCGATCTCGGGATTTGCCATAGCCGCCTGCCAGCTCCGCTTCGTTGTTGGCACTAACCAATCCGATATCCTGCCCGCCCTTCGACGCCACCTTGATGCGAGAGGTTTTGAGATCGTTCAGATCAAGCCTCACGACCGCAGCTTCTTTGATGCAACGCGAACGTCGCCCAACCATCCGTGGGTGTCTTTTGTCGCGCGTTCGCTTGAAAAAACGTGTGGGAAGCCACCCCATGTCCTGCCAAATCTCGCCGGTTCCTTGCCCAACGAGGTCTTTTCCGATTTGCTCGGTCTCCCAACGGTTTGGGTGCCGCACTCCTATCGCGGCTGTTCGCAGCACGCGCCAAACGAGCACGTGTTAAAGTCAGTTTCGCGTGATGCATTGCGCGCAATGGCCGGGCTTTTTTGGGATATTGGCGACCTTGCCAGGTCGCTCTGATCCCGCGCCACAAAGGACTTCATCCGTACCTGGATCGGGCGGGTATCGCATATCTGACTGTAAATGACCGCTTTCACAGATTGGTAGAGTTGCTCTCGCATATGCAGCGAAAGGTGTTGTCACGTTAACTTCCGACCCACCAAGGAATGCTGATGCCCGGACTTCAA
>NZ_WPZE01000018.1:0-11423 GCF_013031225.1 Ruegeria sp. HKCCD7221
TCGCGTCGATCTAGCATTCCAGGCATTTGGCGATGGCGTTCTGACGCCACGAGAAAGAGAAGTCGTTGAGTTCACGTTGAAGGGTCATTCGGCAGAAGCTGTCGGCACAATTCTCGGCATCTCTCCAGGCACAGTCCGCATCCACAGACGCAACATTTACGCGAAACTTAGGATCAATTCGCAGGGTGAGCTTTTTTCAAAGTTCATTGAAAAGGCACTTTAAAAGGTTCCTTGAACACCCACTTTGGGCTGACTGCGGTTCTTTGGAGTAAAAATGCGGATGGCTGCAACGTCCCGCATTGCTGCCGCTCGCGACATTTCAGCGAGCGTCTGTCTCGAGCCCAAACCGACACTTTAGGTTCAGTGATTTAGAGATCATTGCGATGCACCCTTCCATCCTTCATGACAAAACGGATGACCGACGGGAATATCCTAGATTCGATTAGGATTTACACAATCCAGTATTTTCTGAGCAGCTAACTGAACCGACTTTCTCAACTGCATGACCTCGGAGTTCGCAGCCAGCCGGGACTTCATCTCCGCATCCCCAAGTAGTTGGTTAATCGCATTCTCCAACTGCTCCGTTGTCCAATCCCATCGATTTAGCCTGAGTCCGACACTGGTTTCGACTGCCCGCTGGGCGTTGTCATGTCCGTCCCAGCAATAGGGGAGGATTAGCGACGGGACCCCGAAATACAGCGCTTCGCAAAAGCTGTTGTTGCCGCCGTGGTGAATAAAAAGATCGCATTGTTCAACCACGGAAGGCTGCGGGAACCATTCCTGCAGATGAACATTGTCCGGCACTCTGGAATAGGCATCGATCTGTGCGCCGACATTGATCAGAAAACGCATGTCCAATGTCTTGAATACGTCGAACAGGCTTTCAAAGAATGAGACATCCATTGCACCGAGGCTGCCAAAACTCACGTACACCAGAGGCCCGTTGTTACGGGGCATTTGAGGTACACGGTAAGGACCTTCCTGGCGAACGCAGCCTTCGAGAAAGGTGAATTGTCCAGAGTCCAGCACCTGATCACGATCATGGCGAATGATAGATGGCGCTAAAAGAAGGTTTTGATGCGGTGATGTTTCTAGGAACTCACCTTCAGGCAATAGCTCAAGCCCCTTATCCTGGCGAAATTTGTTGTAGCGCGCATGAATTGGGCCAAGGGTCTCCAAGTACTGGTCTCGAAATGCCGCACACCCGGCAGCGTCAGATGCCGGCAGACCGGACAGGTACGGCGGTAGGCAGTTGTCTGGCAACTCGGTTTCCGCGCAAGAAATAACCCTGACCCATGGGCACTCGGATCGTACGATGGCCGGGAACATGATGACGTTGTCGAGGACGACGACATCTGGGTTGATCCGCTCTAGCGCCGTTTCCAAACCCTGTTCGACCGATTCCGCTGTCTCGACGATTGCGTTCCAAACGGGCTCTACATAGGTGGTCAGTTGGTCAGTTGGATGCATGTTAAAATGCGGCAGATGATGGCTCAGGAATTCCTGCCAGTAGGTCTGGGTTTCCTCTTCTGTCAACTCTGACTGAACAGGGACGGCGAACTCGTCAAAACCGTAATCTGCGAATACGCCACCAAAGCCACCGTGGGTGAGGAAAACGGGGTGTGCACCCATTGCGCGCAGTTCCTGGGCGATCCCCACACAATTCAGTGCAGCCCCAAAACTAGCTTCGGGGAAAAACGCGATTACGGGTGCTTCCTTGCGGTTCATCATTCAATCACCGGATTGACCCGCGGGTTGCTTGGACTAGCGCCGGAGCACCACGATTGGCGACGCTGGGCCTTTGGTGCATTGAAAGCCGCAAGTGCAACCTCATCTGATCCGCCGCAAGATCGAAATGATCCTGTTCGATGAAATCAAGGATACGCAGATGTTCATCGAGCGCCTGCCTCATCCGAAAGTCGATCATACCGAATGATCCGCCTGGCAGGTGGCGCAACCCATGATGGGCCATGAGAACAGAAGCTAGATACTGGTTTCCGGACGATCGAGCGATGAGCTTGTGAAAGGCAAGATCCGCGTCCTGGAAATCCTGGCTATTGAAAGAGTTTTCCGACTGCGCCAGAAGCGCTTCGGTCTGGCTGCGGACCAGATCGGCGCGCTTGGTGTCCAACTTGAAACCGTCGGACAGAATGGCCTGCGGTTCCAGTATCAGACGAAATTCGTAGCTCTCTATTCGTCCGGAGCGGTCTCCCGGCATGCGCGTAAAAACCCAGGATTGACCTTCGGCTTTCTGAATCACGCCTTGGGCCAGGAGGGCTTCGAGCGCACGCTGTGCAGCGCTGCGGGAAACCGAATATCTGCGGATCAGGTCTGTGACATTGATGGCACCGTCCAGGCGTCGGGCGCCGCGATCTCGTAGGATGGCACCAGCGAGATCCACACCTGCTCCGACCGCATGCTGGTTGAGTATCGAATGCCCCTTTTCGGGTTCGCATTCTAGGACAAACCCGCCTTCTGCCGCTTTGCGTGCCATCCCCTCCTTTTCCAGCAGCCTCAATGCGGATCTAATCGGAGTGCGAGAGACGCTGCACGAATCAGCAAGGGTTTTTTCCACCAGTCTGTCGCCCTGATGCAAATCGAGATCCATCGCAACATCCAGTATTTTTTGAGCAAGTTTCAAGTATTTGCTTGGTGACATAAGAAGACGGCTTTCGTCATACTCAGTTAATATACAATAAAAACGGTATCTTAAATGGCTTCTCCGGGCCATACAAAAATGATTCAAAAAATTGTTGAGTTTTATTTCATCAAAAAATACCGTGATTGCATCATATATCTCGCCCCAGAAGCGAGCGCGGATGTCAAGGGAGGAAGACATGACCAACAAGTTCACCAATTCGTTCCGTTTGCCATTTGCTTGGCTCACCGCCGGGGCGGCCTGCGCACTCAGCGCATTCGCCGGAGCGGCCCAAGCAGAAAAAATCGTGATCTCGAACTGGGACGGCTACATGCCGCCGGACCTGCTGGAGAATTTCACCATGGAAACCGGTATCGAGGCCGAGCTCTCGGTGCATGGCACTAACGAAGAAATCATGGGCAAGGTCGTAGCCGGTGGAGGAAAGGGCTACGACGTTCTTTTCGTCTCGTCGCCTTTTGCCGAGGCGTTAAACAACCTGGGGCTGGTGGCTGCAATCGACCACGACAAGGTTCCGAATGCCTCTAACCTGTATGACGAAGCTAAAGAACTAGCCCATGATCCGGGCAACAACTATTCAATGCCATACGCTTGGGGCACGACGGGCTTATGCTACCGGTCAGACCTGATGCCAGAGCCAACTTCGTGGAACGATCTGCTCAAACCCTCTGACGACCTCAAAGGCAAAGTGACAATGCTCTCGACGGATCGCTGGCTGATGGGGGCTGCTGCGCTAGCCCTCGGAAAGTCGCTGAACGATACGTCGGATGAGACGTTGGCGGCTGCAAAGGACCTGCTGGTTGCGGCGAAGCAGGATCTGCTGGCCTACGACGACGCAACTTTTTATCTGAAGTTGGTATCGGGCGAGGCAACGATGGTTCACGCCTGGGATGGCTGGTGCAACTACGGCATCGGTGAAAACGCGGACATCAAGTACACGATACCATCAGAAGGATCGGATCTGTGGGTGGATGCGCTAGTCATCGCGGATGCATCTGAAAACAAAGATGCGGCGCATGCCTTTGTGAACTATGTCTTGGGCGCGGACGTCGGTGTCTGGGTTGCCAGCAATATCCTTTACAAAACGCCGAACAAGGCTGCGATGGAGGCGCTGGACCCGTCCTTAATCGAAACCTTCCCGAATATGGGAATGTCGCCTGCAGACCTTACCAAGTACGAGCAGTTGCGCGATCTCGGCAATGGCCAGAAACCCTTTGCACGGACCGTGACCGAAATCATGGCCGCACAGTAAGTGATCAAACCCTGAGCAAAACCCGACCCGAACAAAGGGTCGGGCCTGTACGACATCACTCCACAGATTGCCAAGTATATGACCAATCGACTGAAATCGGTGATCTTGCTGGGGCCGGGCCTGGGCTGGCTTGCGCTTCTTATGGTGGTGCCGTGTGGCCTTATTTTTACCTATGCGTTCTTTGAACGCGGTATCTATGGCGGTATCGACCACGTCTTTACGTTTGAGAATTTTGTGCGGGCCACCGATCCTCTTTACCTCGGGATCTTCTTACGCTCAGCCAAGATCGCATTTCTGACCACGATAATCGCGATCCTGATCGCCTATCCGGCGGCCTATGCCATCACGCTGGCGCCGCGCCGTTGGCAGACCGGTTTGCTGATCTTGGTGATCCTGCCGTTCTGGTCCAACTACCTAATCCGCACTTACGCCTGGATCGTGATGCTTAACCGCGAGGGCTTGATCAATAATACTCTCCAGGGGGCAGGCTTGATCGATGAGCCGCTGTCTCTACTTTATAACAATTTCGCGGTGATCGTTGGGCTTGTCTACAACTACACCCCCTTTGTGGTTCTGGCGATCTATTCGTCGCTGAACCGCATAAATGTCGAAACCATAGAAGCCTCGGAAGATCTTGGAGCTCCCGCTTGGACCACTTTCCACCGGGTGATACTGCCACAGACCGTTCCCGGCATTGCGGCAGGTGGTGTCTTTGTTTTTGTATTGTCGATCGGCAATTTCATTACGCCCGATTTGCTTGGTGGCGGGCGACTTCAGATGGTTGGAAACCTGATCTATGACCAGTTCCTGAGCGCCCGCGACTGGCCGTTCGGAGCAACGCTGTCGATGTTCCTGATTGCGATTATGATGGGGCTTTTGTTCGCACAGGCGGTATTGGCCAATCGCGCAGCGGGACAGAGAGGGCAGGACTGATGCGGGACCGATCCAACATGGGCCTGAAGCTGCACCTGGTTTTGTTTTACACCTTTCTCTATGTGCCGATCCTTGTGCTCATGGCGTTAAGCTTTAACCGGGCCGGACTTCCAACTGTATGGACCGGGTTTTCGTTGGAATGGTACGGCAAGTTGTTTACCGCGGATCCAATACTGTCGGCGGCGCGCAACACGCTAATCGTGGCCTTAATCTCGACCGTTCTGGCGACAATATTCGGCACGCTTTTGGCGGTCGGTGTCGAGACACGGCATAATTCTTCAGTTCTAGACGCGGTTCTGTTCGCACCGATGATCATCCCCGACATAGTTCTGGCCATCGCGCTCTTGTCCTTTTTCACCCTACTCAACATGACGCTGGGGCTTCATTCGATCATCCTCAGCCATGTCGTATTTAACATAGCCTTTGTTGTCGCCGTGGTGCGTACGCGGATGCGCAATTTCGACCATTCGATACTTGAGGCCAGTGCCGACCTTGGGGCCAGCGAATTCACCACCTTTCGCCGCATCCTGCTGCCCGCCATCGCGCCGGGGGTTATCGCCGGGGCGCTGTTGTCTTTCACCCTGTCTGTGGACGAATTCATTATTGCCTTCTTTACCGCCGGTGCTGGGCAATCCTCGACCACGTTGCCGATGCAGATTTACGCAATGATCCGATTTGGCGTCACGCCGGAAATCAATGCGATGGCTACCATCGTCATGTTCGTTTCATTCACGCTGGTCTTCTTCGCACAGCGTACCGACAAAGAGGTTTTCAGCCGATGAACCAAGGGGTTCAACTCAGGAATATAACCAAGCGATACGGTTTGGTGACCGCGATCGACAATGTTTCACTGGATATTCGCGATAACGAGTTCTTTGCACTTTTGGGCCCATCGGGCTGCGGCAAGACCACACTATTGCGGACGCTGGCGGGCTTCGAAACGCCACAGGAAGGACAGGTTATCGTTGCCGGGCAGAACGTGACAAACATACGTCCCAGCAGGCGGCCCCTGAATCTGATGTTCCAATCCTATGCCTTGTTTCCGCACATGAGCGTCGAAAAAAACATCGCCTATGGGTTAGAAATGGAGAAATTGCCTAAGGACGAAATTGCCACGAGAGTAGCTGAGGTTCTGGAAAGTGCGAAACTTTCGGGGTTTGCCGGGCGCAAGCCGGATCAGCTTTCTGGTGGGCAGCGACAGCGGGTTGCTTTGGCGCGCGCGCTGGTCAAAAGGCCAAAAGTCCTGTTGCTGGATGAGCCCCTTTCAGCTCTTGACAAGAAACTACGAGAAGAGATGCAGCTGGAGCTCAAACGGTTGCAACACGAGGTGGGGATTACATTTCTAATTGTGACCCATGACCAGGAAGAGGCCTTGGTCATGGCCGACCGGATCGCGGTCTTGCATGATGGTAAGCTGGCGCAGGTCGGTACTCCTCACGAGCTCTACGAACACCCCGGATCGCGCTTTGTTGCAGATTTTATCGGCGTGATGAACTTCCTGAATGGTAACGCCGTGGATGGCGGTGTCGATGTCGACGGGGCGGGAATGCTGAGGGGCGTTTCCGAGCTGCGCGGTGCCGCCACGATTGCTGTGCGCCCGGAACGGGTCAGCCTGATGCAGACCGCCCCTCAAGATGGGCGCAACTGCCTTCCCGGCACTGTCGAAGAAGTCGCCTATCACGGGTCAGACCTGGGTGTGCATGTGCGTGTT
Source organism: Ruegeria sp. HKCCD7221 (assembly GCF_013031225.1). Lineage (NCBI taxonomy): Bacteria > Pseudomonadati > Pseudomonadota > Alphaproteobacteria > Rhodobacterales > Roseobacteraceae > Ruegeria > Ruegeria sp. HKCCD7221. The sequence continues at coordinate 6,553 of NZ_WPZE01000018.1, forward strand.
CGCGGCGGGAGGAGCACCCTGTCCGCCCGCGTTCCAGCCGGCCAAGCCGACCGTGAATGTATCCAGCCGGGTCAGGATGTCTACTGCGTATGGGACGCGAAACATTCCCGCATCCTACCCAACTGCTAAGCCATATCTAACGGGAGACCTACAATGTCACAGAAAACCATCGCCTTCTTCCCCGAAGCTGCCTTTGGCCCTGCGCTGAATTCGGTTGGCATCGCGCAGGCCTGCGAGAAACTGGGCCATAAGGCTGTATTTCTAAGCGATCCCGGCTTTGTCGAGGTATATGAAGGTTATGGGTTTGAGGCGCATCCTGTTGCCCTGTCCGAGCCGATGGAACCCGAGGCGATGGCAAAGTTCTGGGAGGATTTCATCAACGGTCACATCCCAAATTTTCGCAAAGCCCCGATTGACCAGATCGATAACTACGTCAAGGATTGCTGGGAGGCGATCGTCGACAGCGCAAAATGGGCGCAAAAAGATCTGCCCGATGTACTGGCAAAAATCAAACCAGATATGATCTGCGTGGATAATGTCATTATGTTCCCGGCTATCAAGCAGTTCGGCGTACCGTGGGTGCGGATCATCTCATGTTCCGAAAACGAAATCCCTGACCCGATTGTGCCGCCGCACTTGTCAGGCTGCCGGGTGGATGACCGCGAGGGCATGGCGGCCTATGAGGCTAAATTCCACGAGGTGATCAAGCCGATCCACGACGACTACAATGCGTTCCTGGCCAGATGCAACGAAGAGGCCTATCCGATCGGAGAGTTTTTCGAAGCGTCGCCCACAATGAACCTTCTGCTTTATCCCGAGCCTGCAAAGTACGAACGACAGAACCCGCTGGACCCAAACCGGTTCCAGTATCTTGAAGGTTGCGTACGCGAAGAAGAATCCTTTGAGGTGCCAACGTTTAAGTCCAACAATGACAAACCACTTCTCTATGTATCTTTCGGGTCACTTGGTGCAGGCGACACCGACCTGCTAAAAAGGATCATTTCGACCATTTCCAGGCTGCCCTACCGGGCGCTCGTAAATGTCGGGGATTACATGGATGAATACACAGAAACTCCTGACAACGTGCACATACAAAGTTGGTATCCCCAGCCTTCGGTAATTCCGCAGGTTGACGCGGTGATACATCATGGCGGTAACAACTCGTTCACCGAGTGCCTGTATTTCGGCAAAGCGGCAATCATTATGCCCTATGTCTGGGACGGCCACGATAACGCCACTCGTGTTCAGGAAACTGGCCACGGGTTCGGGTTTCACCGATACGACTGGACCGATGATGAATTGGCTATTGCCCTCGACAAATGTATCAACGATCCAGGAATGCAGGCGAAGATGGCGGCAACCTCTGCTCATATGCAGTCACGGCATGGCCCGACCAAGGCAGCCGGCATTCTCGACGACATCCTGAAAGCCGCGGAATGAGCAGCGCCACGCATCTTTCCGAAATCTCGACTCGCACCGACCTCACGGACTGGGGGCTACAGCCGGACATGATCGAAGGCCAGTCTCATTCATCGGGTATGCTGGTTCACAAGGGTCCTGACAACCGACCGGAGATCGGCGCATGGGTCTGTACTCCAGGGCGCTGGCGCCTAACGATTCCGCGTGACGAGTTCTGCTATTTTGTGCAGGGCCGCGCGGTCTATCGGTCGGATGCAGGCGAAAGCATCGAAGTTACGCCCGGAACGGCCGTACTATTCCCCGCCGGTTGGGTAGGGGAATGCACGGTCGAGGAAACACTGCGCAACACCTACTACCTAACGGATCGCGAACCTGAATCATGACCACGCCACGTATGCAAAACCCGCTCCAGCAGACTGATCTTGTCGATTGGGGGGTAATCCCGACGATGATTGAAGGGCAATCCCGCACCTCGGGAAAGCTGATCCACAAGGGGCCTGACGGCCAGTCCGAATGCGGCCTTTGGGTCTGCACTCCCGGTAAGTGGGAATGTCACGTCACCAAGGACGAGTTCTGCCACTTTCTGGAAGGCCGCTGTACCTATGTCCATGAAAGCGGCGAGGTAATTGAGATTACGCCCGATACGGCGGCCTTTTTTCCGCAGGACTGGAAAGGCGTTTGCACTGTCCACGAGACGGTCAAGAAAGTGTACATGATCCGCTAACGGCGCAATGCCTGTCAAACAAGGGGGCTGCCCAATGCGTGACCCGTTCAAATCTACCTACTACCTCAACCCCAAGCATGTGCCATTGGAGGGTGGTGGGACCACTCTGGTCAACCCGTCTACCTTGCAGCCCGTCGGGGTTTTTGGTGAGCCGTCGCCGCAGATCGTGAACCAGGTTCTGGACCGGGTCAATGCGGCGCAAAGGAGGTGGTCTGCGATGGACTGCAAATCTCGCGCGCGGGTATTGCACCAGATCGCCAACGACATCGAAAGCGGCGATATGACTGAGATCGCCCGCTTGATGACATTGGAAACGGGCAAACCTTACCCTGAATCGATTGGCGAGATTGCGAACATCCCGCCGGTTTTCCGCTACTATGCCGAGATGGCGCGCAATGACGCGGGCAAGATCGCCGGCACGATGCAAACCGGATCTTTTCAGTATCAGACATACGAGCCCTACGGGGTGTCCGTGCATGTGGTTCCGTACAATTTCCCCCTCATTCTTGGCAGCTGGTCGATGGCCGCATCACTTGCGGCAGGTAACGGTGTAGTTTTGAAAGCCTCACCCGCAGGAACTTTGTGCACGATGGCGTTCATGGAGTTTTTTCGGGCGTTGCCCCAAGACCTGATTGCTTGCCTGCCGGGTGGGGCAGACGTGGGCAAACAGCTGATTGCCAGCCCCAAAACCCATGTGGTCGCCTTTACAGGGTCCGTGCCGACAGGTCGTGCAGTCGCAGTGGCCGCAGCAGAGAACTTGAAACCCGCAGTGATCGAGGCTGGGGGAAGCGATCCACTGATCGTCAGTAAACATGCCGATATCGCGGTCGCTGCTGCCGGGGCAGTTACCGCTGCTTTTTTGCAGTCGGGCCAGGTTTGTACATCGTCTGAACGGATTTTTGTGGTGGATGACGTGTACGACGATTTTGTCGATGAATTCGTGGCCCGAACCCGGAAACTACGCATCGGCGACGGCATGGGGGTGGCGGAAATCGGACCTTTGGCCTCCAAGGAGGCGCGCAACAAGGTCGAGCGTCTGGTGCGCGATGCAACTGAGAAAGGCGCGGTGGTCGAGGTAGGAGGCGGTATTCCGGATGACGCCGGGCCGGGTTGGTTCTTCGCACCAACGATCCTAACCGGCGTGACGACGGACATGGCGCTAACTCAGGAAGAGGTCTTTGGGCCAGTCGCCTCGGTCATTCGGGTGAGCGACTTTGACCAAGCGCTTGAATTGGCCAACGCGTCACAGTTCGGTCTTGGCGGATGCCTGTTTACCGGCGACCTGGACGAGGCATTTCGGGGGGTGAACGAACTACAGGTGGGGATGGTCTGGGTCAACAACCCGCTAGTGGACAACGATGCCTTGCCTTTTGGCGGCGTCAAGAATTCCGGACTTGGGCGCACGCTAGGCCTTCAAGGCCTCGAGGCTTTCAGACGGCCCAAGATGGTCGTGATTGACCCGAAGGCGAAGGAGGCGGGCTGGTGGTATCCATATCCCGACGAATGGTTCTATTCAGATGACGTACAGGGCGGGAGAAAGCACACCGGATAAGGGATATTTCGTCTGGATTGTCGTTGCCGTCGGCACAGAGGCTTTGTTTTTCAAGGTGGCTTCAAATCATCAAGCCATTGTGAAAAAGCAACATTTCTTCGGCATAACCCCATATTGCTTTGAGAAAAACTTGGCTTTTTTGTATCGGCCGAACACAAAAAAGCAACGCTGACAATCGCTTAGATCTTGGTGAATTGATCCTTCAAGTTGACACTGAAAACTTCCAGTTCCGCTTTGGGATCACCTTCAAGATTCGCCGCCAGCCGCACAAAGGTCGGCTCAATGCTGTCCAAGGTTCGCTACTCTGTTTTGCCATAGAAAATTCATGTGGCTGGCGAAAATCACAGATGACTGGTCTCGGTCAGCCCGCCGCAACGGCATCGCCGCGTAAGCATTGGGCCGGTGAGAGCCCAAATTGCCGGATGCTGTCAGCGCAACCAAGGGCGACTATGCAACTTGACCCAACGCGCATATTGTAAATGCATGAGCAAGTTCCGAAATGCCCGACAATCCGACGCACAGCGTTGCTTTGAGATCGAAACTGCTGCCTATGAAGGCGACGAAGCAGCAACCCTCGAAAAGATATCCAAGAGGATCGAGGTCTATCCCGATGGTTTCCTGATTCTTGAGGAACGAGGCGAGATCGCTGGCTTTATCAATTGCGGATGTGCCCATGAAGTCGAAATGTCAGACGAGGAGTTCAAGGAGCTTGTGGGGCATGACCCCGACGCGCCAAATGTTGTTATTATGTCCGTCGTTGTTGATCCTGAGCATCAGGGAACAGGCCTGTCGCGGGCATTGATGACTGAATTCGTCGACTGCATGAGGAATATGGACAAATCCGCGATCTACCTCATGTGCAAAGAGCATCACGTCCCGCTTTATCAGAGATTTGGCTACAGCTATCTTCATCCATCAACCTCTGATCATGGAGGAATGACTTGGCACGAGATGTCCATGCTACTTTGAGCCGTTGAGCCATGATGAACGGACATTGGTGCAAACGCAGCGAACGGCTGTTTCGTCCCATATAGCAGTCGCTCACACCGAGTGCGGCGACTGTCTACTTCGGAGTCCACTTTGACCGATGCTGCGCGATTCCCCAATGACAGCAATGCGCAGATATTGTTGAAAAACTCACAATTGGTGTAAACTCGAGTCAGAATTTGGCCCGAC
>NZ_WPZE01000019.1:2500-6193 GCF_013031225.1 Ruegeria sp. HKCCD7221
TAGAGAGAAATCAATCAACACTGTTTGATCGCGCCGAGTGTGGCGTAGATCTCAGTCGTTCTCATCTTCGGGTGAGCGGGTTGTGACACGGGTGTTTCCTCGCCTGTCCACGACTATCGCGGCTGAAACGAACAGAGTTGTCCAAGTCAAGTACACTAACCCGCATGATCTGACGATCATGCATTGTCTTCTATCCTCTGCGTGGGGCCGACCGACATCGGCAGCGCGGGTTCCAGGATGGAAGGCGGGAAAGTATGCTTTTGGTTCAGAAGAAAGATCATCTTTAGTTACCAGCTGGATGATCGCGATCGACATACTTGTGCTCAAGTAGCCGAATAGGCGGTAGCACACTATCATGTGTCTTTCTCTTTCTGGATCAAATCAAGCGCGAGAAGGGCGTTTGGTGAATGCCTTGGCAGCAAGAGGCGATGAAAGACGTGATACTCTGCGATAAGCCATGGGGAGCTGAGAATAAGCTTTGATCCATGGATTTCTGAATGGGGCAACCCACTTGAAAGCTTCATATTGTTAGTTTTGCTAATCAATATGTTGCTTAACCAAGTACTTAAGACCTGAATACATAGGGTTTTAAGAGCAAACCCGGGGAACTGAAACATCTAAGTACCCGGAGGAAAGGAAATCAATTGATACTCCCCTAGTAGCGGCGAGCGAACGGGGACCAGCCGAGCCAGATGAGTGACTAGAACACGTTGGGAAGCGTGGCCATAGCGGGTGACAGCCCCGTATAGGAAGCTTTGATGGACGTATTAAGTAGGGCGGAACACGTGAAATTCTGTCTGAAGATCGGAGGACCACCTTCGAAGGCTAAGTACTCCTTGCTGACCGATAGCGAACCAGTACCGTGAGGGAAAGGTGAAAAGCACCCCGACGAGGGGAGTGAAACAGTACCTGAAACCGAACGCCTACAATCAGTCGGAGGCTCCTTGCGAGCTGACGGCGTACCTTTTGTATAATGGGTCATCGACTTGGTCTCACGAGCAAGCTTAAGCCGTTAGGTGTAGGCGTAGCGAAAGCGAGTCTTAATAGGGCGCATGAGTTCGTGGGATCAGACCCGAAACCGAGTGATCTAGGCATGGCCAGGTTGAAGGTAAGGTAACACTTACTGGAGGACCGAACCCACATCCGTTGAAAAGGATCGGGATGAGCTGTGCCTAGGGGTGAAAGGCCAATCAAACTCGGAGATAGCTGGTTCTCTGCGAAATCTATTTAGGTAGAGCGTCATCCGAATACCCCGGGGGGTAGAGCACTGGATGGGTAATGGGGCCCCACAGGCTTACTGATCCTAACCAAACTCCGAATACCCGGGAGTACTAGATGGCAGACACACTGCGGATGCTAACGTCCGTAGTGGAGAGGGAAACAACCCTGACCTACGACTAAGGCCCCCAATTCATGGCTAAGTGGGAAAGCAGGTGGGACGACCAAAACAACCAGGAGGTTGGCTTAGAAGCAGCCATCCTTTAAAGATAGCGTAACAGCTCACTGGTCTAAATAAGTTGTCCTGCGGCGAAGATGTAACGGGGCTCAAGCCATGAGCCGAAGTCTAGGGATGCGTAAGCATCGGTAGCAGAGCGTAGTGTGACATAGATCCATGCCTCCTTGATCCCTTCGGGGATATTGGAGGCGAGGATCTTTCGATGAAGCCGGCCTGTGAGGGATCCGGTGGAGAGATCACTAGTGAGAATGATGACATGAGTAGCGACAAAGAGTGTGAGAGACACTCTCGCCGAAAGTCCAAGGGTTCCTGCTTAAAGCTAATCTGAGCAGGGTAAGCCGGCCCCTAAGCCGAGGCCGAAAGGCGTAGGCGATGGGAACTAGGTTAATATTCCTAGGCCAGGAGGATGTGACGGATTGCGGATGTAGTTCAGCCTTATCGGATTGGTTGGGCTGCTGAGCAGTTCCTGGAAATAGCCCTCCATCAGACCGTACCCTAAACCGACACAGGTGGACTGGTAGAGCATACCAAGGCGCTTGAGAGAACGATGTTGAAGGAACTCGGCAAAATACCTCCGTAAGTTCGCGAGAAGGAGGCCCGGTTCCTAGGCAACTAGGGGCTGGGGGCACAAACCAGGGGGTGGCGACTGTTTATTAAAAACACAGGGCTCTGCGAAGTCGCAAGACGACGTATAGGGTCTGACGCCTGCCCGGTGCCTGAAGGTTAAAAGGAGAGGTGAGAGCCTTGAATTGAAGCCCAGGTAAACGGCGGCCGTAACTATAACGGTCCTAAGGTAGCGAAATTCCTTGTCGGGTAAGTTCCGACCTGCACGAATGGCGTAACGACTTCCCCGCTGTCTCCAACATCGACTCAGCGAAATTGAATTGCCTGTCAAGATGCAGGCTTCCCGCGGTTAGACGGAAAGACCCCGTGCACCTTTACTACAGCTTCGCACTGGCATCAGGATTGTGATGTGCAGGATAGGTGGTAGGCTTTGAAGCAGGAACGCAAGTTCTTGTGGAGCCTCCCTTGAGATACCACCCTTCGCACTCTTGATGTCTAACCGCGGTCCGTTATCCGGATCCGGGACCCTGCGTGGCGGGTAGTTTGACTGGGGCGGTCGCCTCCTAAAGCGTAACGGAGGCGCGCGAAGGTTGGCTCAGAGCGGTCGGAAATCGCTCGTTGAGTGCAATGGCAGAAGCCAGCCTGACTGCGAGACTGACAAGTCGAGCAGAGTCGAAAGACGGCCATAGTGATCCGGTGGTCCCGAGTGGAAGGGCCATCGCTCAACGGATAAAAGGTACGCCGGGGATAACAGGCTGATACTGCCCAAGAGTCCATATCGACGGCAGTGTTTGGCACCTCGATGTCGGCTCATCTCATCCTGGGGCTGGAGCAGGTCCCAAGGGTACGGCTGTTCGCCGTTTAAAGAGGTACGTGAGCTGGGTTTAGAACGTCGTGAGACAGTTCGGTCCCTATCTGCCGTGGGTGTAGGAGACTTGAGAGGAGTTGCCCCTAGTACGAGAGGACCGGGGTGAACGATCCACTGGTGGACCAGTTGTCGTGCCAACGGCAGTGCTGGGTAGCTATGATCGGACAGGATAACCGCTGAAGGCATCTAAGCGGGAAGCCCCCCTCAAAACAAGGTCTCCCTGAGGGCCGTGGAAGACCACCACGTCAATAGGCCGGAGATGTAAGCGCAGTAATGCGTTCAGTTGACCGGTACTAATCGCCCGATAGGCTTGATTTGATCCAGTAATGGAAAGACAAGACCAAAGCATACACACCTTGAACATGGATAACTTCGTCGCTTTTTTGCAAAAGCAAAAAGAGCGACGGTGTTGATTGAAAACACAACCGAGTGGCAACGCGCCTTTTGCAAGCAAAAGACGCTGCCTGCCACCTGTCGCTTTCTTGCACAGCAAGAAAGTCGACATGGGCTTTTCCTCGGTTTGGTGGTCATAGCGCAAGTGAAACACCCGGTCCCATCCCGAACCCGGAAGTTAAGCACTGCCGCGCCAATGGTACTTGGGCTTAAGCCCCGGGAGAGTAGGTCACCGCCAAACCTAGTAAAAGCCCAACAAACCTCTCTAAACGATCAGCAGAACACTACCCGGTCTCAAATAGCCCAATAGGCGGTAGACCAAACCAAAGTGTCGCGGGATGGAGCAGCCCGGTAGCTCGTCAGGCTCATAACCTGAAGGTCGCAGGTTCAAATCCTGCTCCCGCAACCACTT